>VGZJ01000396.1 GCA_016872595.1 Planctomycetota bacterium
AGAGGCCATGAAACGACGCAAGATCATGAAGAAGGCACGATCCAAGAAGAAGCGGCCAATACTCATGGCCGACTTGGAGCGAAGGTATCGCGAATCACCTGGGTTTTAGCCCTCTCGCGGATCGTTGAAAAAAGAAAACGCCTCCACCTGTGCCGTGTGAGTCGCCCTTCGGGAACCCGCTAATTGAGAAGGGTGCCTCACCCCGGCGTTTCGGATCCCGCTACAGTCCCGACGACGAGCGCCGGGGACGGGCTTGCGAGCGGCCGGAGTATTAAGTGAAAGGCTCCCAAGCAGGTTAGTGTAGGTTCGCCAAATATACGCGACTCATCACGAACACCGCAGAGGCACAGGCATAGTACCCGCGCGCGTGTCGGAACGCAACCACCTCTGAGCCGTGCCCGCTCGCGAAGCCGCAAGCGGCCCAATCGCACAGTCCGCGCGAAGTCGCGCGTCCCGCTTTGCCGATACATCTTCCGCACTCTTGCAAAGTAGTCGGCACACTCCGTGTGCCCTTGCTGAGCGACTCAAGGGCGCAGAGCGGAGTTCGTGCGCGCCACCCACAGGTTCAGCGACGGCACACGGAGTGTGCCTGCTACTTTGCCCGCAAGGGAGATCGCATGGACTTCGCATTTTCGCGCCGCGGTCTGTTTCAGGGCACTGCGGCCGTGGGCGGGGCGCTCGTCGCCACCGCCGCGCGCGGCGGGCCGGTGCAGCAGGTCCGAGCGAACCGGCACCCCGGGTGGGTGTTCGGCAAGATGACCGGCGCGGAAGCCCTCGCCGAGGCGCTCGTTCAGGAAAACGTCGGCTGCGTGTACGGCATCCCCGGCGCGCAAGAGAACGAGTTGTGGGACACGTTCAAAGACAAGAAGGTTCCGTACCTGCTCGTGACGCACGAGTTCAGCGCCGCGTGCATGGCCGACGGCTACGCCCGCAGCACGGGCAAGCCCGGCGTGCTGTGTGTCGTGCCCGGCCCCGGCGTGACCAACTCGCTGACCGGCCTCGGCGAAGCGCTGCTCGACTCGTCGCCCGTCGTCGCCATCGTGGGCGACGTGGCGAACGGCGAGAAGGCCAAGCCGTTTCAGGTCCACGCGCTCGATCAGGTCGCGCTACTGAAGCCGGTGTGCAAGTGCGTGTACCCGGTGCAGACCGTGGGCCAGATCGCCGCGGCCGTGCGCCAAGCGTTCGTGACCGCGACGCTGGGCGAGCCGGGGCCGGTCGCCGTCGTGGTGCCGTACAACCTGTTCATCGAGGTTCACGACTTCCGCACGCCGCCGCCCGCGGTGCCGGCCCCGACCTTCGACGACGCGGCCTTCGAGAAGGCGCTGCCGCTGCTGGCGGACCGCAAGCACCGCGTCGGCATCTACGCCGGCGCGGGGTGTCTGGAACACGGCGACGCCCTCGCGGCGGTCGCGGAACTGCTACAAGCCCCGGTCGCGACCAGCGTGAGCGGGAAGGGCGCGATCAGCGAAGCGCACCCGCTGGCGGTGGGCTGGGGCTTCGGCCCACACGCGAGCGAGGTCGCTGAGAAGACCTTTGCCCGCGACCCGAAGCACCCGCTCAAATCGGGCGTCGATACCGTGCTCGCCGTCGGGGTGAAGTTCAGCGAGGTCTCGACCGGCTACTACGGCAACCCGCAGCCGAAGCACGTCGTTCACGTGGACGCGAACCACTGCAACCTCGGCCGCGTTCTGAAAACCGACGTGTGCGTTCACGCCGACGCCGGCGTCTTCCTCGGCCGCGTGCTGGCGTGCGCCGACACGCTGCGCCGCGGCGAAGACAAGTGGCTGGCGAACCACATCCGCGCGCTCAAGGCGGACGCGGCGAAGGAACTGTGCGACGTGCCGCAACCGAAGTGCGGCGTCGATCCGCTGGCGACGGTCGCGGCGCTGCGGAAGGTGCTGCCCGAAGACGGGCTGCTGTTCACCGACGTGAGCGTGACCGAGCACATCGCCGCGGAACACTTCCGCACCGGCCGCGCGCGGACGTACTTCAACCCGGTCGACAATCAGGCGATGGGCTGGAGCGTGCCGGCGGCCATCGGCGCGCAGAAGGTCCACCACGGGAAGACGGTCGCCACCCTGACCGGCGACGGCTGTTTGCTGATGAGCGCGCTGGAAATCACGACCGCGGCGCGCGAGTGCCTGCCGGTGAAGTTCGTAATCCTCGACGACCGGGCGTACCACTACATGCAGATGCTCCAGATGCCGGCGTACCTGCGCACGACCGCGACGGTCCTGACGCGGCTCGATTACAAGGCGCTGGCGCAGGCGTTCGGGGTGGCGTACACCGAGGTCACATCGCACGCGGACCTTGAGGCGAAGCTGCGCGGCGCGGTGGCCCACGCCGGCCCGGTGCTGGTCCGCGTCGCCACCGACTACGGGAACACGAAGGTGCGGTGGGTGGAGGCGGTGCGCGCCCGGTACACGAAGGAACTGACCGCGGCACAGAAGGCCCGGTTCCTCGCGCGCATCGGCTCGCGCGCGATCCGCACCGACAAGAAGAACGATTGAGGCGCGCCATGACCGACGATGATTTCCTGCCTCCGTCCGGAACGGGCGACCGCGCGACGCCGGTGGCCCTGTCCCCGGCTACCGGCGCGGCGCTGGCCGCCCTCCTCGTCGGCTGCGCGCTGCTGGTCGGGGCGTGCGTACTGATGGCGTTCAACGTGCTGCTGTTCCGCGGCGGGCTGCGGGGCATCCCACTGGAACTGGCGCAGTTCGGGGCGGTGTTGGGCGTGGGGTGCGTGGCCGCGCTGGGCGTGCTGGCAATCGTGACGGGGTTCCGCGGGCGGTCCGCGCCGGGCCTCGGCGCGGCGGCGCTCGGGGCGAGCGCCGCGGGGTGGGTGGCGTGGATGGTCGCGGGCACCAACCTGCTCATGATCCTGTTCAGCAAGTGACCTCAGCCGAACAGCAGCAGGACGTTCCACGGCGGGGTCTTCTCGAACTCGCAACCCAGTTCGTAGTGGCTCTCGGTCTTGCGGCAACTGCGCACGATAAGGGTAACGAAGCCGATGGTGTCCGGGGCGTCTACGGCCCGAATCTGCATCGTGGTGCCGGGCGCGACCGCGACCTGCGCCGCGACCTTCAGCCCACCGGTGGAGCGGTCGATCACGTACCCGTCGGCGGTTTCGTTGCGGAACGTGGTCGCGACGAGCGTGACGCGCACCGGCTGCCCATCGCGCCGCACGGCCCCGCGCAGGTCGGCGTAGGATTGTTCCGCCGGCTCCCAACTGAGCGCCTTTTCGCCGGTGAGGGCGTTGGCGTTGGCCGTGGCGAGTTTGTTCGGGTCGAGCGCGCGGCGGCGCAGGGCCGCGTTCACGCACAGGAACGTGAGCACCAAGAACGCGACCAACCCGCCGACCGCAATCGGCAGGTTCCCCGCGACCCAAGTCCGGGCCGAATCAACTAGTTCCGTCATCGCCGTTGCCCCGCTCCGAGTCCCTCGGACTACTGGTTAAGGGACTCTAGCACGCGGTCGCGGGGTTGCAAAACAAAGGATGAGGGATGAAGGATGAGGGATGAAGAGAAGACAAGAGGGCTGTCGCCTTTGTTTTCCCTTCATCCCTCATCCGTTCGGGCTAGGGCTTGATCGCGCCGACGACCGAACTGGCGTCGATCTTGTACTTCATGGTGGCGGTGGACAGTTCCGATTCGACGCGGCCGAGCTTGTCCTTCACCTGAACCTTCACGTCGCCGGTCATCTGCACCTCACCGGTGCCGGCCATGAACTTCAGCTCGTCGCAGGTGCCCTCCGCGCCGAACCCGGCGAACCGGACCTTACCGCGGGCGATCACCTCGGACATGCCGCCCTTTTCCGGCGACTTGATGTCCACCTTCTCGCACGCGACCTTGAGGACGAGGTTGTCGCCGTTCTTGACCTCGAACATCGGCTCCCCGTCGCCCACGCGGAGCAGGATGCGGAACTTGGTTTCGGCCACGGCCGGCGCGGGCGGCGACGGTTGCGGCGTCAGCGGCGGGGGCGGCGGCACCTCGGCGCGCATCGGCGGCTGCGGCGGGAGTTCCGGCAGCGCGGGCGGCGTCGTGTTCGGCGGCGAGGCGACCGGCGCGCCGGGGTTGCCCGGTTGCGTGCCGCCCGTCGTGACCGGCGGCGCGGCCGGCGTCGTCTTCGGGGTCACCACAAACGGATCGATCACCGGCCCGGTCGCGGGGGGCGGCGTCGGCTTCGTCTCGGCCGGCTTGGTCGGCGCGGGCGGGATCAGGTCCGGCAGCGCCGGGGTCGTGGGCTTGGTCGCTTCCGGCGGCTTCGGCTCAGCCGGCTTCGCCGGGATCGGCGGCAGGCTCGGCGCGGGCGGGGTCACGTCGGCCAGCTTCGGCAACTCGACGGACGGCGCGGGCGGGGTCGGTGCCGGCGGGATCGTGGGCGCGGGCACGGTCGAACCGGCCGGGGCGAGTTGCGGAACGACTGGCAGTTCCAGCGCCGGCGCGGGCGCGCTCGGTGCGCCCGCCGGGGGCACCTTCGCGTCGGCCTTCGCCGTCGCTTCCGGCTGCCGGCCCTTCGTCTTGTCGAACTTCGGGCACTGGCTCGCGGCGGCGGCCAACCCGCCGATCGAGACGCCCAGAATGCCGGCCATCAACTTCCAGCGGGACAACAACATGGGGGATTCTCCGGGTACGGCGCGGCAACCGGGGGAACCCGCGAGCGCCCGCGCTCACGGGGGCCGCCTGCGCCCGTCAACCGCGGGGCACATAGCCGCGCCCGTTCGCCGTGTCTGCGCCACTTTCCCAAAGCAGTCGAGAGTGGGCGGTGGGCGGTGGGCAGAAGACACAAGGTAGAAGACGGAGGGCGTTTCGTACCTTCGGGACGAACGCTAAACGAAATCAACGATCCGCGAGAGGGCTAGAAGGTAGCGTATTCTGTGTGTAAACTCTTGCGTGATCATCTTTTCGCTGGAGGCGGCTCAAACGTGGAGGTCGGCAGGATGCCTTACCACTGGCCCAAGGATACCGATTTCGCCCTCCTGGAACTCGACGTTCTCGATCGGGATTGCCCCTTCTGCGGGCGTCTGATGCACATCTGTGACCACCGATACCGGCACTT
>VGZJ01000397.1 GCA_016872595.1 Planctomycetota bacterium
ACCTTGTCGAACTCGTCGGCCGAGAGCCCCGTGAACATGCGGAACAACAACGGCTTCCGACGCAATTTCTCGTAATTCGTCATAACCCTATGAATAGGCCATCGATCGCTATTGCGCAACGAGTCTATTATTTGAGGAGCAGTTCGAGGTCTTTGGCCACGGTCGCGCCAGCCTTCACTTCCACTTCCTCTTTCGCCAGCCGGTTGGTCGCGGGCTTCTCGGTGAAGAGGAAGTAGCGGCCCGGCGGCAGGTCGCGGAACTCGAAGGTGCCGTCCGCTTTGGTCGCGGTCTTGGCGAGCGGCGCGCCCTTCGCGTCGTACAGGAACACGGTCGCGGCTGGTTGCGCGATGCGGTTCTCGATCACCTTCCCCGCGACCTTTCCCGGCGCGGGCTTGGTCAGTTCCGCGGCGTCGAGCAGTTCGATCTCCTGCGTCTCGATGGTGCTCAGTCCGGCGAACGTGGTGAACCTCACGCCGACCACGACGACGCCCTTCGCGTCCGGCATCTGGAGGTTCGCGCGCCACTCGACTTCGCCGTCCGCGCGCACGCCGGGGACCGGGACCGGGGCCGCGGGCAACTCGTCCTTGGTCGGCTTGCCGACGAAGAATCGCACCTCCTTGATGCCGGCGACGGACGGCGCGCACGTCGCCTTCACCGCGAGCGGCGCACCTTTCGCCGCGCGCGACGGCAGGTCGAGGAACTTCACGTCGGCCGGCGGGTTGCCGTCGAACACGACCACGACGCGGCTCTTCGCCAACTCCGCGCCGTCGGGCGCGAGCAGCCGCGCTTCGAGTGTGCGCTTCCCGGTCAGCAGTTCGACGGGCAGCACCGGCTTGTGATCGCCGAGCGTGCCGACCAGTTCGAGCGTTTCGCCCTTCGCGTCGAAGCGGAACCGCGCGCCCCTCGCGCGGGCCGTGGCGATGGGTAAGGTGAGGTCGGCGACGACGGGCGATTTCGTGTCCTTCGCGGTGTCGACCAGCAGTTCCAGCTTCGCCCCCTCGGGCGCGTCGTCCACTTCGAGCGCCACCGCGAGCGGCTTGTCGCCGCGCGCGTACCCCGGGGCTTCGATCCGCACGCGCGGCGTTGTGACGCGCTGGAGGCGAACCGTCTCGCCCAGCGCCGGCAGTTGCGCCGCGTAGGTGAAGACGCGTTCGACGCCGTCAGCGGACAATGTGACCGTGACGCTCGCGCCCGCGGGCGACGGGAACGCGAGGTTCTCGACGTACAACTTCGCCGGCTTGCCCGCGGCCACGACGTTCGCCGCTTGGCTCCCGTCGCGCACGACGAGGCCGGGGTTGGCCTTCGGCGGGAACAGCATCTTCACCGGGGCCGCGCCGCCGCCGGGAAGTTCGCCCGGCACAACGGTCACACTCAGTTGGTTCGGCTTGCCGTCCGCGCCCGGAGTGAACACCGCGTCGCTCACGCGCAGGTAGCCCGCGGGGTCGGCCACGCGCACCGGCAGCGCGAACGTTTGTAGCACGCTCTCCCGATCGGCCGGGTCGAGCAGTTCGAGTGACAACGCACTATCACTCAGCAGGGCGAACCCGTCGTCCTTCCCAGCTTCCGTTCCCTCCGCTTGCGGCTTCGCAGCCCCCGCAAACACCAAAGGCATAGGCTTGTTGGGTTCCAACACGAGTGGGGCGGTCTCGCGCCCCAAACCACTCAGTCGCGCGACCACCTTGAGTGGCACGGGCGACGGGTTGAACAGTACCAGTTGGTACGATGCGGGCACGCCGTTGGGCCGCAGGTTGAACGCGCCCAGTGGTTGCGGCGCGGCCTTCGCGTCGGCGCGGGCGAGCAGATCGACGCGCGTGCTGAGCGCGCGCAGCGAAACGGCCACGCGGCGGTGGGACGTGCGGCGCGTGCCGGCGAAGTCGGCGTCCGCTTCGACCAGTACCCCCAGTGCCGCGGGGTGAGCGGTCGGCTTACTCCCGGCCGCGAGCGGCATCACCAGCGCGCGTTCGCGCACGGCGTCGAGCGCCGCGGGCGCGGGCGGCACCGGCGCGAGCCACTCGTCGGCCGGGGTCAGCGCCCGCACTTGGGCCGACGCCGGTGCGCCTACCGCGCGCAGTGTGAGCTTCAACTCGGCGCTCGGCTTGTCGAACGTGAGCCTCGGCACGCCGACCGGCGCGACCTCGACGAACGGCGCGGCGCTCGTGCCGGCCGCGGACGCGCACGCGGTGGCCGCGCGCGTCAGAAACGGCGGCGCGTCGAAGGCGTCGCGGGCCTCGTACTCGAACCGCTCCGCGTGCCACGCCCACAGCCGCCGGGCCGCGTCGCTCCGCAGGTCCGTTTCGGCCCCGCGCGCGGTCGAGTGCCGCGGCCCACGTCGCGCGCCGCTGCTCGCGCGCCGTGTCGCGCGGCAACTCGCTCGGCACCTCGGTCACGACGGGCCGCGGGCCGCCGGCGCGGAACGCCTCGTCGTCGTCCACGTCCCTGCGCACCGTCGCCTCGCACAACTTGCGCGCGAGCGCGCTCCGCGCGTTCCACAGCGCGACACGCTCCGCGCCGCCCACGAGCGGCGACGCGAGTACCGCGTCGAGGTCCGCGTACACCGCGGGGCCGGCGTCGGGCGCGGCCGCGCGCTTCCGCAGCGCCGCGAGCGCGTCCGGCGTGAGCGGGCGGTTCGCGCTCGCCAGCGCGCGGCGAAGCACGCCCGCGAAGCGGTCCCAATCCGGCACGCGTGCGGCAAACGCGAGCGCGTCATACTGCTGGTCGCGCTGTGGCAGCGCCGCGTTGAGCTTCGTAACCGCATCGGCAACGGCGAGCGCGTCGGTCGCGTTGAGCGTGCCGTTGTCCACGAGCGCCGTCGCGCCGGTCAGCCACAGCGCCGCGTCGTCGCGGATCGCGCGCGCCGCGGCGAGCCGATCCGCAGTCAGCTTCAACCGCCGCGCCGCGGCCTCGGCTTCGCGCAGGCGCGCGGTGGCCGTTTCAGTTGAAGCGTAGCCCGGTGCGAACAGCGCCGCCTCCGCATCGGCACGCAGTCGGTACGCCTCATCGAGCGCGGGCCGCGCGTGCGCCATCACTTCGGGCCGACTCGCGGCGTCTTCGAGGAACCGCGCCGTTTGCACCGCGAGGGCCGCGCGCTCGCCGGACCACGGCGCGAGCGCGCCCTGATCCGCGAGCGCCGCCAGTCGCCGAATCAACAGCACCTCCGCGAACCGCACCTGCGGTTCCGATGCGGCGAGCACCTTCGCGAACGCCTTCACGCGCGCCGCGGGAACGTCGGCGTCGTCGGCCAGCACCGCGAACGCGGTCACGGCCAGCAGCGTGTGGGGCTTGGCCTTGAACGCATCGAACTCGGTCGGCTCCGCGGGCTTCTCACCGGGCGCGGGCCTCGACTCAAACGCGACGGCCGCGGCACGCAGTTGTTCCACGAGCGCCGGCTCCGGCAGAACGTAACCGGGGAACGTGGCGACCAGTGTCGGCAGCGGGTCGGGTGTCGGAACACGTTCGCTCGCGGTGCCGGCGAGCCGCGCGTCGAAGTCGCGCTTCACCTCATCCGCGCTGCGCCCGTTGCGCAGGGCGCGCTCGGCCGCAAGGATCGCGTCACGCGGCGCGCGCTGGTCCCACGCGGCTCGCAGCCAGTCGGGGTACGCGACTTCGCCGACCGCGGGCGGCTCGCTCGCGCTCGCGATGTTCGCGCGTAGGTCAAAGTCGGGCGCGGTGCCGAGCAGCACCGGCGTTTGCGGCGTGGCGCGGTTCTCGGTCGCCCAGCGCGCGACCCGCGCGCGCACGAACGCGGCCAGTTCTTTCGCACTCACGCGCCCGTCGCGGTCGTCGTCGGCCGCGCCCTTCAGCCCGGCTTCAAGGTAGTGCGCGAACACCGTGCGCCCGAGTTCCGGCGAGGCGTGCGCCGCCTGCCCCGGCTCGCACGCGAGCAGTGACAACCGAGTGTCATCGGTGACCGATTCGAGCGCGGCGAACGTTGCGGTCGAGAGGTCGCCGATGCGGGTGTCGTCGTGCGGCGCGAGGTTCAGGATCAGCAGTTTGTGCCGCGCCGGGCAGTCGCGCACCGCGGCCAGCAGTTCCGCGAGCGTGAGCCGGTTCCACGCGCTGTCCCCGGCTTCCGCGGGCAGCAGGAACACGGTGCCCGCGGTATCGACGGCCGCGGGCGCGGCGAGGTGAATGACGAGCGGCTGCGACTTCGGCAACTTCGCGAGCGCCGCAAACCGCAGGCGGATCTGATCGCGGCCGGGGTTCGTGCCGTCGTGGAGCGGCTTGCCGAGTAGCGGCGCGAGCGCGGCCCGATCCTGCGCGGCCCACGGCGCGGCGGTGTTCGTGACCGGCAGCACGACCACCTCGCGCGGCGGCGAGAGCCAGTACACGAGCGCGATCCCGACACCGACGAGCGCCGCGAGTGCGACCAGAGCGAGCCGCAACCGCGCGCGCCGGGCCGCACCGGGCGGGGTCGGCCCGCCGGTGCGCCACAGCCGCGGAAGAGTATCGGTGGACATGCGCGAATCCTTCGTCTTGCTCGTCTCGCGAAGCCGCGAGCGGCTATTT
Organism: Planctomycetota bacterium; assembly: GCA_016872595.1. Lineage (GTDB taxonomy): Bacteria > Planctomycetota > Planctomycetia > Gemmatales > Gemmataceae > Gemmata. Next base: position 4,507 of record VGZJ01000397.1, read on the forward strand.
CGTCGGCTGCTCCGGCCGCGCCGAGGTGTCGGTCGGTGCGGGCGCGGTCAGCGTCAGGTGGTGGCCGGCTTTCTCGGCCGCCTTTTGCGCGTCGGCCAGTGGCACGAACTCGACCGCGCTCACCTTCGCCTTGACCGAGGCTTCATCAAGGCCCGGCCACCAGAACAGTGTGGTCGTGCGGTTGGTGGCCTTGAACGCGCGTGCCTCGCGCGCCGGCGCAAACCCCACGAGGCGCGCGAGCAGTGGCGCGCCGTCGGCGTGCGCCACGCGCATCGCGAGGCACAGGCGCTTCGCGCCGTCGAACTCGTGTTCTTCGAGCGCCGTTGTGACTTCGACGCGGTCGCCGGCCGCGGTCATGGTGTGGTCGGGGTAGCCGAGGATCGTGCCACCGCCGCGGGGCTTCAGTTGCTCCGGTGCGGCGGGGAACGGCTCCGGCGACCACCAAGCGCTGAGGCGCGGCGCGGCCGGCGCGTCGGTGCCGGGGAACCGCGGCCAGCCGGGGGCCGCGA
>VGZJ01000398.1 GCA_016872595.1 Planctomycetota bacterium
GATCGCCGACCGCCTCATCGAGCTGAAGTGCGACCCGGACCTCCTCCGGAGTCTGTGGGACGGGTCCGACCTACCCTTCCCATATGCGAGGAGGAGATAGACAGGATTCCCTACCTGCGGATCAGTAACTTATCCCCTATCATGACGATAAGTGCATAACTGGCTCTAAGGGGCGGACGCCGCGCCTCTCGCTACGTCTTCTCCGTCATGTTCGCGCCCAGCGGCTTGAGTACCGCGACGCGGTCGGCGTTGAGTTGCACGGCGGGCAGGTCGCCGATGAATGTTGTCATGGGGACGGTCAGTCGGGGTTGATTCAGTGTTATCCGGCGGTTCTCACGTCCCGGCCTTCACTTCGCGCCGCTCGCGGCGATGACACCTTCGGTCGGGCTGCTGGCGGTCGCGTAGAGGCGCTTCGGGATGCGGCCGGCGAGGTACGCGAGGCGACCGGCGTCGGTGGCGTAGCGCATCGCCCACGCCATGCGCAGCGGGTCGCGCGCGCTCGCGATTGCGGTGTTGAGAAGCACGCCGTCGCAGCCCAGTTCCATCGCGGCCGACACGTCACTCGCGGTGCCGACGCCGGCGTCTACGATCACCGGGTAGTCCGGGTCGTTCTCCTTCAGGTACTCCAAGCAGATGCGGATGTTGTTCGGGTTCAGGATGCCCTGCCCGCTCCCGATGGGGCTACCGGCCGGCATCACGCTCGCCGCGCCCGCTTCCTTCAGGCGCTTCGCCAGAACCGGGTCGTCGCTGGTGTAAACCAGCACCGTGAACCCGTCTTTCACCAGTTGTTCCGTGGCGCGCAGGGTGTCGATGGGGTCGGGCAGCAGCGTCCGCTTGTCCGCGAGGCACTCGAGCTTCACCCAGCCCGCGCCGGGGTTCTCCAAGTTCGTCAGCAGCTCGCGCGCGAGGCGCGCGTGGCGGATCGCGTCGTCGGCGCTGAAGCACCCAGCGGTGTTCGGCAGAATCGTGAGCCGTTTCAGGTCGAGGAAGTCGAGGATGCTCTTGCCGTCTTTGTCGATGAGCCGTTCGCGGCGCACGGCCACGGTCGTCACCTCGCACCCGCTGGCGTCCATGCACTGCTGCATCAACTCATACGAGGCGTACTTGCCGGTGCCGGTGAACAGGCGGCTCTTGAACGTGAACCCGCCGACCTTCAGCGGCTTGTCAATGGGCGGGTCGAGCGCGACCCCGCCGCCGACGAGGGTGACGATCTCGACGCGGTCGCCGTCGGCCAGCGCGCGGGCCGCGTGGTCGGCGCGGGGGACGAGGTCACGGTTCACCTCGACCGCGAGTTTCTTCGCGTCCTTGCCCAATCGCGCGATCAGGTCCGCGACCGTGAGGGGCGTATCGGGGAACGATTGGGGTTCACCGTTGATCGTAATGGTCGGCATCATGCAGCTCCGGGGCGGTGCCGTCAGGATACAGGAAGACCGAGGGCAGTGGGCAGTGGCCAGTGGCCAGTGGCAGAAAGGCAGAAGAGTTTTGACAGGATGAACGGGATGAATTCAGGATGAAGACTGGAGTCTGCCCGGTCCTCCGATCTCTGTTCATCGTGTTCATCCTGTCAAAACTCTTTTGTCTTCCGCCCACTGCCCACTGCCCACGACCCACTGTCTTCTGTCCTTTGGCTGACGCGCCTCGCTCGTGTCGGTACAACAACCCGTACCCGACTCGCGACCCCGGACCACACGCGATGAGTGCCGCCGACCCGACGGCCGTCCTGTTCCAGAATCTGACCGCCAGCGGTCTGCTGACGGCCGCGCAGCTGCGCGACCTGCGGGGTTGGATCGCGCACCAGAAGCCGGACCTACAGGGGCTGGCGCGCGAGGTCGCGCGGCGCGGGTGGCTGACCGCGTACCAGATCAAGGAAATCGCGAAGGGCCGGGCCGCGGGTCTGAAGGTCGCGGACCGGTTCGTGATGCTCGACGTGCTGGGCGAGGGCGGCATGGGCCGCGTGTACAAGGCCCACGACACGCGCATGGGCCGCGACGTGGCCTTCAAGGTGATCCGCAAGGAGAAGTTGGCGCACCCCAACGCCGCCGAGCGGTTCGTGCAGGAGATTCAGGCGCTGGCGCGGATGACCAAGCACCCGAACGTGGTCGAGGTGTTCATCGCCGACGTGTACGGCGACCACCACTACTGCGTGATGGAGTACATCGACGGGGCCCACCTCACGAAGATGGTGCGCGACCACGGCCCGCTGCCGATCCCGCTGGCGTGCGACGCGATCCGGCAGGCGGCGCTGGGCCTCCAACACGCGAGCGAAACGGGCCTCGTCCACCGCGACATCAAGCCGTCGAACATCATCGTGCCGCGGAACGGCGGGCCGGTGAAGTTGGTCGATTTGGGCCTCGCGCGGCTCATGGACGCGCCCGGCGGCGAGGACGCCAACCGCATCACGCAGGAAGGGTTCGTGATCGGCACCCCGGACTTCCTCGCCCCGGAACAGGCCCGGAACCCGATGGCCGTGGACGTGCGGGCCGACATCTACTCGCTCGGCGGCACGCTGTACTACATCCTCACGGGGCGCGTGCCCTACGACGGCGCGAACGCGACCGAGAAGATGCTCAAGCACTGCACCGACCCGCCCCCGCGGTTGCTCCCGTTCCGCCCGGACGCGCCGCCGCACCTCGAACAGATCGTCCACTGGTGCATGGCGAAGCGCGCCGAGGACCGGCCACAGGTGCCGCTGCAACTGGCGATGGCGCTGTACCCGTTCTGCCCGCCGCCGAGCGCCGGGACCGGCCCGTTCGTGGCCGCGCCCGCGCCGACGTCCGGGCGCTTCGCCGCCGCGCCCGCCTACCCCGCGTACCCGGCCCCGCCGGTGTACACCCCACAGGGCGCGCCGCCCGCCGCCGCGGACCCGAACCCCAGTAGCCAAGTCTTCAAGCTCCCGCCGCAGGAGACCGACGGCGACCCGATCCGCCGGCGCTCGGAGGGGAAGTTCCCGACCGGCATGGTGCTGATCGCGCTGGGCGCGCTGTTCGTCGCGGGCGTGCTCGGGTACGGCGTGTACCGGGCGTTCCTCCGCGGCCCGTCGCCCGCGGACGTGCCGGACCCGTTCACCAACACCCAGAGTATGAAGATGGTGCGGCTCGAGGGGGGCACGTTCCGCATGGGCTCGCCCGACAACGAACCGGGCCGCAGGCCGGACGAAGGCCCGACGCGCGAGGTTACGATCCGCGGGCCGTTCTTCATGAGCGCCACCGAGGTGAGCAACGGCCAGTTCATCAAGGTGATGGGCCGGAGCGACTCGCGCGCCTCCGAGATGGCCGCCAGCACCGAGCACCTGCCGGTCGATTCCGTGTCGTGGGAAGAGGCCAATGAGTTCTGCAAGAAGCTGACGGAGAAGGAAAAGAAGTCGGCATGGTACCGCAAGACGTGGGAGTACCGGTTGCCGACCGAGGCCGAGTGGGAGTACGCCTGCCGCGCGGGCACGACGACGCCGTTCGCGTTCGGCGATTCGGTGCAGTGGGGCGAACAGGCCATGTTCCGCCCGGTCGAGGACGACCCGCAAGGGCTGGGCGGCGACCCGCTCCCGCAGCGCTGGCCCAAGTTCGGCCAGAACGTGGGCAAGGCGAAGCCGAACGAGTTCGGCCTTCACGACATGCACGGGAACCTCGCGGAGTGGTGCAGCGACTGGTACCGGTCCGAGGCCTACAAGGACGCCGCACGCGACAACCCCACCGGCCCCGCCGACGGCGACCGCCGCGTCGCGCGCGGCGGCTCGTTCCGCGACCCCGCGGGCCTGACCCGTTCCGCCGCCCGCGCCGGCTACCGCCCCACCGAGAAGCTCAAAACGGTCGGGTTCCGCGTCGTCTACGCCCCCATACAGAAGTAATATTTGCGATTGCAGATTCGTGATTGATGATTGACGAGCGGCGTACCGCTGCGCCGTCCTGTCTTCAATCGTCAATCACGAATCTGCAATCATCAATCTCAACAGGAGATGCAATGAAAGTGACGTGGCGCGGCGTGTTCCCCGCGGTCTGCACGCAGTTCAACCCCGACTACTCGCTGAACGTGAGCGGCACGCTCGCGCACATCGACGCGATGCTCGCGGCCGGCGTTCACGGGCTGGTGATGATGGGCAGCGTGGGCGAGAACACCACGCTCGAATCGCACGAAAAGAAGGAACTGCTGAAAGCGACGGTGGCGCACGTCGGCAAGCGGGTGCCGGTGCTGACGGGCGTCGCGGAGTACACCACCGCCGGCGCGTGCCGCTGGGCCGCCGACGCCGCGAAACTCGGTGCGGACGGTCTCATGGTGCTGCCGCCGATGGTGTACAAGAGCGACGACCGCGAAACGGTTGCGCACTTCCGCACCGTCGCGGGCGCGAGCGACCTGCCCATCATGATCTACAACAACGCCCCCGCGTACCGCGTGGACATCTCGCCCCAGATGTTCGCGGAGATGGCCGACGAGCCGAAGTTCGCGTGCATCAAGGAGAGCAGCGACAACCCGCGACGGATCACCGACATCATCAACCTGACCGGCGACCGCTACGTGATCTTCGCCGGCGTCGACGATCTCGTGGTGGAGTGTTTCGCACTCGGCGCGGTGGGCTGGGTCAGCGGGCTGGTGAACGCCTTCCCCGCGGAGAACCGCCTGCTGTGGGACTTGCTCCTCGCCGGCGACTGGAAGCGGGCGCTGGAGGTGTACCGCTGGTACACGCCGACGCTGCACCTCGACACGCACGTGAAGTTGGTGCAGTACATCAAACTGGCCGCGGCCGAGTGCGGGTACGGCACCGAACTGTGCCGCCCGCCGCGCCTGCCGCTGGTGGGCGCGGAGCGCGACCACGTGTTGAAGTTGATCCGCACGGCCATCGCCACGCGCCCGACGCGGTGAAGAGGCGACGAGTTACTGACCGGCAGGTAGCGAGCCCTGTACAACCCACCGGATCGTCGTAACCTGTTTGCCATGAGGACCAAAGGTACAGCGGCCGAACTGGAGGCCCGCCGCCGGCTGGCCGTGCAGCGGGTGGGCGA
>VGZJ01000399.1 GCA_016872595.1 Planctomycetota bacterium
GACGACACGCGGGTGTACCTGCGCGCGGACCACTCGAACCCCGGCCGGGTGATCGTGTGGGCGCTAACGGCGGCGCAGCACCTGCGGCTGATGTCGGGTCTGCCGTCGGACCCGGCGCGGGCAGCGCGCGTGCCCCCGGACGCCGCGCCGCCGCCGGATTAGCGCCGCGCGCGAGCGCGGTTCCGCTGGCGCGCGCGCCCGGCGTTAACCGGCGTTAGCGCCGCGCCCGGCGTGTTAAGGGACGCGAATCGGCGGCGCAAATCGCCCCGAACCGGCACCGGCGCGGCGCGCCCGTGACCTACAGTTGGGCAACTTCTATCCCGCCGCGGCCCACCCACCGCGCCCGTTCATCGGCCCGCATCTTATGGAACCGCTCACGCCCCAAGTGATGCACAAACTGGTCTTCACGATCCTCGTTCACGGGCTGCCGGACGCGCAGACCAACGTGGCCTACGAGGTACTGCTGGAGGCCCAGAACAACCCGAACCCGCAGGTGCGGGAACTGGCCGTGGTCGCGCTCGCGGAGTTGCCGGTGCCGCTCACCAAGCGGGTGAACGCGCTCGCGAAGGCGCTGCGCGATTCGGCCGCGCGGGTGCGCCGGCGCGCGGCCCGCGCGCTGGGCGACTTCGGGGTTCACGCGCTGCCCGCGGTGCCGCCGCTGGTGAGCGGCCTGCGCGACTCCGACACGAGCGTGCGCCGCGACTGCGCCGGCACGCTGGGGCGGCTCGGCCCGGCGGGCGCGCCCGGCGCGGCCGGCTTGGTCGCGCTGCTCACCGAACCGGAAACGCGCAGCCGCGTCGTGGCCGCGACCGCGCTCAAGCGCGTCGGCCGGGCCGCGGTGCCCGACCTGCTCGACGGCCTGCGCCGCGGCGACTCCGACCAGCGCGCCCGGTGCGCCGCCATCCTTCGCACCGTCGCCCCGGACGACCGCGAGGTCCGCGCCGCCGAGGACGACGACCGCGCCCGCGCCATGACCGGCACCGACGCGCACGATATCCCCATGGCCCTCGTCGTCGCCTAATGTCGAAGACGGAATGGCCACAAAAAAGCACAAGAGCCACAAAGAACACAGCAAACAACGTTCAGAAGACAATGGACAAGAGACGAACCGCCGAGCAACCGAGCGCGTTGTCTTCAACCCTGTGTTTTGCTTGGTTTGTTGTCTTCGTTTGTGACTCTTGTGCTTTTTTGTGGCCATAACTCTGGTTGCAGTTAGCGGCGCTTTTTCTGGACCGACTTCACCGCGCGGATGACGACCGCGCGCGGGGTGAAGCGCTCCATGAACAGCAGGAACTTGTTGCGCCAGCCGGGGACGACGAGGCGGCGGCCGGCGCGGAGGGCGCGGAGGCCGGCGGCGGCCACGGCGCGCGCGCCCAGTGCTTTGCCGGGGCTGAACACGCGCGTCGCGTTCATGCCGGACACCGCGGCGAACTCGGTTTCGACCGGGCCGGGGCACAGAGCCGTGACCGTGACCCCGGTGCCGCTCAGCTCGCTGTGCAGCGCCTCCGAGAACGAGTTCACGAACGCCTTCGTTGCGTAGTACACGGCCATCAGCGGGCCGGGCTGGAACCCCGCGACCGAGCCGACGTTCAGCACGCGCCCGCGGTTCCGGGCCACCATGCCCGGTAGGAACAGGCCCGTCAGTTCGGTCAGCGCGGTCACGTTCACCTGAATCATGCGCAGCGCTTTGGCGAGGTCGGCCGCGGCGAACGGGCCGAGGTCGCCGAACCCGGCGTTGTTCACCAGCACGTCGAGGGTCAGACCCGCGGCGCTGAGCGCGTCGAACAGTGCCTTCGGCGCGGCCGGGTCCGCGAGGTCGGCCGGCATCACGCGACACGCGGTGCCGTGCGCGCGCGTCAGCTCGTCCGCGAGCTTGTGGAGCGCGTCGGCCCGGCGCGCGACCAACACGAGGTCGTGATCGGGCGCGAGCAGCCGGGCCAGTTCGGTGCCGATGCCGGCGCTCGCGCCGGTGACGAGCGCCACCGGGCGCTGGGGTGTGGGTGTCATGGGTTTCGTGGTGTTCGTGGTTTCGCGCGTCACGCCGCTTCCGCGTCCGGTTCGCTTTCGCTCGGCGCGGTCACCTCGACGAGGTCGATCTCGCCGTCCGCGTCGGGCTGGTCGAGGCCCAGTCCGCGGTGGCGGATCAGTTCGAGGATGGCGAGAAAGATGCCGATCAGCCGGGCCTTGTGGTACGGCGGCTCGAAGGCGGCGCGGAACGGCAACCGCCCGCCGTTCGCGGCCACACGCGCGCGCAACTGCGCCTCGTAGACGTGCTGCGGGGTGTCGTCGACGAGGATCGTCGCGGGCTGGTTCGCCTGCGTCTCGCGCATGAGCCGGGCGAACGCGCTGACCAAGTCCCACAGTTCGACCGGGCGCACCTTCGGCCCGCGCTCGGCGGCCGGTTCGGGCGGCTCATGGCGCGGGACGCGCGTGCCGGCCTCTTCCGCGCGGGCCTCCAGCGCGGCGGCGGCGTCCTTGAACTTGCGGTACTCCAGAAGCTGGCGCACCAGTTCGCGGCGCGGGTCGGGCTTGTCGTCGTCGGGGCCGTGCGCCTCGGCCGGCAGCAGCGCCCGGCTCTTCAGCTCCATGAGGGTCGCGGCCATGACGAGGAACTCGCCGGCGAACTCGATGTCGAGGTCTTTGACGACGAGGACGTGCGCGAGGAACTGGTCCGCGATGACCGCGGTGGGAATGTCGAGAACGTCTACCTCGTTCCGCTTGACCAGATAGAGGAGCAGGTCGAGCGGCCCGTGGAAGGCGTCGAGTGCGACGGTGTAGGGCATGGGCCGCAGGATAGCCCACCGCCCGCGGGCGTGTCGAGGCAAGTCTTGGCGAACAGGGGGCTAACGCCCCCCGCGCGCCGGTCGGTGGCGCTTACCAGTCGCTGGGAATCACCATGCCGTCGCGCGGGTCGAACAGCAGGCGGAGGGTGTTCTCGCTGATCGTGTCGGCCACGAACCGCACGCTGCCGTCCCACATCAGCACGTTGAACCCGTTGGGGAACTGGCCGCCGATCAGCTTCTTGAGCGCGCCGGGCGCGGGCTTGGCCGGCAGCACGATGTCGTCCGGCTTCGTCCACGTCACCGCGTTCGCGGCCTCGATCACGGCGACGGTGTTCGAGCTGCCGTCGGTAATGGTGTTGAACGTCGCGCCCGGTTGCATGCCGCCCGGCCCGACCACCATTTGCAGGTGCGTCATCCCCGGTTGGCCGGGCTTGCCGGTCGGCGCGTACAGCTTCGGCATCAGCGGGATCAGTTTCTTGTTGTGCTCGCTGTCCCACGGCTCGTTCAGCTTAAACTGCTTGTACAGGTTGTCTTGTTCGATGTACGGCAGAATGGCGACGCGCCACGACAGCAGCGGCTTCTCGGTGGCGTTCTTGACCGGCACGCCGTTGGCCCCGAGGCCGATGATCGGGAACTTTCCGCTCGCGTCGTGGATGGCGTGCAGCGCGACGCCGATCTGCTTGAGGTTGTTCTGGGCGGTCAGGCGCGGGAGCGTTTCCTCGTACACCTTCACGGCGTCGTTCGCCATCTTGGTGATGTCGAAGTCGGCCTTGTAGGTGGCGCTGAACGTCAGGTCCGCGCCGTTGGTATCGACCTTCGCGTCCTTGAGCGCGCGGTGCCCGGCCTTGATCGCCGGGAGGAACATCGTTTCCGCCGGGCCGAGTTTGCCGCTCATCACCTTCTCGATCTCGCCGGTGGCGAGGTTGAGCGCCTTCTGGAGTGCGGCCTTGCCCTGTCCGGCGGCGGCGGCGTCCGCGAACGTGCCGCGGGCCGACAGGCTCAGTTCCTTGCCGCGCAGGTCGCCCGCGACGGACAGCGCCTTGCACCCGAGCAGCGCGGGGTAGTCCTTGAACTCGCGGTCGCGCGCCAGTTCGTCGCGCATCGTGGCCGGGAGCTTGTCGAGGTTCACATAGGCGTACAGCGTGCGCCCGCTCGCGGCCTTCGTGAACTCGGCCGTCATGGGCCAGCCGGTGCGGTTCTTGGCGTACCCTTCGAGGTACTTGTCCGCCAGCGCCGGCGAGACCAGCACCGCGGTCTTGTCGTCGGGGAAGTGGACGAGGTCGTTGCCGTAGCGCTCCTTGTAGAACCCGCGCGAGTCCGGCTTGGTGTCGGGCTTGATGTCGAAGGTGCTGTTCTTGTTGAACGCCTTGTTCGCGGCGATGATGACGATGACGCTCGACCCGCGCTCGCCCACCTCGGCGACGCACGCGGTCACGGAGTCGATCTCGGTGGGCTTCACGCCCAACCCCTTGATCGCCTCGGTCTCCATCTTGTCCCACACCGCGGTGCCGTTGGCCGACTTGCCGAAGGCCTGCTTGAGTTCGGTGACGATGGCGTTCTCGCGGATCGCTTTCGCGTCGAGGCGCACGAACGCGACGTAATCGGAGGTGACGGCCGCGGGGGGCGTGCCGGGCGCGGGGTCGCCGCCGCCGTCGCCGTCTTTGGGGCCCTTCTTGCCGCACGCGGGCACGGCGACGAGGCAGGCGAGTAGCGCGCCGAGGGGGAGGAACGACCGGCGTTTCATAGCGTGACTCCGCACGAGGAAGGTGCGGAGGGATTATCAGGCACTTCGCGCGCCCGGACAATACGCGCGGGCGGAAATGTGGACCCTTCCAAAGGAGTAGGCACACTCTGTGTGTGCCGTTGCTAAACCTCTCGAACGCGCTTTTGAGATGCGCGGTAGTCATCTCCCATGTGCAGCGACGGCACACGGAGTGTGCCTACTACTTGAGTCACTCGTCGCCGCCGGCGGGGTCTTTGGGCGCGGGCTTAGCCCCTTCGAGCCGGGCCAACTTCTCGCGGCACAGTTGCAGCCCCTTCTGCAACTCCTTGACCGATCTTTCCCAGATGAACGCCTCTGGAAACGCAAATCGGCCGTGCGGCCACAAAGTACCCCCGCGAAGGGTGGTCCGCAACGATTTTCGCACCCGGATGAGGTCCCGACCACGGTCGAACGGTTC
>VGZJ01000400.1 GCA_016872595.1 Planctomycetota bacterium
TGGCGAGCATCGCGGGACCGCCCCCCACACTGGCGAGCCGCTGCATCCCGATCACCATGTTCAGGAGTGAGGCGGGTTCGGAGAAGCCGAAGCGCCGGTTGGACGCGGACCCGTGCGCGTGGCAAACCGTCCGCGACGACCTGCACGCGCTGGCCCTCGAACACGGCCCGGATTGGGTGGGTTTGGCGTCACGGTCCGACGTGGTTCCGTCCGGCATCAGCGGGCGCAACTACGAACTCTGGCAACCGCTGTTGGCGCTCGCGGCATGGTTCGATGAACAAGGTTCGGATGGACTACTGAAGATGATGCAGGATCACGCCCGCGCGAGTGTGGCGAGCGCCAAAGACGCCGCCGTTCCCGAAGCCGACGAGACGCTGCTCGAACTTCTGGCGGCGCGCGTCTTGGCGCACGACCCGCCCACGTCCGGCGAGTTACTCGAATCCGCCAAGCTCCGCGACGAGGCGACCTTCAAGAACTGGCACGCGAAGACCGTCGCGACGCGGTTGAAGACCTACGGCATCGCGGTGCCGACGAAGGTGAACGGCGAGCGCCGGTATCGGGACGTGACGCCGGCACAACTGAAACGGATTCAGGACCGCTACGGCATCGAACTCGGAATGTAGTGCCCCTACCCCCTACCTCTGGGATTGTCCCTTTTGTCCCTGTCGTCCCTGTTCGGGGACGATCACAGGGACAATCACAGGGACAATCCGCGACCGGGCAACGTCGCGCCAACTGCTTGATTTTCTAGCACTTCTGGCGCTGACGTGGCACAGACAGGGACAATAGGGACGATCCCAGAGGTAGGGGTAGAGGCGCTCCCGATTGTCCCTGTGATTGTCCCTGTCAACGTCCCCGAACAGGGACGAAACCCGAAGTGAGGGGCGCGCGTGCGATACGATGCAGTGGCGTTCTTGAAGGCGCTGCACGCGCCCGCGCCCCGCGTTCCCGGCCCGACGTTGGACGACATTCCCGACGACTGGCGGGACTTCTACCGGGAGCGCGTGTCGATTATGGTGGTGTCCGGCGGGCTGCCGCGCGAGCAGGCCGAACACTTCGCCCTGCTCGACACGCTCGACGTGATGCGCAACTGGGACAAGTACCCGACCTACTGACCGAACCCGACGAACCCGAACCAACCCAAGAGGTGCCCCGTGGCAAGTGTTGCAAGCGACCCGAACGGCCGGCGGCGCGTTCTGTTCATCGACGCGGACAAGAAGCGCCGAACGATCCGGCTCGGCAAGATCGACCTGAAGGGGGCGGAGTGTATCCGTCGCCACGTCGAAGACCTGCAAGCCGCGAAGCTCGGCGCGCAACCGATCCCGGCGCGCACGGCCGCGTGGCTCACGGAGATCGGCGCGACGCTCCGCGCCAAGTTGGCCGCGGTCGGACTGGCCGCGCCCCGCGAACCCGTGAAGGTGTTGACGGTCGGGGCGCTGGTCGCGGAGTACACGACGGTTCGCGCCGACGTGAAGCCGGGAACCACGATCAATTACAATCAGGCGGGCAAGAAGCTGGTAGAGTTCTTCGGCGCGGAGAAGTCCGTTGCCGACGTGACCGAGGCCGACGCCGAGGGCTTCTATCGCGACCTGCTCGCGCGCGTCGCGTTCAACACCGCGCGCCGGCTGACGGGCCGCGCGAAACAGTTCTTCGCCTACGCGGTGCGGAAGCGGATCATCACGACGAACCCGTTCAGCGGAGTGAAGACAAAAACCGGCGGGAACGCGAAGCGTCAACAGTACGTCCCGGCTGAAACCATCCGCGCCGTTCTGGAAGCGTGCCCTTCAATCGAGTGGCGGCTGATCGTCGCGTTGTGCCGCTATGCCGGTCTTCGCTGCCCGAGCGAGCATCTGGCGCTGACGTGGGGCGACATTCTTTGGGACAAGAACCGGTTCGTCGTTCGTTCGCCGAAGACAGAGGGTTATGAGGGCAAGGAACAGCGCGTCGTGCCGATCTTCCCCGAACTCTACCCGTACTTGCGGGACGCGTTCGAAGCCGCCGAACCCGGACAGGTTCACGTCATTACCCGCAACCGGCGCGACGGCAAAACGCCCAACGGCACGACGGTGAACTGGCGAACGCAGTTCCTACGGATCATCGAGAAGGCCGGGCTGAAGCCGTGGCCGCGCCTGTTCCACCAGCTGCGCGCGGCGTGTCAGACGGACCTCAACGACAAGTTCCCGACGCAAGTCGGTTGCGAGTGGTTGGGGAACAGCATACCCGTTGCAGAAGAACACTACCTGCAAACGACGGAAGAACACTACCAACGGGCGGCGCAGAATCCGGCGCATTCTGTGGCGCAAAATGCGGCTCAGACGGGAGCGGACGGAAAAGGACCGGAGCGGACAAAGCCGGGCGAAGTGCTTGGAATCCAAGCATCCCGTCCGATTCTGTCCGCTCCGGTCTCGCACTGTCCAGAAGTACAAGTGACCCTATGGGGATTCGAACCCCAGTTCCTGCCTTGAAAGGGCAGTGTCCTAGGCCACTAGACGATAGGGCCACGTCGGGCGGCAGCGCAAGGACACACCATTCTTAGGAGCGGTTCACACGCGCGGCCAGTGGCGCGTTCACCCGATCACGACGCGGTCGCCGGGCGCGGGCACGCTCACGTCCTCGAAGCCCAGCCCGCGGAGCGTCTCGCCCAGCGCGTCGGCTTGCTCGCGCTCGCCGTGGATCAGCCGCACCTTGCCCACGCGCCCGGCCAGCGGTTCGAGGTACGCGACGAAGTCGGTCTTGTCCGCGTGCCCGCTGAACCCGTCGAGGTGAATCACGTCGATCCACTTGTTCCAGTCGCGGCCCTGAAACCGCACGGTCGGCTTCGGTTCGAGCAGTCGCCGCCCGGTCGTGCCCTGCGCTTGGTAGCTCACGAGGATGATGGTGCAGCGCGGGTCGTCCACGAGCTGCTTCAGGTGCTGCTGGATGCGGCCGGCGTCGCACATGCCGCTGGCCGCGATGATGACGCTCGGCCCGTGCCGCGACGCCAGCCGCGTGCTCTCCTCGAAGTCGCGCACGTAGTGGACGCCGTCGCCGCCGAGCAGCCCGTGGCCCTCGCGCAGCGCCTGCGCGATCTCGCCCGACAGCGAGTTGGGGTGCCCGCGGTACACTTCGGCCACTTCCGCCGCGAGCGGGCTGTCGACGTAGATCGGAACCTTCGGCAGCGCGCCGGCGCGCAGGCCCTGTTGCAGCACGTGAATGATGAGCTGCGTGCGCCCGAGGCTGAACGCCGGGATCAGTACTTTGCCGCCGCGGTCGGCGGTGTCGCGGATCGCCGCGTACAGCTTCTCCACGGTTTCGGCGAACGAGCGGTGCGTGCGGTTCCCGTACGTGCTCTCGCACACGAGCAGGTCCGCGGGCGGGATCGCGCCGGTCGGCTTCAGGATCGGCAGCCCGCGCCGGCCCATGTCGCCGCTGAACGTGACCGTGCGGTCGCGGTCCGCCGTCTCGACGATCAGGTGAACCATCGCGGAGCCGAGGACGTGCCCGGCCTCGATGAACCGGAACCGGATCGCGCGCGTCGCGTCGGTGTCTCGCCCGTAGGGCACGGCCACCAACCGCGCGAACACCTTCTCCACGTCCACGACCGTGTACAGCGGCTGCACCCACGGTTCGGCGTAGTTGCGGGCGATGTTGATGTGCGCCGCGTCCTCTTCCTGAATCTTGGCGCTGTCCGCGAGCATCACGCGCAACAGGTCGCGGGTCGGCGGGGTGCAGTAGATGGGGCCGTCGAAGCCCTGCCGGATGAGCGTGGGGAGGTTCCCGCAGTGGTCGATGTGGGCGTGACTGACGACGACGGCATCGATCTGGTGCGGGTGAAACGGGAAGTGCCCGTTGCGCTGCCGGGCCTCTTCGCGCCGGCCCTGATGCAGCCCGCAGTCGAGGAGCAAACGGTGGTTGCCGGCTTCGAGCAGGTGCATGGAGCCGGTGACGCCGCCGGCCGCGCCCCAGAAGGTGAGCGTCGGTTCGTCCGTGGCGGGCGGGGGCGTTGTGGTGGGTTTCATCAACCCATTCTACCCGCGCGCGGGCCAACCACAAAGCCGACGCGCGAACGGCCGGTCCAAGCTGATGCGTCACGGGGTGGGGTACGTGAAGCAGAGTCAGGAGGCGTTCGCGGAGCAGACGCGGGCGAAGGTGGAGAAGCAGTTCCACCGTCGGGCAAGGAGTTGGGGCACGCGGTGACAAAGCTCGACCCGCCACCGCCCGCGCCCGCGACCGAGCCACCGTCGGACGCAGCGGTGACATGAGACCGAGACAACGTCGAACCGAAAGGGGGTTGCGGATGAGTTGACACGGAGACCGACCACCCACAGGACCGCCCGCGCGTGCGGCCCGCGTCAAAGGTACGCACCCACGCGGGCTCCGCCCGACCTACCAGCCGTCAACCTCAGAGGAAGTTCCTGGGGCGGCATCTGAACGTGCGCCCAGTTAGCCCACCTGCACTTTGCTGGGCAATGCCAACCCATCGACTCGTGAAGATGTTGGGGCGCGGATCACGTGAGCGAGTCAGGTGCAGTGCCTGGTTAGACCAGTTTGTTAAACGCCGCAAAAGCTATGAGCAAACCAATCGCTGATACATTGAGCGGCCAATTCGACCCACGGATATATCGCCGAATCACCGAGTGAGCCGCCTCACGCAGTTCAGCCACCTTCCGCTCGATGACAACAGTGTTCTCCTCGAACATTGTTCGGGTAGCCTCTTCGCCTCGCGCATGGATGAACATTCGAGAGTTACTGACCCCTATTTCCCAGATGACCTTCGACTTTCGGCATGGCATGTGCGCCGGAACCCTGGGATTCCCAGCGTTTCTGCCTCTTTCCTGCCGAAATGACCGAGGAACCCAATGGGTGACCGCCGAAATGACCCCCTGCGTGTGGATTTCGACCGCGAGATCAAGTTGGAGTTCCACGGCTCGACC
>VGZJ01000401.1 GCA_016872595.1 Planctomycetota bacterium
TGGCGCTGCTGAACCGCGCGCCGATGCCCACCGGCACGATCCGACACCACGACTGGCCCGCGACAGCATCGGCCGACGACGTACTACTGGAACCATACGTGCACGAAGGTTAACCTACACCTGCAAGAACTACCAACATCATTCGACCGGACGCTTGGACCCACGCGACAGATCCACGCGACCATTCCAAGGGCTGGTTGGAAGTCTTCAACCACGAAGCGATGGCGCAAACCGCACTGGTGCGCGACATCTTCGGGAACCCGTTCCGCCCGGTCGCGCTCGACCCGTCGTGGCTCACGTCGGATGTGGTCGCGCTGGCGCGGGGCATCTACGCCGACCGCGCGTTCGACCGGATGCCGATTCTGGCCGACGCGCTCCAAGACGCCGGGTGCGCCAACGACGACGTGCTGAACCACTGCCGCGACGCCGCGCAGGTTCACGTCCGCGGCTGTTGGGTGGTCGATCTGCTACTGGGGAAGGAGTGAAATGCTTCTGCTTGGCGAGCGGCCGGGTTTATCCCGGCCGTCTTTGTCGCGCACAAGACGGCCGGGATAAACCCGGCCGCTCGCCAAGCGTCGCGCGGCGCGGTCACTTCAGGTACTTATCGAACCAGTCGGCCAGCGTTTTGGCGTCGTTGGCGAACGCGGGGCCGCCGTGCCCGGCCCCTTTGCGCACCGCCAGTTCGCACGGTACGTTGTGTTCCTTGAACTTCGCGATGATCACTTCCGCTTGCTGGATCGGCACCAGCAGGTCGGCGTCGCCGTGGATGATGAGCGCCGGGGCCGAGTCCTTCGTCACGTGCGTGATTGGCGAAATCTGCTTCCCGATGGCCTTGCGGCGCTCCGCGTCCTCGATCACGACGAGCTTGTTCGTGTCGCGGTCGCGCTCCCAGAAGTCGAACGGCGGGCGGAAGTTCTTGAGCGTGCCCTCGCCGAGCGCGACGTGGCCCTCTTTGCCGTAATTCAGGAAGTCGGTGGGCGGGTAGAAGCACGCGACCGCAGCGACCTTAGACGAGAGCCGGTTCACCGGGTCCGCGTCTTTCGGGTTCCCGTCCTTCGGCGCGCACCCTTGCATCAGCGACAGGTGCCCGCCCGCAGAGCCGCCGGCGATGCCCAACTTGTCCGGGTCGACGTTGTACTTCTTGGCGTTCGCCTTGATGAACCGCACCGCGCGGTGCATGTCGTCGAGCACCTCGGGGATGGTGAACTTCGGCTGGCTCCCGTGGACGACCGCGAACACCGTGTACCCGCGGTTCACGAACTCTTGCCCCGGCCCGATGCCGCCCGGCTTGGTCGAGAACCAACCGCCGCTCACGCACCAAATGATGCCCTTCCCGTTGGCCTTCTTGGGGTCTTTGGGCGCGAACACGTCCATCGTCATGGCGAGGCCGAACTTGCGGCCGTAGATCACGTCGTCGGTGCGCGTGAACGGCTCTTGCGCCCGCGCCGCCGGCGCGGCCGTGAGCGCCGCGACCGCGGCCACCAGATAGCGAGAGAACATCACGGGTACTCCGACGGAGATGTTGCGTTGGGTTGTGTGTGGCGCGCGATAGGGGTGACGCTCGCGCGGTTGCGGCTTCGCGGGAGCGCGGTTGCGGAAACGGTTGGGCGCGCTTGGGGTGGCGCTCGCAAAGCCGCAACGGGTTATTCCGGCTTCTTCGGCGGGTCCTTCTTCTTCGGCGGCGGGAACTCGACCTTCTTCACCGATTGGAGGAAGTCGAGCGTGCCTTCGGACTCCTTGCCGCCCATCTTCGCGTGCATGTGCAGCGAGATGCCGTGCGGCCCCTTCGCGTCGATGAGCGCCGGGAACGCGGTCAGCAGTCCCTTCACCACGTCGAGTTGGCCGAGCATCGCGGCGCAGAAGATGTCGATCCGCGCGCCTTTGCCGAGGAGGAACTTCGCGATCTCGCGGTTGCCGACGTGCGCCGCGCCGCCGAGCGCGGACTCGAAGTCGCCCCCGCCCCAGTCCATGTGGCTGTGCAACAGGCCCGGTTCGCGCGCGAGCAACTTCTCGACCATCTTCAGGTCGAAGTGCCCGAACATCACGAAGTCCTGCACCATCAGCTTGTTGATCTGCGGCCTGCGCCACTGCGGGTTGAACGGCGGCGGCGGGTAGTCGCGCTCGAACGCGGCCTCGACGGGCTTGGCGTGCGGTGGCGGGGCCAGTTCCGCGCCGGGCGCGTCGGCGGTCAGCACGACGCTGGCGGCGAGTGCGGTGGCGAAGGTGCGGCGGTCGATGGGGTCGGGCACGGGGGAGCCTCCGTGGGGGTGTGCCGCTCAGCATATCGCGCGGCGCGCCCGATCCCTATACTCTCCTTTCACACTCGCGCCCGCCCCCTCTTCGAGTCGCCGCCATGCCGACCGCACCCGCGTTCGCCCTCGACACCGACGCCGCGGTCCAGCGGTTGCTGCGGTTCCTGTCCGTGAACGCGATCACCGGGCACGAGGAACCCATCGGCAAGGAACTGGCCGCGGCGCTCCAAGAGGTCGGCGTGCCGGCCGCGGCCATCACCTTCGACGACGCGCACACCCGCATCCCCGAACCCACGCCCATCGGGAACCTGATCGTCAAGCTGCCCGGCACCGGCAAGAAGAGCGCCAAGCCGGTCCTGTTCATGACCCACATGGACACCGTGCCGCTGTGCGCCGGGGCCAAGCCGAAGGTCGCGGGCAAGCGCGTCGTGAACGAACTGGAGGGCACGACGGCGCTCGGCGGCGACAACCGCAGCGGGTGCGCCGTGCTGGTCACGCTGGTGGCGGAACTGCTGAAGCAGAACCTGCCGCACCCGCCGCTGACGCTGCTGTTCACGGTGCGCGAGGAGAGCGGGCTGTTCGGGGCGAAGTACCTGAACCCCGCGGACCTCGGCGGCCCGGTGGTCGGGTTCAACTTCGACGGGCGCAGCGCGTCCGACGTGATCGTCGGCGCGATCGGCGCGGACCGCTGGACGGTGGATATTCGCGGCAAGGCCGCGCACGCCGGGGTCGCCCCGGAAAAGGGCATCTCCGCGACGATGGTGTTCTCACTGGCAATGTCCGAGGTCCACGAGGGCGGCTGGTTCGGCAAGGTGGTAAAGGGCACCCGCACCGGCACCAGCAACGTCGGCTTGGTGGGCACCCCGGACGGCCGGAGCGCCGGCGACGCCACGAACGTCGTGACCGATTACGTCCACGTGAAGGGCGAGAGCCGGAGCCACGACGCCAAGTTCGTGCGCGAGATCACGGCCGCGTACAAGAGCGCGTTCACCGCGGCGGCCGGGCGCGTCAAGGACCACGAGGGCCGCGGGGCCAAGATCAAGTTCACCTCGCGCCTCGACTACGTCCCGTTCCGCCTGAAGGCGGACGCGCCGGTCGTGGGCCGGGCCGAGGCCGCGATCCGCGCCATCGGGCGCGAGCCGAACCTGCGCGTCACCAACGGCGGGCTGGACGCGAACTGGATGGTCAAGCACGGGGTCCCGACCGTGACCTTCGGCGCGGGCCAGAACGAGATTCACACGGTGAAGGAGTACGTCGATCTGGTCGAGTTCGAGGCCGGGTGCCGCCTCGCGCTCGCCCTCGCCACCGCGGAGTGAGGGGCGCGAATCGCGCGAGCGGCGCCGCGTAAGCCCGCCGGTGGCTGCACAATACAGACACGTTCGCGTTTCTGAGTTGTGTGGCTACCGGCGGGCTTACGCCGCGCCGCTCGCGCCCTGTCACTCCGACACCCGGAACGTGTCGAACAACTTGTCGGCGGGCTTCGGCCCGTCGGCCCCGCGCGGTCCGGCGACCGAGACGAGGTACAGGCGCGAGCCGACGATCACCGCGCGCACCACTAGCCGCACCTTGGGTTTCTCGTCGGCGTTCGGGCCGTCCAGCAGATCGAGCGTCACTTCCGGCACGGTCTGCCCGAGGAACGGAACCTCTTTCTCCTCCACGAACCTCTGCCCGTCGCCGTTCTTGATCGCCGCGAGCGCGGACTTTACCGCGAGGTTCTTCATCGCGGTCTTGGCGGTCGGCGGCAGGTCGTTCACGTGGACCGCGACGACGTGGCGCGCGGCGCGGGCCTTGTGGGTGCGCCCGGTTTTGGGGTCCGTCGTCGTTTCAACCGGGTCCGGCATCATCATGCGGAACTTGTCGTCCTTCGAGCGGAACTCGGCCCACGTGGGCGGCACGCCGGGGTTCGCCTTCGCCCACTCCTCGCGCCGCTTCCCTTCTTTCACGATGTCCGGGTGCGTGATCTCGAACGAGTCCATGAACCGGCGCACGTTGTCCGGGTTCGGCCGCCACGCGCCGTGAACGAGCAGCGTGTACTGGCGCGTGTCGGCCACGATGATGCGCACCGCGTACCACCCGGACTGGCCGCGGAACTCGAACTCGCGGCCGGGGAACCCGCGGAACGTGATGTCCTTCGGCCCGTCGAGGAACTTGGCGCGCGGCCCGCCGGTGAGCTTGCCCACCGCGGTGTCGAGCTGGTCCTCGTCCGAGGTGCCGGCCCGCTCGCGCTCCTTCGTGCCCTTGATGTCGCGGTAGATCACGATGTACTGCTGGAGCTGGCGCGGGATCATCGCGCCCTCGGCGCGGGCGTTGCCGCCCGGCTCGATGCGGATGTTCGCGCCGCGCTCGACGTTCGGGGTGAGGTCGCCCGGCAGTTCGACCTTGTACCCGCCGTCGGACGATTCGTGCGCGCGCCACTCCGCGCCCGGCAGCACGACGAACAACCCGCCGCAACAGGCGAGCACGGTCAGCCCGGCGACGCCGCCGATGATGAGGAGCCAGCGGAGCACCCGGCCGCCGGGCGGGGGCGGGGGCGGCTCGCGCCTGCGCCGCCCGCGCGCGGACTCGTCGGGATCGACGGGGAGCGCGGCCGGCAGGTCGGCCTCGGCGGGGTCCGGGGCGCGGCGCGGCGCGGGCGCGCTGGTGT
>VGZJ01000402.1 GCA_016872595.1 Planctomycetota bacterium
TCGTCACACGGTGATGATGAAGAACGTCGCCGGACTCCACAACCGGATGTACGGGTAACGACCACACAGGATCGTCTGGCCGAAGTGCGACTGAACCAACACCTATTGCGCAACGAGTCTATTATACTCCGCCTGTGCCGCCGGGCGACCGCCCGCGAATCGAGTTTTCGCGCCTACTGACATCGCGACCGTCACGGCCACACCCGTACACTCAACCTCATTCAGGCCCACAACCCGATGAGGTGCCCCGTGTCTCCCGAATCCGTGATGCCGCGCGACCCGCTCGTTCAGGCCCTGACCGCCGCACTCGCGGCCCCGTTCGAGCCGCGCGAGGTGAAGTACAAGCCGCAGATGGTGAAGAACAACCGGTGCTTGGCGATGGCGTACATCGACGCCCGGCTCATCCAAGACCGGCTCGACGAGGTGCTCGGCGTCGAGAACTGGGAGGACGGTTACCGCATCCTGCCCGACGGGTCCGTCATGTGTCGGCTCCGCGTCAAGCTCGGTGACCGCTGGATCGCCAAGACCGACGTCGGCAGTCCCAGCGAGCAACCGGACGGCGGCGACCGGCTCAAGGCCGCGTTCTCCGACGCGCTCAAGCGCGCCGCGGTCAAGTTCGGGATCGGCCGCTACCTGTACCGGCTCCCCGCGCAGTGGGTGGACTACGACCCCGTGAAGAAGCAGATCGCGCAGGTGCCCACGATGCCGGCGTTCGGCATCCCGAAGGGGAAAGGCGCGCCCGCGAGGCCGCAAGCGGCCCCGAAGACGGACGCGCCGAAAGACGAAGCGCCGAAGGTGGAAGCGCCGAAGGTCGAGCCGGTCGACGCGACGAAGACCGGGCTGCCGGCCAACGGGCAGGAGTTGCACCGCCGGTTGCAGGACTACGACGCCAAGCTCGCGTCGCTGAAGTTGTGCCAGCGCGGGCAACTGCTGGCGCACGTCACGCAGGCCGGGGTGAAGGCCGGGTACACCGCGAACCTGACCGACTGGACCGGCCCGGCGATCCCGTTCGCGGTGGACGCGGTGAAAGCGTTCGAGCAAACCGCGCGGCAGCCCAAGCCGGAACCCCGCACCGCGGCGTGATTTGCGCGCCGCGGGCCGCTTGAGGCTTCGCCCGAATTGGCAGGGCCACAAGTGGGAATAATTCGCGCGCAAGACTTGCACGTTGGGGCGTTCTTCGCACAGAATAGCGAGTGCGTCTCGCTGCGCCGCCCGTGTGAGTCTTGCCCATGTTCCCCACCCGTACTAACCTGTTCGCGCTCGCGACGGCCCTCGCGGTCCTCGTCGCCTGCGCCGGCAGCGCCAGCGCCGGGTGGGTCGCGTTCCGCAACGACACCAGCAAAACGATCACCGTTCAGGAGTTCACGACGGTCAACGGCAAGAAGGTGACGGGCAAGCCGACGAAGTTGCTGCCGGGCGAGTCGTTCCGCGAGTTCCAAAACAACCCCGGCACCAAGACTTACGAAGTTCTGGACACGAACAACAACAACCAAGGTCTTTGGGCGGGCCAACTCAGTTGCAAGGCCGACACGCAGTTGTTCTCGGTGTTCGCACTCAACGGGCGCACCGGGGTGCTTCAGGTTCAGGAACCGAAGAAGAACTGAAACGGAACGTGACCCGCCAGAAGGCCGCCCCCACAAGGGCGGCCTTCTGGCGTTTTGTGCTGCGCGCCGCGCGCGGCGTCGGCTAGATTAGCTCTCTTCGCATGACCTCCCCGCTGGCGCTGCCATGAACCCGAACCCGACCCGCGTCCGGTACTCCGTTCTGTTCCTGCTCTGCGCGCTGTCGATGATTACGTACATCGACCGCGCGTTCTGGGGCAGCGCGCAAGAAGACATCCGCAAGGACTTGGGCCTGCGCTCGGTCGCGGACCTCGCGGTCGCGCTGTGGGCGTTCCAGTTGGCGTACGCGCTGTTCGAAGTGCCGACGGGTTACCTCGGCGACCGCTACGGCCCGCGGAAGACGCTCATCCGCATCGTCCTGTGGTGGTCGTTCTTCTTCTGCCTCACCACGACCGTCGGCTACCAGATCGGCAGCTTCGCGATGGCCGGCGTGACGGGGCTGGCGATCCTCGTCGTGTTCCGCTTCTTGTTCGGCGTGGGCGAGGCCGGGGCGTACCCGAACATCGCGCGCGGTCTGTACAACTGGTTCCCGGTGTCGCAGCGCGGGACCGCGCAGGGCGCGGTGTGGATGTCGGCCCGGTTCATGGGCGGGCTGACCCCGCTCATCTGGCTGTGCCTCGTGGACCCGCAGATGCTCGGCCTGCACTGGAAGGCCGGGTTCTGGCTGTTCGGTGCGGTCGGGCTGCTGTGGTGCGCGGTCTTCGCGCTCTGGTTCCGCAACACCCCGGAGGAGCACCCGCACACGAACGAGGCGGAGCGCCGGCTCATCGCGGCCGACCGCGGGCCGGCGGAGCTGCACAGCGGCGTGCCGTGGCGGAAGATTTTCGGCAGCCGCAACCTGTGGTTCGTGTGCGGCATGTACGTGTGCATCAACTACGGCTGGTACTTCTTCATGTACTTCCTGCCGGACTTCTTGAAGAAGCAGTTCGCGGGCCAGACCGGGACACTCGAAGACCGGATGATTATGGCCCTGCTCGCGGGCGGGCCGCTGCTCGTGGGCGTGCTGGGGTGCTTGCTCGGCGGCATCCTGACCGACCGGCACGTGAAGCGCACGGGCGACCGCAAGTGGGGCCGCAGCCTGTACGGGGTGATCGGGTTCACCGGCGCGGGCCTGTGCTACGTCGTGGCGATCATGGGCGCGCGGAGCGGGAACATGTGGATGTTCGCCGCCGGGGTCGCGATGTCCGGGTTCTTCAACGACCTGACGATGGGCGCGTCGTGGGCCGTGTGCCAAGACATCGGCCGCCGGTACGCGGCCATCGTGTCCGGGTTCATGAACATGATCGGCAACCTCGGCGGCGTCACCACGCTGATCGTGACCGCGACGATCATGAAGTCGCAGATCGCGGCGAAGGAGGCCGAGGCCGCGCTGACCGGCGGGGACGTGACCGCGGCCCGCCGCGCCGGGGAGATCGAGGGGTACATCATCAACCTGTCGCTGTACGCCGCCGCGTACTTCATCGGCGTGGTGTTCTGGCTCCTGATCGACGCCCGCAAGCCGATCGTGCCCGACGAGGAAGTGCCGGCACCGGAGCCGAAGCCGGAAGAGCAGACGTGGTGACCAAAGACGTTCTCGCGAAGCCGCGAGCGGCTACACCAACGCGGGCACGTCTTCCGTATACGCGCACACGCTCACGGTGCCGTCGAGGACCGTGAGGTAGTGGCACGGCTTCTCGGTCCAGCACCCGCTGTTGAAGTACCGGACCGGTCCCGCGGTGTTCGCAACGGGCAGGTGCGTGTGGCCGCAGCACACCGCGTCGCACCCCCGTTTCGCCGCGTAGCGCACCGCGTCGTGCTCGATCTTCTGCGCGCACCGCAGGAACATCTTGCTCTTCCGTTTGGCGAACTTCGCGAAGTCGTGCGACTTGTCGAGGCGCTGCAAGAAGCGGTACAAGCGGTCGGCCATCCACGTCAGCACCGGGTAGCGGGTGATGAACTGGTCGAACCGGTGGCCGTGGAGGAACAGCAGCTTGCGCCCGCCGCTCTCGACGATCATCTCGTCGGCGCAGCGCACACCGAGCAGGTGCGACACGATTTCGGACGGGCCGTCGTGGTTCCCGTTGATCCACACCACTTCGATCTCGTCCGAGAGCTTCCGCAGTTCCGACAGGATGCCCCAGTGGTGTTTCTTCAGGCGGCGGAAGTCGATGGAGTCGAACACGTCGCCGTTGAGGATGAGGCGCTTCGTCTGCATCGCCCCGCGTCGGACCTCGCCGAGGAAGTGGACGAGGTACTTGGCTTGGCAGTTGTCGCTCCCGAGGTGAATGTCCGAGATCACAACGGCGTCGTACACGGTGCGGCTCCGGGGTGTCGCGGGACGTCTATGAAGGGATAGCGGCGCGACGCCAAAACCGGGTGAGGAGCGCGTGAAGGTCCGATTTCGGGGAAGTGTCCGACGTGGAAAAATCGGAAAATTGCCCCCGATTCCGTCACACGGAGGCGCACCGACGCCTTGAAATCGTTGGAAAACCCGTCTGTATAGCACAGATTGTCCGAAATGCCGACAGCCGGCCAACTCGCGGGGGAAAAACGGACACGAAACCATTGCTTGTGGGGAGAGGCCGGGGTATTATTCCAGTGTCCCGCCGGTTGGCAACTGCAGTGAATGGGCGACGCTGCAGCGGTCTCCGGCGGGACTCTTTTTTTCCTGCTCGCGAAAAACCACTCCGTAAGCCGCACACGAACGCACCTCTTCGCGGCCCGCAAATCTGGTACGATCAGCACTACTGATTCCTTTGGCGCGAGGACGCCGGCCGATGCCGCACGCGCACCGCTCGCGGACGCTGCCTCTGGTTCCCCTGCTCGCCGCGTTCCGCGCCGCACCAAGCGCCGGCGCGCCCGCGCTGCCGCCTGTCGGGAGCGCCGACACCGACCCGCCGGAGGCGCTGGCCGCGGCCGTGCGCGCCTTCGCCGAGGCCGCGCTGCCGATCCCGTTTCACGCCGACTTGGTCGCGGCGCAGGTGAAGTTCCTGCGGCACGCGCTGAACCACCTCGCGCGCGGCGAAGACCCGCTCGCGGATCGGTTGGCGCGGTGCGCGGCCCCCGGCGGCGCGTACTTCGTGCCCGGGTTGGGGCCGGGGTTCTGGTCGGCGCTGGCGAGCGCGACCGTACCCGATGCGCCGCGCTGGTGCCCGGCGGTCGAGCGCGGTGCGGTCGCACTCGGCCTTGTGCGCGAAGTGCCGGCCGACGCACGCGGGCGGTTCGACGCCGTGGCCCGCGCGTTGGACGCCGTGCGCGCGCGCGCCGCGGACCTGAGCGCGGCCGA
>VGZJ01000403.1 GCA_016872595.1 Planctomycetota bacterium
TGGGGAGCAGTTGCTTCTTCGCGTCGAAGAACTGCGTCTGCCCGTTCACCGAGACGAACCCGACGAGCGGGTAGCCGCCGCCGCCCACGAACGGCATCGCGGCCGGCACGAGTTTCTCCTCGGCGGTCACTTGCGGTTCGGGGGCCGGCGCGTCGCCGGTGCCGAGCCTCTTGACCGCGCCCGCGGGGGCGGTCAGTTCGAGGAACCGGTCCGCGAAGTAGACGCGCGGCTCGAACGCGCGGTCCGCGCCGCCGGTGAGGTCGCGGAGCGATAGGCCGAGCGTGTCGGTGATGCCGGCCTTGTCGCCGCCGGGTGCTTCGTACAGCGTCACCTTCAGGCCGGTGATGCGGTACTCGACGTCGCGCCCCTTCGCCGGTTTCGGCGCGAGCTGCGCGCCGGTAATCACCAGTTCCGGGATCACGCCGGTGCGGTCCGCGGGCACCGCGAACCCCCACGCCTTCCACTGTTGCAGGGTCACCGTCGGCGCGTTCGGCTGCGGGTCGAAGTACACCGTGACCGGGGTCGAATCGCCCTTCTTACCCTTCAGGTTGCCGATCTTGGCTTTGAACTGCATGAGGTCGGTCTTCGGGCCGCCGAGCGGGACCCGGACGCGCACCGCGCCGCCGGCGGGCACGACGGGCCGAACCAACGGGGGCGGGTCCGCGGCCGGGGCGATCGCACCCAGCGCGGCGAACAGCACGACAGCGGCGAGGGAGCGGCGCACGACAAACCCCCCGGGTTACGGGTGCGGCGCGCCGGGGGCGAGCCACGTTCGCACTTGGGCGGCGAGCGCCGCGGGGTCCGCTGTGACCGTAACTTCCGGGCGCGCGATCTTCAACTGGATTTCCACGTCGAGCCGCCGCGCGTAGTCCGGGTGCGTGCCGACGAACAACGGTTGCTCGCGCACGAGCGCGCGCCCGCCGAGTTCGTACAGGGCGATGGGGCACAGCGTTTCGGGCGGGAACCAGAATAGCACCGCGGTCGCCCGGCGCAGGTAGCGGTATTCCCACTCGATCTGCGCCGGGGCCGCGCCCGGGTCGTTCATGGGGAAGTCGCGCCGCCGCGGGTTGAGCACCACGAGCGGCAGATCGGCGAGCCGCGCGGCGACGTCGGCCTGCCAGTCGAACGTGCCGCTGATCCCGCCCGCGAGGAACACGCTGGGGCCGGGGCCGTCGTACTCGTTGGGAGCTTCGATGTACGTCATGACGATGTTGGTGGCGGCGCGCTTTCGCTACTCGCGCCCTCCTTCGCGCCGCCTTCCGCGATGTGCTTGGGCACCTTCACGGGCGCGACGTCGCGCGCCAGCCCGACGAGTTGCAGCAACCGCACGAAGGTGAACGTGAGGTCGACTTCCCACCAGCGGTGGCCCTGCGAGCACGCGCGCGGCGCGGCGTGGTGGTTGTTGTGCCACCCCTCGCCGTTGGTCAGCACCGCGACGAACCAGTTGTTGCGGCTCCGGTCGTTGGTTTCGTAGTTGCGGTAGCCCCAGCGGTGCGACGCGGAGTTGACCAGCCACGTGATGTGCCACACGTAAACGGTGCGCACGATCACGGCCCACATGAACCACTGCACGCCGAACTGCACCGCGCCCTCGGTGGTGCTGAAGAAGGCGAACCCCGCGCCGAACCCTACGGCCGTGAGTGCGAGGACATGCGCCGCCCACACGAACAGCCACTTCTCGCCGCGGTGCAGCCAGCGCAGGAACTTGTCGCCCATCAGGTCCGGGACGTACTTCGCGTAGGTGTCGAGCTTCTGCCGCCGGTCATCCTCGGTGTAGATCCACTCCATGTGGCCCCAGTAGAAGCGGTCCTTGGGGCTGTGCGGGTCGCCGTCCTCGTCGCTGTGCTGGTGGTGGATGCGGTGCGTACACACCCACCACAGCGGCGACCCTTCCAGACTGCACACGCCGAACAGCACCCACAGCCGTTCGAGCGGCTTGGGGAACTTCGCGGCCGAGTGCGTGAGCATCCGGTGGTAGCCGAGGTTGATGCCCAGCGAGCCGAAGATGAAGTTGCCGATCAGGAGTACGGGAATGCCCCACCACACGAACGTGTACGGCAGGAACGCGAACGGCAGCAGCACGTGAACGCCGACGATGGCCGCGAGGAACCAGAACACGCGGCGCTTGCGGGCCGCAGTCGCCGCCGCTTGCGGCTTGGCACCATCAATGGGAAGGGGCGCGGGAACGGGAACCGTACTCACGGAGTGACCTCGGGGCAGCGGCGGGCGCGAGCGGGGAGCAACAGTTAGAATAATACGCGCGCCCGCGCCCGGCAGCGGGAATCCGCCGTCAGCCGATTCTGAGCGAGTCGCAGGTGTTCGTGTAGGTCAGTTCCAACTCCAGCGCCACGGCGAGTTTCGGTTCCAGTCACAGCGGAACCGCGGGCAACGCGGCACCGAGCGCGAGCACGTGCGGCCACATCTCCAACCGCTCCTTACCCTCGATATGAATCCGTCGGTAGCAGATCGCGCTCAATCCCGTTGGCGAAGACCAATCGAGTGCGTCGGGCAGGCGCAGGGCGTTTGCGATGTCGTCGTGCAGGTTGGCGGTGCGCTCGGTCACGATGTCCACCGTGAGGCGCTGACGCCTTGTTGCAGGTACGAGGCGACTTTGGTGGCGAACGCGCGGCGCGCGGTCGAGCGGTCCTTGTTTCACGGGCTGACTAACTCGATAGCCGCGACCAGTTTCAACCCGCCCGTTTGCTTGTAGACGTTGATCTCGAACGTGTCTGCGTCGGCCATGACGACCTCGCACGCCAGCGGCGGCACGGGATTCGGAACGGCAGGAACAACGTGCGACAGGTCGGGAGCGTCCTCGTCTGTGTCGGAAGTGATGTCAGCTCGCGGCCCGCGAAGAACCCGCGTTTCACGTTCGAATCGTTCGGGCAACATGCTGCGGTTCAATCGCGTCACCATCACCACGGCCCAAGACAAGAGGACACCCTCCCACGGCTTGCGGAGCGAAACGGGCGGGTGAAAGTGGTCGCGCAGCGGCATGGGGTGTTCCTCCACGGTCCATACGAACCGAACGCGCGCGCAAAGAAAAACGCCGGGGGCATTTGCCCCCGGCGCTCGGTACTCGCGGAGCCGCGAGCGGCCCTCGGGTTACGCAACGGCTTCCAAGTCCGCGCCGGCGAACCGCTCCGCCAGCGTCGGGTCGATGCCCTCGAGCACGTCCTTCAGGCGCAGGCGGGCGACGTGCAGCCGGCGCTTCACGGTGCCCGTCGGGACCGCGAACTCCTTCGCGATCTGCTTCAGGCTCCGGCCCCGGATGTAGAACGCCTCCAGCGTCTGCCGGTCGAGCGGCTTCAGCTCGGCCAGCGCCGCCTTGAGCTGCTCCACCGCCTCACCGACGGCGAAGTTCTCCTCGGCGGTACGGGTCTTCGCCTCGACCGCGTCCAACATCTCCGGATCGGTCCCGAAGAGCGGGCCGCGCCGGGTCAGCCGGTTGATTGCCATCCGCGCGGTGATGCGCCGCAGCCACCCGGCGAAGCACCGGGCGTCGCGCAGTTGCGGGAGCTTCCGCATCGCGTGGACGAACACGTCCTGCGCCAGCTCCTGCGCCTCGAGCGGGTCGCGGACCCGGGTCAGCGCCATCGCGTAGACGCTGCTCTGGAACCGGGTGACCAGTTCGCCGTAGGCCTCGCGGTCGCCGGTCTTGGCGCGCTCGACCAGTACAGTGATTTCGTTCCAGCTCATGGTTGGGTATCCTGTCCCGATCCCGGTGGTTGCAGAGCTGGCGTCGCGCGGCCGGCGGGAGCACGGCCCTCCTCGGATCAGAGAAGGGGGCCAAGCACTCCCAACCGGGCGGCTACCGAATCCGATTCGCCGACTCGCGCTTCAAACGTCCGCTTCTATGAAGGGACATCAGCGCGACGATTCGTCGGGAACCGAACCGGCGGAGCCGCGGCGGGCTTTCACCTGTCGGTGGCGAGCGCTTGGGATGTGGTTCGAGGCGACTGGGCGGATAGACGCCCGTCTGCCTCGCGGCACCGCACACCAAACACGGCCAACAACGGACCAGCGTGGTTGAACGAAGAACTCTGGTTGTGACCTTCAGCCGAAACGCAGTGCGACTACGGTTGCTCGTTGAAACCTTTTTCAAGGCTCAACGGAGTGGATCCGCTTACGTGGTGCGCTTAAGCCAGAGGCCACCTCACTTTCCGGCGACCGCTGCCGGAGCCGCTACCCGTGCTAAGGGCCGTTTCGCGTCTCTCCGTACCGGCGATTGGCAGTCGCGGGCGGTACAGAGGGTGACGCGGCCCTTCGGGTCGCGGTCCCGGACGGGGTCGGTGGCGGGTAGCCACGCGACGCGGTCGGCCGAGGTACCAGGGGGGCGATATCCGACCGGACCGGTCGGGGGCACGGCGTCGGGTGTGCCCGCTCGCACCTGCTTTCGCATGTGCGCCGCGGACCACCCGTGCCGTGACCGGAGCTGTTCAGGCTCCGGGTTTCGGGGCGCTGGGACGCGCCCCCGGGACAGGGGGTCCGCCGGAAGCGGGGCTTGGCCGCTGCCGAACACCAGACCGATGCGATCGGCCGAGATCACCAGCATCGCGCTGGTCATCGTCGCGGTCGTTTGCACGGCGTTTTGGTTCGTCAGGGTCACGGCACACCTCCGGCGGACTGTAGGGCGGCGGAACGCAACAGGTTCCGCCAAGAGAATTACGCAGCCATCTCGAACGGTTTGGGGTGAAATAGGTTAAACGGGAAACAAAAAGACGCGAGCCGAGGTTCGCCCGGCCCGCGACTGGATACTAGACTCGTTGCGCAATAGGTGTTGGTTCAGTCGCACTTCGGCCAGACGATCCTGTGTGGTCGTTACCCGTACATCCGGTTGTGGAGTCCGGCGACGTTCTTCATCATCACCGTGTGACGACGGGGCG
>VGZJ01000404.1 GCA_016872595.1 Planctomycetota bacterium
CGGTCATTTCGGCAGGAAAGAGGCAGAAACGCTGGGAATCCCAGGGTTCCGGCGCACATGCCATGCCGAAAGTCGAAGGTCATCTGGGAAATAGGGGCCAAAAGGATGGCTTCGTGATCGAGTGGATTGACCTCTCAGCCGTAAATGAATTGTGGGTGCCCAACGACAAGTGGAAGAAGCGTGGCAAGTAGCAATTTCGGCCCAGTCAGCTCTCACCGGCCCACCGGCGCGCGCGCCGGTGGGCTTTCGCTTTTCCCTCTGCTACAACACCCGGTGTTCCCACCCGCTCGGAGTGCGCGTATGCCGTCGCGGTTCGTTGACGCCGACCCGCGCGAGTTGCGCGTGTTGCCGTCGCGGGCGTCGGGGGCCGACCCGGTCAAGCTCCAGCGCCAGATCGCCGCGTACGGCACGGCCACCGCCGGCATGCCCACGCTCGTCGCGTTTGAGGCGACGGACGGCGTGCTGGTGCTGTATGATGGGGTCACGCGAGCCACGCGGGTTGCCAAACTCGCCCCCGGTACGCTCGTTCGCGTCGAGGTCATTGGTCGCCTGCGCCGTGCGTTCGCCGCCGATCCCTCAATCGGAGACCTCATCTGATGAACCCGGCCCTCCGACACGAAATCCTCGCCCTGATCGCGGACGCCCTGCGGTTGTCGCCCGATGTCCGCGTCGGGCAACTGTTCGCGCTGCTCGGCGACCTCGGACACATCGACTCCGGCCGCGCGCTCGGTGACCTCGACGACGTCGAGTTGCTGAGCGTCGTCCGGCAGCACCTCGCGGACCTCGCCGGGCGCGCGCACGCTGTAGCCTGAGTTCGTCCCTCTGCTACAACACCCGGTATTCCCACCCGCTCGGAGTGCCGCCGATGTCCACCGCTGCTGACCCGTGGTTCCAGACCCTGTTCGCCGACCGCATCGGCGGGCCGAACTACGGCAAGGGCACCGACATCTACAAGTTCGAGAAGATCAAGCGCGCCAAGCGCAAGGCGCTCGCGGACCACCCCGAGCGCAAGCTCCTCGACTTCGGCATCGGCGAGAACGACGACATGGCCGATGTGTCCGTGCGCGAGGCGCTCGCGCGCGAGGCCAACAAGGTCGAGAACCGCGGGTACGCCGACAACGGCATCCAGAACTACAAGGACGCCGCCGCGGAGTTCATGAAGCGGCAGTTCGGCGTGACGCTCGACCCCGTCACCGAAATCTGCCACTGCATCGGCAGCAAGCCGGCTTACGCGATGCTCCCCGCGGTGTTCATCAACCCCGGCGACATCACCCTCATGACCGTGCCCGGCTACCCGGTCGCGGGGACGTGGACCCGCTACCTCGGCGGCGAGGTCGTAAAGCTGCCGCTGCTCGAAAAGAACGGCTTCTACCCGGACCTCGACGGCATCTCGGCCGACGTGCGCAAGCGCGCGAAGCTGATGGTCATCAACTATCCCAACTCGCCGACCGGCGCGGTCGCGACGAAGGACTTCTACAAGCGCGTCATCGAGTTCGCGCACGCCAACCAGATCGTCATCGTGCAGGACGCGGCGCACATCCTGCTGTCGTACAAGGGCGACCCGCTCAGCTTCCTGCAAGTGGACGGGGCCAAGGAGGTCGGCGTCGAGGTTCACTCGATGTCGAAGGGGTTCAACATGATCGGCTGGCGGCTCGGGTTCGTGTGCGGGCACCCGAAGATCGTACAGGCCTACGCCGACGTGAAGGACAACAGCGACAGCGGGCAGTTCATGGCCGTGCAGCACGCCGCGGCGCAAGCGCTGCGCACGGTGGCGATCCCGGTCGCGGTGCGGGCGAAGTACAAGCGGCGGCTGGAAAAGCTGGTCGCGGCGCTGAAGCAAGTCGGGTTCAAGTGCGACATGCCGGGCGGCACGTACTTCCTGTACACGAACGCCCCGAAGGGCGCGGGCGACCGCGCGTTCGGAAACGCGGAGGAAGCCTCGCAGTACCTGATCCACGACCAGAGCGTGTGCTGTGTGCCTTGGGACGACGCGGGCGCGTACCTGCGATTCTCGGTAACGTACATCGCGAAGGACGAGGCGGAAGAGGACGCGCTGATGGCCGAAACCGTGACCCGTCTCAAGGGCATGAACCTCAAGTTCTGAGCAACAAAAGGAAGCGAGCGGCGCGTCGTCAGCCCGCTGGTGGCAGGCGGCTCCACCAGCGGGCTGACGACGCGCCGCTCACCACAACTGGGTTTCGGGAAAAAACCGTCGCCCCTCGCACGTACCAGAAGCACACACCGCGCGCGGCGTGACCGCGCGCGGCGAGAAAATTACCTGTTGGCGCTTGACGAGAGCCGGCGCGTGCCGTCTTAATATGCGGGTCGCTCCGCGCGGCGCACCGGACAAACCCCGGCGCGGCCGGCACGGGCCGGCGATTCCGTACTTTTCCCGGAACTCTTCGGGCCGCGGGCGCGTCGAACGGGACACGTCCGCACAGGCTCGGCCGGGGCACCGTTCGCGAACACCCGATTTTCCCTAGGATTCGCAGCATGACTCGCTCGTCCACGCGGTACCTTCCCACCGCCCGATTCCTGTTCACGTCCGGGATGGCGATGGCGGTGATGCTTCTGTTCGCCAACACCGCCCGCGCTGACGACGGTGGCGGTGGCGAGGGGGACAACATCGTCCTCTTCATGGTGAAGTCGCTCGGCTGGGTGTTCGGCCCGCTGCTGCTCGCGGTCTCGGTCGCCATGCTCGCCCTCGTGGTGCTGCTGGCCCTCGACCTGCGCATGAGTTCGGCCATCCCGCCGGGGTTCGTGGACGAGTTCACCGACACCGTGAACAAGCGGAAGTTCAAGGAGGCCTTCGACATGGCCCGGAACGACCCGTCGTTCCTCGGCCAAGTCCTCACCGCCGGCATGAGCCGCCTCCAGTACGGCCTCGAAGACGCGCGCGAGGCCGCGCTCAACACGTTGGAGAGCATCAAGAGCGATAAGGAGCAGAAGAACAACTACAACGCCGTGATCGCGACGATGGGGCCGATGCTCGGGCTGGTCGGCACGGTGTACGGGATGATCCTGTCGTTCAAGGTGCTCGGTTCCGCGACCGGCTCCATCAACCCGGCGAAGCTGGCCGAAGGTATCTCGCACGCGCTGAGCGTGACGCTGGTGGGGGTCGCGATCTCGGTGCCCGCCATCTTCTTTAACGCCTTCTACCGGAACCGCATCACCCGCGTGTGTATGGACGTGGGCCACATCGCCGACGACCTGCTGACGCAGATGTACCACAACTCGAAGAAGGCCGCGGCCGGCGCACCGGCCACCGCCGCCCCCTCGACCGCCGCCCCCGCACCGGGCCAGCGCTAGTGGGAAATTGAAGAGGGGTAACCACAGAGTTCGTGCAGCGAAGAGAGGGCACAGAGGAAGACGAACACCGACAAGGCCGAGAATACAGGGCTTTGAAAACAATGCCCTCTCTGGCTCTACCTTGTTCTGCTCTGTGTCCTCTGTGACTCTGTGGTTCGTTTGCTTTCGCCTTCCGTCCCCCTGTCCTCTGGGTTCCCATGAGCCACGGTAGCAGCGAAAAGTGCGAACCGAACTTCACCCCGCTGCTCGACCTCGTGTTGCAGCTCGTGATGTTCTTCATGCTGTGCGCCAACTTCGTCATGGACCAGACGAACATCGACATCAAGCTGCCGGACGCCATCGCCGCGAAGCCGCTCGACGCGCGCGAGGACTACACCATCTACCTGAACGTGAACGAGAAGGGGCAGGTGATCTTGGCGTCGAGCGACCAGTACGTCGATCCCGCCAGCGGTAACACCATCACGACACTGGAAAACGCGGCACAAGTGGAGGTGTTCCTCAAGCGCCGCGCGCGCGAGGACAAGCTGGCCGCGGGCGCGGCCAACGCCGATAAGCCCCTGCGCTCCGTTATCATCCTGCGCGTCCACAAAGAGTGCGCGTTCAAGGACACCTACGCCATCATGAAGGCGTGCCGCAAGGCCGAGTACCTGCGGGTCCAACTGCGCGCCCAGATTTCGTCGTAAGCCCGCTCTGTCCGTTCGCCCCGGTTCCCGCGTTCGCGAACCCGAGACCCGCCATGCTGAGCCACAAGCCGAAGCGCCAAGGCACCGACTTCGTCGAGCCGGACCTGCCGATTACGCCGATGCTGGACATGAGCTTCCAACTGCTCGCGTTCTTCATCATGACGTTCAAGCCCGCGCCCACCGAGGGCCAGATCGCTCTCACGCTACCCAAAGACGAGGGCGGCGGCAGCGCCACCAACCTCAGCATCACCGACGAGAACAAGCCCCTGCACATCATCTTCCGCGTGACCGCGACCGAGAACGGGCAGATCGCCGGGATCAACGTTTCGCAAGAGGGCAGCGCCAACGCCCCGGTGGACCTTAAACCCGGCACGCGCAAAAACGAGAGGGGCGAGCCGACCGCGAACCTCGTGGAAGAATACGCGGCCGAGATGCGCGAGCGCCAGAGCCAAGCCACCCGGGAAAAAAAGACCGGCAAGGCCACGCTCGAAATCGGCCCCAAACTGCTCCAAGCCTACGTCGTGCAGTTGGTCGATACCGGCGTTCGCACTGGGTTCAGCGACATCTCGCCCGTGCCCATCGACAAAAAGGACCGCTGAGGTGAGCGGAAGGCAAAAGGCCAAAGAGTTTTGACAGGATAAACAAGATGAAACAGGATAGAGAGTTAGGTTCACTTCTCCTCACTCTTCATCCTGTTTCATCTTGTTTATCCTGTCAAAATGCCTGTGTCTTTGATTCGCGCCGAAGTACATGCGGCGCATAGCGATTAGATGTTCTTCACGATAAGGTCGGCGCCCGTGCGGCCCCGCCGCGTGGCTGATCGGCGGGTGGGTTCAGGCGTCGATCATCCGGTTCACCAGTCC
>VGZJ01000405.1 GCA_016872595.1 Planctomycetota bacterium
CGCGACGCGACATATCGCGTTCAACCCGCGCTCGCGGAACTCGGCGAGAAGTATCCGGAATTGCCAGTGTGGGTGATCGACCCGACCGACGCCGTTCGCGTGTTACGGCTCGGACAACTCGCGGTGAAGAACAAGACGAACTACGCGGAGAACCTCAGCGCGCGAACGGTCGTTCTGCCGCCCGTAGCCGGCGGGTTGACCGCAACCGGCACACTGAGCGGTGCAGAAGCGTACTACCCGGAGCGCCCGTACGACGTGGCCGGGCGCGCGCTGATGCCTTCGGGCACCCCGCGCGTACGACTCGTCGTTTCCCGAAGTGGAGACGACCGCACTTACAAACCGGTCGCGCCGGTTCTCGACCTCGCGGCGGATTTCGCGCTGGTGCTCGACCGCGACATGAAACGCGAGGCCGAGCGGATCGCGATACGCGACGCACTGGTGCAAGCCAAGTTCCCGCGGATGCGGCCCGCACTGCGGATCGATTTGTACACCGGGGAAGACGACACGAAGAGCCGCGTGGAATACTTGGTGTTGAAGCCAGAATACAGCAAGGAGATGAAGCACGAGGCCGCGTGGCCGACCCTCAGCGGACACTTGCAGGGTGTCAAGTCTTGCGCCGAAGCAATGTGTAAACCGCTGGAACTACCTGTGGACGTGGCGACGGCCGTGAGCCTCGCTGCGGGATGGCACGACTTGGGCAAGGACCGCACGGTCTGGCAGCGCGGGGCCGGCAACCGGCCCGGCGACGCGGCTGTAGCGAAGACGCTCCACGGCCGCGCCCCGGAGAACCTGAACCACTTCCGCCACGAACTGGCCTCGCTCGTCGATGTGAACTTCGACCCGAAGTACCGCGCCGACTTCGACGCCGCGAGCGAACCGTGTCGCGAACTGCTCCAACACCTGATCGCAACGCACCACGGCCGCGGGCGTCCGCACTTCCCGGCCAATGAGGTCACGGACCCAGAGCGCCCGGAGGCCGCGGCCCAAAGCATAGCCACGGCCACCCCGCGCCGGTTCGCAGCGCTCCAGCGCAAGTACGGCCGCTGGGGGCTGGCGTATCTGGAATCGCTGCTCCGTGCCGCAGACGCGCTCGACTCGCAGCGACTGGAAGCAACGCCCATCGGCGACCGCGAACCGGGCCAGTGGCCGCGCAAGAAGCCGGAAGGCGTCGTGTGGTCCGCGCCCGCCGCGCAGCCAACGCCGTCGTTCAGCGTGAACGTGGACCCGACCAACCCCGGCCAGTTCTTCGCGTGCTGCGGCCTGCTCGAACTCGCCGACCGCCTCTGGCCCGGCGCGGAAGGCTGGTTCGCGCACGGGCAGTTCCATGCGACCTGCACGGGCGACCTCACAACGTTCGTGACGCGATTCGTAACGGCCAAGCTCACGGCACTCGACGAAGACGACCCGACCAGTACCCGCGTGAGCATCGGCGAACCGTTCGGAAACTTTCGCCTCGATTGGTGGCACGACACCACCGCGGGCGGCAAGCCAATGAAAGTGTGGGCCGGCCGGATGGAGAGTTGGCGCATCGCGCAGGCCATGCAACACGCCATGCGCGACGCTCAGTTCTCGACGCCGGACCTGTTCAATGTCGGTGTGATCGCCTACGAACCGGGCGACCCGGACAAGAAGGTGGAACCGTACTATTTCGACTCGCGACGGTGCCCGAACGCACACGCGCGCGACGTGGGCTTCTCCGCGAACGATCTGGGCCTGACCACGACCGCGCACCCGGCCGTTGAACTGCTGTGCCTTGTCGGGTTGCAGCGGTGCCTGCCCGCGAAGACCGACGAACCGCGCGTCTACGACTACTTCACATGGGACGAACCGCTCGGCCCGAACCTGTTGCCCGCGGCCGTGAGCGGGCTGTTGCCGCACGTCGGCGCGACCGGCTACCGGTTTGAGAACTGGTATCGCACGGGTCAGAAGAAGCACAAGGCGTTTCGTTCCGCTGTTCCCCATTCCAAGCAAGGTGCCCAATGAGCGAGTTGACCCAGTACGACCACTACCTGAGCGACGACGGTCCCGCGGCGCTCGTGATCCGCGAGTGGCTGACGCCGGTGGAAGGGCCGGACGGCGTACTGTTCCCGGCCACGTTCGCTTCCGGCGACAACTTCCCCGGTGGGTACAACATCGACGGCGAAGCGGGCAATAATGTGTGCCTCGTCGATACGGTTGGCTCGCAGGCCAACCGCATCGAACCGATTTTCAAGGACGAGAAGTTCAAGCACCTCGTTCCGCAGGTCGGCGTTCAAGCTGGTGACAAGGTCGTGAGCATCCTCGAAGCCGGGCACCGGGCCGGCGACGCGCTCGTGCGGTGTTCGTCGCTGAAGGAGACCATTGACGCCGCGTTCCGCAAAGTGATGGCCGGCGACTGCGAACCGCTCGCCAAGATCGCGCCCACGTCGCTCGTCTTCGGCGTGTGGAACTCGCGCGGCGAAACCGGGTTTCAAGCGAAACTGCCGCGGGTGGTCGCGTCAACAATTCGCGCGTTCAACGTGCGCAAACTAACGCGCTCGGCGCAGTTCAACCCCGCAACCGAGTACGTCAACAACAAGCTGCTCCCGGAACCCACCGATAAGGCGACAAAGGACGCCTACGCGGAGCGCGGGTTCATTCACGTCCCCGCATCGGGTTCGCACGGTGGCGTGATCGCCGACGGCGGCATCCGACGTGACGCCACGCTCGGCCTCGCTGCTCTGCGCCTGCTGCAAGCTGGCGATTCGGCGAAAATGCTCGCCCTGCGCCGCTACATCCTCGGCCTCTCGCTGGTCGCGTTCACTGCGAACACCTCGTCGTACCTGCGTCAGGGCTGCATGCTCGTGATCGACACGGACAAGCCGCGCGAGTTCGTAGAAGTCCATCCGAACGGCGAGCGCAAGCCCGTCAGCATCACACAGGCGGACGCACTGAAGTACGCCACGGCCGCTGCCGAAGCGTTCGGCGTGGGCGCGAGCCAAACCGTGCCGTTCGATTCAGTGCGTGCCGGTGCCGACATTCGCGGCGAAGCGCTCGACGGCGGCCCGGTGATTGGGCAAGTGAAGACCGTGGCAGCGAATGGTCGGTCGTTCAAAGTGAAGCCGAGCGGCAGCCCTGTTAAGTTCAACGTGAACGAAGCGACGAAGTTCTTCAAGGCCGGTGCCGAGTCGAACTTCGCAAGTGTGGTTGTCATCAACGGGTTCGTGACGGTCGAGTCTGTCGACGGCGTCGCGGTGAAGGTTTCCGCTGAATAACCCAGAGGAGCGCGTTCCATGAGCCAGTTCCTCTGTGCCTCCGTGCGGTTCCTACAGCCGTTCAGTCACGGGCGCGGCGAGGACGCCGAACCCGAATGGCCGCCGTCCCCGCTGCGCCTGTTCCAAGCGCTCGTCGCGGCTGCCGCGGCGCGCTGGAACGAGCGCATGCGCATCGAGTACGCGCAGCCCGCACTGCAGTGGCTCGCGCAACTCGGCAACCCGGTGGTGGTCGCGGCCAAAGGCGATCCCGCGCCCACCAAGTACCGGTTGTACGTTCCCGATAACGTCGGGGACCGAGTGGCGAAGTCGTGGGCGAGTGGGAACAGCGCGGCGAGCATCGCGGAGTACCGCACCGAGAAGGACGTGCGCCCCGTTCACCTGAACGGCGAGGCCGTTCACTACCTGTTCCCCATCGCCGATGTGTCTGCGTGCGGCACGCACTTCGAGACGCTGCGCACCGCGGCGCGGAGCGTCACGCACCTCGGTTGGGGCGTCGATATGGTGGCGGGGAACGCCGAGTTGCTGTCCGACGAGCAGGCCGCGAAGCTCGAGGGCGAGCGCTGGCAACCCACCGCCGATGGATCCGGCACGCGGCTCCGTGTTCCGCGCGCCGGCACGCTTGCGGCGCTGATAAACAAGCACACCGCGTTCCTCAACCGCCTCTCCGAGGACGGGTTCCGCCCGGTGCCGCCGCTGACCGCGTTCGATGTGGTCGGTTACCGGCGCGACACGGACCTCGCGGAGCGGCCGTTCGCGGCGTTCGAGTTGCGGACCCCGGACTTCGAGCGGTTCCAGCCGTACAACCCGGCGCGCTGGACGGGTGC
This sequence comes from Planctomycetota bacterium, assembly GCA_016872595.1. Taxonomy (GTDB): domain Bacteria; phylum Planctomycetota; class Planctomycetia; order Gemmatales; family Gemmataceae; genus Gemmata. The sequence continues at coordinate 4,058 of VGZJ01000405.1, forward strand.
GGTCGCCGGGATGGTGCGGAACGCGGTCGCCACGCTCGCCGGCCAGATGCGGCCGTTCGGCTGGACCGACGCCCACATCAACACCTTCGTTCACGGGCACACCCCCGACGGCAACGACCGCGCGCACGGGTCCGGGGCCGACGCTCGCTTCTCGTACCTGCCCCTGCCGTCGCTGGAGCGCCGCGGGGACCGGGGCACCTACGTGGGAGCGATCCGGCGCGTGTTGATCGTCGCTCCGCCTCAGCGCCGCGACGCCGTCGTGTGGTCGCGCGTGTTGTCCGGGCAAGAGCTGGTCCCGCTTGAAAGCACCGACACCTGCCCCGCGGCCCTTCGGCTCATCGACCGCCCGGCCGCGAGCTTGCAGTCGGACGCGAACCTAGGCCCATACGTGGGCGAGTCGCGCGTGTGGTCAACGGTCACGCCGGTGGTGCTACCGGGGTACGACGACCCGACCGGCATACGCCGCCGGCTCAGTGTTCGGAACCCCGCGCCTCCGATGAATGCAGAAGACAAGCTGCGCCAACTGACGATGTTGAACCAGCAGACGCGCGACCTGTTGCTGCGGGCGTTCGCGCACGCGGGGATCGGTCCGGGGTTGCTGAGTGCCGAATTGCTCGACCGCGGCGACGCGGAACTGGACTGGCGCGACGTTGGGTTCCGGGCCGGGTTGGACCTCGCGCGTCACTACCACCTCGGCACGGCCACCTACCCGCGATACCATGTCCGTGTGCGGTTCGCGGATCCAGTTCGCGGCCCGCTCGCGGTCGGCACCGGGCGGTATCGCGGTTTG
>VGZJ01000406.1 GCA_016872595.1 Planctomycetota bacterium
CCCTACAAGTCGTCGCCGGGACCGCGCTCTTGGGACTGGGCGGGTACTTGGTCATCAACCGGCAGCTCACACTGGGCCAGTTGGTCGCGGCCGAACTGATCGTCGCCCTCGTCGTCGCGTCGTTCTGATGTGGCGAGTGTTGCACGGGGGACGAGAACGTGCTTGGCGCGCGCGTTCCCGTGCGGTCTAATCCGACCCTGACGCTCGGCCCGTCACGCCGGGGGACTGCCCCTTCCACCCGGTACCCTCGCGATGACCTCGGTTAAGCAAACATGACCGCGCCCGTCGACCCACCCGCATCCGACCACGTCGGCCAGACTCTTCGGTACGCGCTCATCGGGGTGCTGCTCGCGGCCGTGCTCGCCATTCTGGTCGGGTTACTCGCGGGCTGGTCCGCAGGGCGTGCCCCGGAACCGCGCGCCCTGTTGCCACTGTATCACGGGCTTGTCGCGGGTTTCGTAGCGTTCCTCGTACTGGGTGCATGCGTTCTCCTTGTCGTGTACTGGTTCCGCCCACACCGTGACCAGAGCGGCCGCGTGTTCCTCTACGCGCTCGGTGCGATCACGTCCGCGTTCACCGCGGTGCTGGCAGCGGACCACTTCTTTCGGGGCTACCTGTTGCGCGGACTCGTTCGCTGGCTGCAGGCGAACGGTTACGACGTACCCGACGTTCCGCCGGACAGTAATCTGGCGTGGTGGTTCGTGCTCTTTTCGTTCTCGGTCATCCTGGTGCTCGTCCTGTGGACGCGGCTGAAGGCACGCGCGACCGTCACGGAGCGCGTCTCACCGAGTCCCGTTGGCGACTGGGACGAGCGTGCGGATTCGACCGAGTATCACGCCAGAGTCAAGGACTACCTCGACCTCTACGACGAGCAGGTTCACTGGTTCGACGGAAACTACGTTCCGCTCGAGGCGAGCGTACACGCCGAACAGACGATCCGGCTGCGGCCGAAGTTGGTCAAGAACCTGATTACCGCGATCCGCCGGGATCGGGACTCGCGCGTGTTCGTCGTGGTCGGGCAGCCGGGGTCGGGCAAGAGCGTGTCGCTGCGAAACCTGGTGCGCGCGCTCCTCGCAGAGATGAGTTCGACCCGCGTGATCCCGGTGTACGCGAACCTCCGCGAGTTCCCGGCCGACGGCACCTTGACCGCCGACGCGCTGGACCGTTTCGTTCGCGGCGCGCGAGCAGATCGGCGATTCGGGCCTGAGCGACCGGTTCGAGGGCAACATGAACGCGCTGCGCGAGGCCGGGCGGCTGTTCTTGATCCTCGACTCGTTTGACGAACTCCCGCACCTGCTCGACGAACCCGAAGGCGGGGCGCGCCACCAAGCAGTGTGTGCGGCGCTCAACACGCTGTTTCGTGTCCAGTACAAGGACTGTCGCGTGATTCTCGCGTCGCGCCCGTACCGCGAACCGAAAGAGGTGCGGGCGGGGCGGGTGCAGGTGCGCCCGCTTTCCGATACCCAGATGCACGACATGCTCCGGACCCGAATGAAAGGAAAGGGCGTCGATCCCGAAGGGACCATCCAGCGGGTCTACCAGAACTGCCCGGAACTGGTTCCGCTGCTCAAGAATCCGTTCACCGCGGAGCTGTTGACGAAGTACACGATCGACACCGGGGGGTAAGCAGCCGAACTCGGTCGCCGACGTGTTCCAGCACTTTTTTGAGGCACGCCTGTCGGATTGCGCGGGCGTCTTGCGGGGCACCCACAACGTCGAACTCGCGCGGGTACGGGAAGCGGCCCTAGCACTCGGTTTCGCGATCCTGCGCGACCGCCGCGGTCTGGAAGTGGACCACTCGTGGGCGGTCGCGCAAATCAGTTCCGACGCCGACGAAGGCGCGCGCCTGCTGGCCGGGATGGTCGACATGCGGCTGATCCGGCGCAGCGCGAACGGTCGGCGCGTGTCGTTCGTCCACCGGCGGTTCGCCGAGTACTTCGCCGTTCGGCACCTGAGCGATACGCCGGCCCCGGCTGCCGGTGCGACGGACGGTATCGTGCCCCCGGAGGGCGCTGTCCCGCGAGTCGCGCTCCCCTTGAAGGACATCCTCGGCGACAGCGGGTGGCGCGACGCTCTGGTGCTGTACTGCGGGATCGCGACCCACGACCAGCGCGAGATTGTGGCCCGGTACTGCTGGGCACGCGCCCGCGAAATGGTTCGTTGGCGCGCCGGACCCGGACCTGCGCTGTTGGCTGCGGACACTGAAACGGACCCCGCCGCCGGCGCGCACGATCCGGCGGAACGGGCGCACTACCCGGTCAAGGAGCCGCGCTCGGAGGCGATTCACGCCCTGCGGTTCCTGAACGACGCGTTTTCCGCGCGCCCGAAAGCGGACGCACCGGACCCGCTCGGCTCGTTCCGGGCCGAGTTGTCGCAGATGATCGAGATGCTGGTGTCGCATTCGGACCCGCTCGTCGCCAAGCTCGCCACGGAAGCGATCCCGCTGACAAACGGGCGGGAGCAACAGGCCGCACTCGTCCGCGCGCTGTCGGGCCAGTCCGCCTATGTGCGCGAGGCGGCGTTCGTCGCCTGTCGCCGGATCGCCACCCTGTCCGGTCCGGCACTGAACGAGCTGAACGACTACCTCGAAGAGCTGACGCTCCTCGAACGTCTGACCCGGTTCTCCGAACTCGACTTCTCACTGAGCCTCTCGGACGCGACGCGCCCCGTGCGAACGGCGTTCCGCCGCAGCGCGGCCAAAGCCGCGCTGCTCGTGTCGGCCGCGCCGTTCGCCGCGACCGTGGCGGTCGTGAGCATCTCGGTCATCGCGCCGTTGCATGTCGCCGTCGCGCTGTTCGTCCTCTGGGCCGCCGTCACCGCACTCGTAGGGAGGTTCGCTATCGGCATAGCACCAGCCGGTGCGAAGCGGAGCGCGCGTGACGTTGGGTACGTTCTCTTTGCCGCGATCGCGATCGTCGGTTCGGCGGCGCCCTTGTACTATCTGTCGTTCAAGCTGTTGCCTCCCGGGACAGACGACAGTTCGGTATGGAAAGAGGTCCGCATCACGTTGGTCTTCGCGACCGGGGGTCTTGCTTGGTTCGCGCTGTGCATCGTGTTCTTTAGCAAGCGCCGCCCGAGCGTTGCGATCGTGCCCGAGCTAACGTTCTGGGTACTAGCCAGTGTGGGATTCGTAGTGCTCGTTTTCTACCCCCCCACTTTGATCAAGTTCGGGGAGTACTTGTGCGTTGGCTTCGGGGCAATCGCGTCCGGCATCGTTCTTACTCCGCAAATCCCACATGCGTACCGTGCCGTGCGGGGGTGGATCGATGTGCGCCGCGACCACCGGCGGATCCGAGAACTGGGTTTGCCCCAACGGGTGAACCTCCCGGTGCTGTTCGACACGCTCCGCGGGTTCCGAACGGCTGCCGGGCGACTCGAATACCTGACCAGTTTGTTCGACATGAAATCGCCGCTGCCGCCGGAGAACGGGAAGCTACCCGATCTGACCCCACCGGACGATGTGGCCGCGTTCTTCAGCAGCGAATCCCAACTCGCCGACGCTTGGGCTCGGTTGCGCGAGTACTGGTTGGGGTTGTGACGCCGGTGCCGCACGCCAATCGCCGCCCACCCACCGCTCGCCCCGCGGGCGCGACCTCATAAAGCAGATCCGGTTGGAACTGATCGAACACGGGCGCGAGCTGTTGGAAGTGGCGGTCCGCGACATCTTGGGCGTCCCGGTCGTGAGTGTCCACACCGACATCAGCACGCGGACCGGCGAGAGCATCATCCTGTTCACACTCGAGTCAAAACCCCCGTACAAGCCGGCCTGAGCGCGGGCGAGATCGGGTATGGGGCGCGCCGCCGCTGTTGACTTCGGCGCGCCGCGCGCCTAAGAATGCGCCGGCTGGGAGGAGTGCGCGGGGGGCACCGGCCCGACGCGCGCGGCTCCGGCCCCGAGACCGAGCGACCCGCCCGCGGAGAGCGCCAAGGCTCCGCGGGCAGAAGCCGGCGAGTCGCACCCGCTGCGGCTCCCCGGCTTTTTTCGTTCCCCTCACGAAAGGCCGCGCGCCCGATGGCGACCGCTCACCCCGCCCACCCGCCGGACCACGCGCCCGAGGCCCACGAGGTCGGGCACGGGCACTCCCCGGCCCGGCCGTTCGCTCGGCTGCGGCACCTGCTCGTCCCCGAGCGCCGGGACATTGGGGCCGTAGTGGTGTACGCGCTGGCGGTCGCGGTCCTGTCGCTGGCCACCCCCATCGCGGTCGAGTCGCTGGTGAACACGGTCGCGTTCGGCGTCCTCATGTGGCCGGTGGTGGTGATCGCGTCCGTGCTGCTCGCGTGCCTCGGCCTCGCTGCGGCGGTGCGCGCCATGCAGGTGTACGTGGTCGAGTGCCTCCAGCGGCGGCTGTTCGTGCGCGTGGTCGCCGACTACGCCGCGCGGTTCCCGCGGCTCCGGCTCGACGCCTTCGACCGGCGCTACGGCCCGGAACTCGCGAACCGCTTCTTCGACGTGCTGAACGTGCAAAAGGCGCTCGCCGTGCTGCTCCTCGACGGCGTAGCGCTGGTCGTCACCGCGGTCGTGGGCATGGCGGTGCTGGCGTTCTACCACCCGTTCCTGTTGGGGTTCGACGTCGCCCTCGTGCTGATGATCGCGTTCGTCGTGTTCGTACTCGGCTGGGGCGGGGTGCGCACGTGCCTTCACGAGTCGCACGCCAAGTACGACGTGGCCGCGTGGCTGCAGGAACTGTTGCGGTGCCCACGGGCGTTCAAGTTCTCCGGCGGCGCGCGGCTCGCGCTGGAGCGCGCCGACCACCTCGCCACCGAGTACGTGACCGCGCGCAAGGCCCACTTCCGTGTCGTGTGGCGGCAGACCGTGTTCGCCCTCGCCCTACAAGTCGTCGCCGGG
>VGZJ01000407.1 GCA_016872595.1 Planctomycetota bacterium
GGTCGAGCCGTGGAACTCCAACTTGATCTCGCGGTCGAAATCCACACGCAGGGGGTCATTTCGGCGGTCACCCATTGGGTTCCTCGGTCATTTCGGCAGGAAAGAGGCAGAAACGCTGGGAATCCCAGGGTTCCGGCGCACATGCCATGCCGAAAGTCGAAGGTCATCTGGGAAATAGGGGAACAGGAGCGCACGAAGCACCCGAAGCTGCTGACGGAAGCGTCGGTGTTTCTCCGCGAGCGCGTACTCTACCCGTGCCGCGAACTCGAGGAGTTCAACGACAAGCGCGTCGAAGAGGTGACGGCACAGCACGAGCGCGTGCTGAGCCAACTCGCGTGGGGCATGGCCGTGATCGGCGCGCTCGGCGCGGTGGCCGGGGTCGTGTTCGGGTACGGCGTCGCGCGGCTCCTGAGTCAGTCGATCCGGCGGCTGCACGTGCAGATCCGCGACGCGGCCGGGAAGCTCGGCCCGGACCGCCCCGAGATCGTGCTGACCGGGGACGGCGGGTTCGGCGGGCTGCACCACGAACTCGAAGACCTGTCGGCGCGGATCGAGGCCGTCGTGCGGCAGCTCCACGAGCGCGAGCGCGAGGTTGTGCGGGCGGAGCAACTCGCCGCGGTCGGGCAACTCGCGGCCGGCGTCGGGCACGAACTGCGGAACCCGCTCACCTCGATCAAGATGCTCGTGCAAACCGGGCTGGAGGGGACCGCGCCGCGCCTCACCAGCGAAGACCTGCGCGTCATCGAGAGCGAGATCCGCCGCATGGAGCGCTCGTTACAAACGTTCCTCGACTTCGCCCGCCCCCCGAAGCCGGAGCGCCGGCCGGTCGAACTCGCGGCCGTGTTCGACGCGGTTCTGGGCCTCGTCCGCGGGCGGGCCGAGAAGCAGCGCGTGACGGCGCGCGTGGTCGCGCCCGAGCGCGTCACGCTGACCGCCGACGCGGGGCAGCTCCAGCAGGTGTTCGTGAACCTCGTCCTCAACGCGCTCGACGCGATGCCCGGGGGCGGGGCGCTCACCATCGCGGCCCGGCGCGCGAACGGCGCGGTGGAGGTCGAGGTGTCCGATACCGGGCCGGGGGTGCCGGCGCAGATGCTCCCGCGCCTGTTCGAGCCGTTCGCCAGCAGTAAAGACACGGGGCTGGGGCTGGGCTTGGTCATCTGCCGCCGGATCGTCGAAGACCACGGGGGCACGGTCACTCAGGCCGCGCGACCCGGCGGGGCGTGTTTCGTGGTCCGGTTGCCGGTCGGCACCGGGGCCGTACAGGGGGCGTAACCGATGCCGACGCTACTGGTGATCGACGACGAGCCGGCGATCCGGCACGCCTTCCATCGCGCGTTCGGCGACGGCCCGCTGGTCGTGCGCACCGCGACCAGCGCCGCCGAGGGGCTGGCCGCGGTCGGGGCCGCGCGCCCCGACGTGGTCGTGCTCGACGTGCGCCTGCCGGACGCGACCGGGTTGGAGACGTTCCGCAAGCTCCGCGCGATCGACGCTCGCGTACCCGTCATCCTCATCACCGGCCACGGCACGACGGACCTCGCGATCGAGGCGATGAAGGAGGGCGTGTACGAGTACCTGCTGAAGCCGCTGGAACTACCGGACCTGCGGCGGCTGATCGACCGCGCGATGCAGTCGAGCGCGCTGATGCGCACGCCGGCGACGCTGCCGGACGGCGACGCCCCCGCGCTCGGCGGCGACGTGCTGCTCGGCCGCTGCCCGGCGATGCAAGAGGTGTACAAGGCCATTGGTCGCGTCGCGCAGCAGAGCGTGACCGTGCTGATCCGCGGCGAGAGCGGCACCGGCAAGGAGCTGGTCGCGCGCGCCGTGTACCAGCACTCGACGCGCGCCGACAAGCCGTTCTTGGCGATCAACTGTGCCGCCATTCCCGACGCGCTGTTGGAGAGCGAGCTGTTCGGGCACGAGAAGGGCGCGTTCACCGGGGCCGACCGCCGGCGCGTCGGCAAGTTCGAGCAGTGCAACGGCGGCACCATCTTCCTCGACGAGATCGGCGAGATGTCGCCGCCGACACAGGCCAAGATTCTGCGCCTCATCCAAGAGCAGCAGTTCGAGCGGCTCGGCGGCTCGGAGACGGTGCGCACCGACGTGCGGCTGATCGCCGCGACCAACGCCGACCTCGAGAAGATGGCCGACGACGGCCGGTTCCGCCGCGACCTGTACTTCCGAATGAACGTGTTCACCATCGCGCTCCCGCCGCTGCGCGACCGCGGCGACGACATCGGGCTGCTGATCGACCACTACCTCGCGCGGTTCGGGCGCGAGTTCGGCAAGCCGGTGGCCGAGGTCGCCCCGGACGCCGCCGCCGCGCTGCGGGCGTACCCGTGGCCCGGCAACGTCCGCGAGCTACAGAGCGTCGTGAAGCAATCGCTCCTGAGCATGAGCGGGTCGGCGCTCCTCGCGGACTTCCTGCCCGAACACGTCCGCGCGCCCGCGGGCGCGCCGCATACGGACGCGAGCGCGGGCGCGTTCGATTGGGACGGATTCGTCGCCGGGCGCATCGCGGCGAACAGCGAGAACCTGTACGCGGAGGCGCTGGAGCGCATGGAGCGCGAGGTCCTCGTGCGGGTCTTGAAGCACACCGACGGGAACCAGTTGCAGGCCGCGCGCGTCCTCGGCATCACCCGCGGTAGCCTGCGGAACAAGATCCGCGCGCTGGGTATCACCATCGCGCGCTCGGTGTGGTCCGACGACGAGCACGGTGACGGCTGACCGACCAGCGCCGCGCCGGTCCCCTCGCAGGAAGGTGCATTTCCTAGGCGTTTTCGCACGGCACGCGGGTTGCCTTGTCGGGGCGGACCCTCACCCCGCGCGAGGCCGGCCCTTGTCCCAACCGAGCACCACGCCCGTTCCGCCGCTCGAACCCGGGGCGCGCGCGAACTTCAAGTTCGACGCGGTCGCCGGGTTCCTCGTCTTCCTCATCGCGATGCCGCTGTGCTTGGCGATCGCGCGGGCCAGCGGGTACCCGCCCATCGCGGGCATCTGGACCGCCGTCATCGGCGGCGTGCTGTGCTCCCTCATCAGCAACTCGCAGCTCACGATCAAAGGCCCGGCGGCCGGACTCATCGTTATCGTGTACGGGGCCGTGACCGAACTGGGCAACGAGTTCGGCGCGGGCAAGACCGACACGGAGAAGGCGCTCATCGGGTACCAACTCGCGCTCGGCGTCGGCGTGACCGCGGGCGTGATCCAGATCCTGTTCGGTCTGATGAGGGCCGGGCGGCTCGCGGACTTCTTCCCGCTCACGCCGGTCCACGGGATGCTCGCGTCCATCGGCCTCATCATCATCGCGAAGCAGGCCTACGAGGTGATCGGCGCGACCCCGGAAAAGGGCGCGGGGCCGCTGGCGCTGTTCGCCGGGTTGCCGGCCGCGCTCGGGCGCATCAACCCCGAAATCGCCATCATCGGGTTCGCCGGCCTGCTCATACTGTTCGGCCTGCCGTTGGTGCGCGCGAAGTGGACGAAGCGCGTCCCGGCTCAACTCGTCGTGTTGGTCGCCGCGGTGGGATTGGGGCTGGCGTTCGACCTCGAACACAAGCACACGTACCTGTTCCCCGACAGCTTCTTCGACCTGAACCACCGGGCCGAGTTCGAGGTCGGGCCGCGGTTCCTCGTGGACATGCCGGAGGTGCTGACGAACCCGGCGGCGGCGTTCGTGCTGCCGGACTTCCGCGGCGTCGCGACCGCGACCGGCATCCAGTTCGTGCTGCTGTTCTGCTTGATCGGCAGCCTCGAATCGCTGCTGAGCGCGAAGGCCATCGAGCTCGTGGACCCGTGGCGGCGGAAGACGAACTTCGACCGCGACCTGCTCGCCGTGGGCGTGGCGAACACGCTCGCGTCGGCAATCGGCGCGCTGCCGATGATCTCCGAAATCGTCCGCAGCAAGGCGAACATCGACAACGGCGCGCGGACCCGCGGCGCGAACCTGTACCACGGCCTGTTCCTGCTCGGGTTCGTACTGACGTTCCCGAACCTGATCCACCGCATCCCGCTGGCGGCGCTGGGCGCGATGCTCGTGTACACCGGGTTCCGGCTCGCGAACCCGCGCGAGTTCGTCCGCACCTACAAGCTCGGCAGCGAGCAGTTCGTCGTCTTCGTCGCCACCATCGGTGCGACCCTCGCCACCGACCTGCTCGTCGGCATCGGCGTCGGGATCGCGCTGGAGGTCGCGTTCCACCTGCGGCACGGGTGCCCGTGGCGCGGGCTGTTCCGGGCCGACGTGGACGCGGTGCCGGAAGGCGACGCGCTCGTGGTACTGGTGGTCCGGCGCGCGGCCGTGTTCTCCAACTGGCTCGGCGTGCGGGCCACGATCTTGCGCGCCGCGGAGGGGCGCTCCGAGGTCGCCCTCGACCTCTCGCACACGCGCCTCGTCGATCACACGGTGATGGAAAAACTGCACCAGCTCGAGGACGAGTTCGCCCGAACCGGCAAGCGGCTCAGCGTGATCGGGTTGGAGTGCCACGTCCCGCTGGCCGCGCACCCGTTGGCCGCGCGCAAGAGCTCCGGGCGCGAGCCCGCGAGCACGCCCGCGTAACGGACCGCTCCCGCCCCCCGAACCGGAGACACACCATGCAACCGGGACCGCGCTCGACCGCGGACGAACTGAAGGGCACGCTCGTGGTCCTCGTGTGGCTCGCGCTGGCGATCGTCGCGCGCGAGGCGTGGACCGGCGGGCGCGCGACGCCGTGCGCCGAACCGGGCGCGTCGCGGCGACGCCCGTGTGGGTGCCCGAGGACAAGGCGTTCTGGCACGTCGGCGGCGCGATGAGCCACCGCGACCCGGTCAACGGGCAGGTGCAGGTGCGCGTCCGCGA
>VGZJ01000408.1 GCA_016872595.1 Planctomycetota bacterium
ACCTTGTCGAACTCGTCGGCCGAGAGCCCCGTGAACATGCGGAACAACAACGGCTTCCGACGCAATTTCTCGTAATTCGTCATAACCCTATGAATAGGCCATCGATCGCTATTGCGCAACGAGTCTAATGGCGAGGTTCAGTCGGCCGTCCGCGTCGAACGGGGTGTGGGTGGCGGCAACGAGGCCGTGCAGCTTGATGGTCATGGGGTTTGTTCCTTTGCGGCGAGGTCGGGACGAGGGCGGATCAGCAGAACCAGCACGACGGACAAAGCAGCGGCGGCGGCGAAGATGCTAAAGATCACGTTGAGCGGCACGTTCCGGTCCCGAAGGATACCGAACCCCCAATCCGCCAGCCCGCCGCAACTGATGCTGACGAAGTTCATCACGCCGTACCCGGTCGCCCGCAGGTGGGGTCGGACGATCTGCGACAGGATCGGCATGTTGTTGCAGTCGAAGAACCCCCAGCCGAGGCCGAACAGCACTAGGAAGGCGATGGCGACGCCCAGCGTGCCGGCGTTGCCCACGCCGAAGATGGCCGGGACGATCAGACCCATGCCGATGGCGCTCACGAAGATGCGACCCCGCTCGTTGCTCCGCATCCAGTGGTCGGCCAGCCAGCCGCCGAGGATCGCCCCTACGATCGCGGCCATCTGCCAGTACACCGTGGCCGCGACCCCGGCTTGTCCTTGCCCGATGCCGAACTGCTGTTTGAGGATGGCCGGCATCCAGTCCCGCACCACCCACCCTGCCAGGGCCGGTAGGGTGAAGTACAGCACCAGCAGAATGAACGACAGGTTGGGCAGCAGTTCCCCGACCGCACGAATCGGCGTCGTGGTCACGCGGTCGGCGGCGGTGTCCGGCCTAGGGGCGTCTCGAAGCAGGAACACCAGCGGCAGCGCGTACACCATGCCGAGTACCCCGCAGGCGACGAACGCGAACCGCTAGCCGAGGGCCGGGGCGTCGGCGACGTACCCGCCGAAGCCCCCGGCGATCACGCCGCAGTAGATCGCCATCTGATGCAAGCCGACGGCCCGCGACCGGGTGCCGCCGGTGTGGTAGTCCGTGATGAGGGCGAGGGCGGCGGGGATATAGAACGCCTCGCTGATCCCCATCAGCGACCGCGCCCAAAGCAGTTCGGTGTACGTCGTCACCTGCCCGGTCCACCACGTCACCGCCGACCAGACGAACAGGCTGCCGCAGATCACGAACCGCCGGCTGAACCGATCCGCGACGTAGCCCCCGATGGGGCTGAGGAAGGCGTACACCCATTTGAACTGGCCGAGCATGAAGCCCCAGTTCGACTCCGTGCCGATGCTGGGGATGTCCGCCATGACAGAATACTTCATCGCCGCGAGCATCTGGCGGTCGAGGTAGTTGAGCATGGCGACCGGCATCAGCAGCAGTACGATCAGCCATGCCGTTCGGGACAAGGCTGGTGCGGTTGAAGACACGACGGGGCTACTCCTTCTTCGCCGGGGTGAAGATCGTCACGTCCGGCGACCGAACGCCGGGACGCACCTCGCCACTCGGGATTACCCACGACTTTCCCCACGCCACGCACGAAACTGTCACCCGTGGAGCGGTCTGTTCGCCGGCGTCGATCCACTTGGTTGTCTTCGGGTCATAGCGGAGAACCGTCTTCCCGAAGCCGCGATGCTTGTCGGGGGCCACACCCACCTGTGAACCGTCGTCGCCGCCGAGGAGGTAGAACCCAGAAGCGTCGGCCGGGGCGGGCGACGGTGCGGCGGCGACCGGGCGGGGTAGGTCTGCGACCCGCTTCCACCCCGTGCCGGGCGTGTAGCGGTGGGCGTCGGAGAGGTATCGCCGCTCCACTTTGTCGCCCTTTCCGGCGACCAGATCGACACCACCCACCAGCCAGAATGAGCCGTCGAAGCTAGCCGCGACCGCCAGCATCCGCCCGCCACCGGGGCAGTCGTCGAGGGGCTCCCACTTCGGCTCTTTGGCAGTCAGTTCGAGCCGCCACGCCGCCTTCGACGTGTTCGCCGAGTCTGGTTTCTCCTGCCCGCCCGCGATGTACAGCACGTCACCAACCAACGCCCCGCAACCGTTGGCGAGCGGCTTCGGTAGCGGCGGAAGTTTCGTGGTGACGAGCTTGCCGTCCTTCCAGTCCAGTCGGAAAGCGTCGGCGTAATGCCGATCCGCATCGCTCCCGCCGACGCACACGACCCCGTTGCCGTGCGTCACGCTCACGCCGTACCCGAGCGGCCGGGGAAGCTTACCGGCGGTCTGCCACTTCCCGTCCGGCTTCTCCAGCACGAACACGGCGTCGGTCCACACCTTCTTTCCACCCTCCCACGGCTTCTTGTCGGGGAAGTTGGCCCCACCGGCCACGACAAGTGCCCCGTTGCTGACGCCAGCGAACGGGCCGGCGAACCCTTCCTTGTCGGGGAGCGAGGGCAGACGCTCCCACTCGCCGGCGACGGCCAGCGGGGCGAACAGAACGGTCAGAACGCAGGTCAGGCACCGCCAACGATTCGAACACATGACCGGCCTCACCGCGGAGAAAAACCGACGGCTCACTCTTGACTCCGACGGTTCGAGGGTCGAGAATGGCACCGATCGAACGTGATCGATCATGATCGATCACAGTGACTTTACGCGAGGCAGGTCGGACGTGCAAGACACCCTTTCGGAAAAAACGTACCGGGAACTGCGTCGCAAGCTCCTGACCGGCGAGTTGGAGGCCGGGACGCACCTAGTGAACCGCTCGCTCGCCGAGGCGATGGAGGTGAGCCTCGCCCCCGTCCGTGAGGCGATTCAGCGGCTCGCCACCGAAGGGTTGGTCGAACACGTCCCCGGGGCGGGTGCGTTCGTCCGCAAGTCGAGTCCGCAGGACTTGGAGGAACTGTATGTGCTCCGTGAGGCGGTCGAGAGTTGTGCCGCGGCCGAAGCCGCCCGGAACATCACGCAGAACCAACTCGCCGCCATTGACGAGGTGCGGGGCGAGTTCGAGGTCTTGTTGGCCGTCATCTGCCGCCCGAAGCCGCCGAAAGCGTCGGACGGGGTGCTGAACCACTGGCTCGATTGCGAGGAGCGGTTCCACCGGATCGTCGTCGAAGCCGCCCGCAACCGCCTCCTCGCCAAAGTCATCGACGACCACACGGCGCTCGGGCTGGTGTTCGGGGTGCAGCGGCACTGGGCCGCGATCCTCTCGCCGACCGTCGCCGGGGAGACCTGCCGCGAGCACGCCGCCATTGCCGAGGCGCTACGGACGCGGGACGCCGACACCGCCCGTCGGCTGATGAGCGGTCACATCCAGAAGGGCCGCACGACGGTGCTGGAGTACCTGCGAAAACGCCGCAGCGACTCGTGACGGGAATACACCGGCCGACATCACCCGCTTGAGGACATCCTGTGTCGCCAACTCGCCTCGCTCTCATTCTCGTCTTGCTCACCCCACTCACGGGCTTCGGAGCCGCACCCGAAGTCGTGGACGTGTTCGTGCCCAAGGAGGACGGGTTCGTGTCGATCCGCATCCCGTCGGTCGTCGTGAGCAAGAAGGGCTCCGTGCTGGCGTTCGCCGAGGGGCGGGCCGCTGCGCATGCGGCGATACGTCTATAGCGAGTCGTTCGCGGCGATGGCGAATACCGTCTACGCCAAAGCAACAGGTGACGGCCGGGCCGCCGAGGACGCAATCCGCTTCTTCGACGCCTACCTCGATTACTCGTTCACGCCGGGCCGGATACCTCCGAAGGTCGAACCAGCGACCCGCCCCACGAAGGGGGTCGGCCCGCTCATGTTCTGCCTGCTCACGGCGCAAGAACTGCGAGAGCAGTTGGGAGACGTGACCGTCCGGGGGCGGACGTGTACGGAGTGGATCGACTGGAGCATCGGCGAGATTGAACGCGACTTCCTCAAGCCCGAACACGAAGCCCTGATGGAAGTCGTCGCGCCGGACGGCTCGGTGATTGACCACTTCGACGGCCGACAACTCAACCCCGGCCACGCCATCGAGTGCGCGTGGTTCGTCATGCACGAAGGGAAACTGCGCGGCGACCAGCGGCTCATTCGGCTCGGGCTGACAATTCTCGACTGGATGTGGAAGCGGGGCTGGGACGAGGAACACGGCGGCATCTTCTACTTCCGCGATCTGCGGGGGCTGCCGGTTCAGGACTACTGGCACGACATGAAGTTCTGGTGGCCTCACTGCGAGGCCATCATCGCCACGCTGCTCGCCTGGACGCTCACCGGCGACGCGAAGTACGCCCGCTGGCACCGGCAGGTTCACGACTGGAGTTTCCGCCACTTCCCCGACCCGGAGTTCGGCGAGTGGTTCGGCTACCTGCACCGCGACGGCCGGGTGTCGGTGCCGCTCAAAGGGAACATGTGGAAGGGGCCGTATCACCTGCCCCGGATGCTCTGGTACTGCTGGGGGCTACTGGACGCTCAATTGAGTTCGTCCAACCCGCGAGTGAGCAACGGCTGAGTCCCGGCTCGGGAGCGCGCGTTTAGCGCGATTTGACGGCAACGATCCCAGACCAATTCCCGCGGAATGGGACGGGTCGATGCGGGGCTTCTTGCCCGCGTGGAACGCGTCCTTCTGGTCGAGGTACTTCTTCAGCGCTGCGTCGGGATCGTCCCACTTGCCGAAGTACACGAGTGCACCGCGAATCTTCTTCGCCCACACGCCCGCTGCGTGCGGGAAGAGCGAGAAGTCAGGATACGGCTTGTGCGTTTCTGACTAGAGTTCACCCAGTGTTGGTTGTGAGTTTGGGGTGCGGGTGCAGGAGCTTGCGGAGCATGGTGGCGATCCAATCGAACAGGTAGGTGACGGCTTTCTTGAG
>VGZJ01000409.1 GCA_016872595.1 Planctomycetota bacterium
GTCGAAGGACAACCCGTTGACGGCCCGCGTTATGGCGAACCGCATCTGGCTCCACCACTTCGGGAAGGGGTTGGTGCAAACGCCCAACGACTTCGGCACGCGCGGGCTTGCGCCCACGCACCCGGAACTGCTCGACTGGCTCGCGGAGGAGTTCGTCGCCTCCGGCTGGAGCGTCAAGGCGCTGCACCGGAAGATCGTGCTGTCGGAAACCTACCAGCAAGGGAGCTCGGCCCGACCGGGGGCCGCGTCGGTCGACGCGAACAACGACCTGTACTGGCGGTTCGACCGGCGGCGTCTGAGCGCCGAGGAACTGAGGGACAGTCTGATGTCGGTGGCCGCAACGCTCGACCGGACACCCGGCGCGCGCCACCCGATCCCGCCGGAAAGCTCGTGGGGGTTCTCGCAGCACGTCCCGTTCGCGACGTTCTTCGAGACCGACCGGCGGAGCGTGTACCTCATTAGCGTCCGCAACCGGCGGCACCCGTTCTTGGGGCTTTTCGACGGGGCCGACCCGAACGCGACGACACCCGCGCGCCAAGCGACGACGGTGCCGACGCAGGCGCTCTACTTCCTCAACGACCCGTTCTTCCACACCCAAGCGGACAAGCTGGCAGCGCGGGCGCTCTCGAAACCCGAAGCCGACCGACTCGCGGAGTTGTTCCGCCTCGCGGTGCAACGTGACCCGACCGCGCGCGACCGCGAGTTCGCCGATAGCTTCCTCGCGCGCTTCCAGAAGGGGTTGGCAGACCGCCCGACCGCCGACCGCCCGAAGCTCGCGTGGGCCGCGCTCGCGCGAATCGTCCTCGCCAGCAACGAGTTCCTCTTCGTGGAGTGACCCATGAACCCGCTTTCGCGCCGCGCGTTCGTTCGGTCGTCGCTGGCCGGCTCGCTGCTGTTCGACGGGCTACTGTCTGACCTACTCGCGGCCGACCGACCCGACCCACTCGGGCCGAAGAAGCCGCACTTCCCCGGCAAGGCGAAGGCCGTCATCTTCCTCTTCATGAGCGGCGGCGTGTCGCACGTCGATTCGTTCGACCCGAAGCCGAAACTGACCGCCGACCACGGCAAGCAGGTCACGTTCGACCACCCCGAGACGCGGAACCGCCCCGGTTACGAGAAGCTGTACCTGAAGAAGCCGGACTGGAAATTCGCCCCGCGCGGCAAGAGCGGGATCGAGGTCAGCGATCTCTTCCCGGAACTCGCGCGGCAGATGGACGATGTCGCGCTGATTCGCTCGATGCACACCAGCCACTCGAACCACTACAACGCGACACTCGGGATGCACACCGGCTCGTTCGCGTTCGCGCGGCCGAGCATCGGGGCGTGGGCGAGCTACGGGCTGGGCACCGAGAACCGCAACCTGCCGAGTTTCATGGTGCTCGCGCCTCAAATGCCCTACGCGGGCACGCAGGTGTGGGCGTCGGACTTCCTGCCCGGCGCGCACCAAGGGACGCGCGTCGTTCCCGGGGCCGAACCGGTCGCCAACCTGAAACCCCGCGTGGCACAACCGACGCAGCAGAAGTTGGAACTGGACGCCCTCGCCGAGTTCAACAAGGCGCACCTCGAAAGCCGCAGCGACGACGCGGCCCTCGCCGCCCGCGTCAAGTCGTTCGAGACCGCCTTCGGGATGCAAACGGAAATGCCCGACGCGCTCGACCTGAGCAAAGAGGACGACAAGACGCTGGCCCTATACGGGCTGAAGCGCGGCCAGACGGACAGTTTCGGCTGGCAGTGCCTCGTCGCCCGGCGACTCGTGCAGCGGGGGGTCCGGTTCGTCGAGTTGATCCACACCGGCTCGTCCGGCAACTGGGACTCGCACGGCAACATGGCCGACCACGGCCGACTGGCGCAGCAGGTGGACCGGCCGATGGCCGGGCTGATTCAGGACTTGAAGCGGACGGGATTGTTCGACGACGTGTTGGTGGTCTGGACGTCGGAGTTCGGCCGCACGCCGTTCAACAACACCGCGAACAACCCCGGCCGCGAGCACCACAACTGGGCGTTCAGCTCGTGGCTCGCCGGGGCCGGGGTGAAGCGCGGCCACGCCCACGGCGCGACCGACGAGCACGGCATCCGGGCCGTCGAGAAGCCGGTTCACGTCCACGACTTCCACGCCACGATCCTCCACCTACTCGGTTTGGACCATACCAAACTGACGTACCGCCACGCGGGGCGCGATTATCGCCTGACCGACGTTAACGGTGAGGTCGTGAAAGAGGTTCTGGCGTGAGCGCGCGGCAATTTCGCGCGCGGGGGGCTTCCCGCGTGCGGGCCGGTCGCTAACATACGTATTCCCGCGCACATCCCGCCGCGCGGCCGAGACAGGTACGGACCCAAATGCCGACGATCAACCAGTTGATTAAGTCACCGCGCCAGCCGCAGCGCTCCAAGCCCAAGCACCCGGCCATGCAGGGGTGCCCGCAGAAGCGCGGGGTCTGCACCGTGGTCAAGACGATGACCCCCAAGAAGCCGAACTCGGCCCTCCGCAAGGTGGCCCGCGTCCGGCTCTCGAACGGCATCGAAGTGACCGCGTACATCCCCGGCGAGGGACACAACCTCCAAGAGCACAGCATCGTGCTGGTCCGCGGCGGGCGCGTCCGCGACCTCCCCGGCGTCCGGTACCACATCGTTCGCGGGGTTCTCGACTGCCAAGGCGTCACGGACCGGAAGCAGGCCCGCTCCAAGTACGGCTCGAAGAAGGAAGGTAAGTAACCGCCATGGGTTCCAAGACGCGCACCGCCAGCTACACCAAGCTCGCGCCCGATACCCGCTACAACTCCATCCTGCTGAGCAAGTTCATCAACTGCCTTATGCAGGACGGGAAGAAGTCCGTCGCCACGCGCGTCGTCTACGACGCCCTCGACCAGATCAAGAAGCGGATGCCCGACAACGACCCGGTTCAGGTCTTCACGGAAGCCCTGAACAACATCAAGCCGACCCTCGAAGTGCGGTCGCGGCGCGTCGGCGGGGCCAACTACCAAGTGCCCATGCAGGTGAAACCGAAGCGGGCCGAGAGCCTCGCCATACGCTGGCTCCTCGTCGCCATCCGCTCGAAGGCCGGGCGGCCCACCCACCTGCGCCTCGCCGAAGAACTCATGGCCGCGTTCCAACGGCAGGGCGAAGCGATGGCCAAGCGCGAACAGACCATCAAGATGGCCGAAGCGAACAAGGCGTTCAGCCACTTCGCGTGGTGAGAAACTCACAGCCGTCAGCTTTCAGCTATCAGCCAGCAGGGGCGAACCTGTGGGCTGGTAGCTGCTATCATTTCTGGGGCCGCATCGTTACTCCTGTCTGTCGGCTTGGCTGAAAGCTGACGGCTGATAGCTGAGAGCTTTCCAATGGCGAAGGACAAAGGGTACGACCTGACGCGCGTGCGGAACATCGGCGTCATCGCGCACATCGACGCGGGCAAGACCACGACCACCGACCACCTGCTGTTCTACTCCGGGGCGAAGCACAAGCTCGGCGAGGTGGACAAGGGCACGACCACCACCGACTACGACGCCGAGGAGCAGGAGCGCGGGATCACCATCTACTCGGCGTGCGTGCCGTTCGAGTGGGCCGGGTACTCCGTGAACCTGATCGACACGCCGGGGCACGTCGACTTCACCGCCGAGGTCGAGCGCAGTCTGCGCGTGCTCGACGGCGCGGTCGTGGTGTTCGACGGGCAGAAGGGCGTCGAGGCCCAATCGGAAACCGTATGGCGGCAGGCCGACCGCTACGGCGTCCCGCGACTGGTGTTCATCAACAAGATGGACGTGGTCGGGGCAAACTTCGCGCAGGCACTGAAGTCGATATTCGCGCGCCTGACCCCGCACCCGGACGAGACCGGTCGCCCAGTGCCCATCGTCATCCCCATCGGCAGCGGCGGCCCGGCCGACAGCCGCACGCCGTTCGGCGGCGTCATCGACCTGATCGAAATGAAGGCCAAGTTCTTCGACGCGGGCGACACCGGCAAGACCGTGCGCGTCGCTGACATCCCCGAAGACAACGCCCTCGACGCGCAGGAGTACCGCGAGAAGCTGTTCGACGCGCTCACGGCGCACGACCCTAATGATCTCATCAGCACCGCGGTGATCGAGGGTCAGAACCCGGACCCGGCGAAGGTACGGCAGCTCGTGCGGGAGTTGTGCCTCGCGCGCAAGATTTACCCCGTGCTGACCGGCAGCGGGCGCGAGCACATCGGCATTCAGCCGCTGTTGGACGCGGTCACGTACTACCTGCCCGGGCCCCTCGACCGCCCGCCGGTCGTCGGCACCGACCCGAAGGGGAAGAAGGAGCAGCGGCGCAAGCCGGACCCGAAGGAGCCGTTCTGCGGTCTCGTGTTCAAGGCCGCGTGGCACCCGAACGGGAACCGGTTCTTCGTGCGCGTGTACTCGGGCACCATGCGCCCCAACATGCGGGCGTTCAACCCGGGCAAGGACGTGAAGGAGAACGTCGCCAAATTGTTCCACGTCCACGCGGACCCCGCGCGCGGCCTCGAAGAAGTGGAAAGCGGGCCGGCCGGCGACATCGTGTGCGTCGTCGGCCTCAAGGACACCGTGACCGGCGACACGTTGTGTGAAACCGCGCACCCGATCCTGCTCGAAGCGATCAGCTTCGCGGAAGCGGTCGTGAGCCAGTCCATCGAGCCGGACAGCGGCGCGGACAAGGACAAGCTCTCACTCGCGCTGGAGGTGCTGCAACTCGAAGACCCGACGTTCAAGGTCGGCCCGGACAAGAACACCGGGCAGGTGGTGATGCGCGGCATGGGTACGCTGCACCTCGAGGTGAAGCGGCACCGGCTGG
>VGZJ01000410.1 GCA_016872595.1 Planctomycetota bacterium
CGGTCCGCCTCCTGCAATGTCGCCGCGTCGCCGGGCGTTTCGTTGCGGCCCATGTAATAACGGAAGGCGTAGCGGATAAACACTTGCCGAACGCGCTCGGAATCGGCCAGCTTGCGGATCATCTCCGCCGCGTTCTTGACCGGGCCATCGGACTTCGGATCACCGCTCGCGTAAACGATCCCCGTCGTGTTGAGCGGCAGTTTGTGGACGATCCATTTTTTCGTCTCTTGAAACGCCTTGTAGTCCACCGAGTTCTCCGTCGTCCGCGGTCGGCCGAAGTGGTCGAACGCCTCGAACGGAAAGCCCAGATCGTCGATCTTCTGGTGACACTTCCAGCAAGCATTATCCTTGGTGATCTTCATGCGGTCCCGCAGCGTCCGCTTCGGATCGTCCGGCAACACGATCACGACACCGACCGGAACCTCGGGGACTTTGTCCCCCAGCAAGCGCTCGCGGATCCACAGGCCCCGACGAACCGGATCGTTGTCGAAGTTGGAACTCCAGGCGACCAGCCAACTCGGCTGCATCAGGATGCCGATACGGTCGCCAGGCAGGTCCACGGGCTGATTGGCCGGCCATTCCTTCAGCCCGTAGGCGGCCTCGACACCAACTTTTTTGTTCTTGTCTTTCGGGCGTATGCCCGTTGCCGGTTTGTCCGTCGCGGAGTACCCAATCTTCGAGGCCACACTCGCGGATAGTACGTTAGTTAAGCTGGTCTTTCCCCCGACTCCCACGCGATTGCCATCTTTTGTAATCTGGACGCCATTCACAAACGACTTGGGCGTGGTGAGCAGTTCCTTGAGCACGTTCTGGTCTTTCTCCAGGATGTTCAACACCAGCCGGTTCGTATCGAGGACCAACTGATCGGCAATGTGGACGTAGTCGGGCTGATCGTCCTTGCAGACCTCGGGGGCGCGATCGTAGCCGAAGTATTCATGGAAGAACCCGAGAAGGCGCGGCTTGTAGAAATTCGGGTCTTCGTAGATTCGGCGGATGTGTTTTTCCACATCCTCCTTCGTCTTGAGTCCGCCAGCTTTCGCCGCCGCGAAGAGTCCTGGTTCGCGGTCGTTGGAGTAGGCGAGACTGATCGCGAAAGCGAGTTCTTCCGGCGACAACATCCGCACGCCGGGCCTCACTTGGGCGCCCCGGCCGACCTCGAAACGGTGCAACGCTTCAGGAGACAGGAGCGGAGCCATCAGCATCGTGCGACTTGCGGAAAGGAGGTCGCCCGGAGCCTCGGAACATTTCTTGTGGAGGGCGATCAGCGACGCGATTTCTTCGGGAGACGGCTCGCGGATGAGGACCATCCGGTACATGGAGCGGATCGCGGTTTCCAATTGCTCTCGGCTCGGGGCCTTCTTGGGGTCGATCAGGGGCTTGAATTCAGGCGGCATCTGAGCCGGCTTTCTGTCGAGCAGCATGCCGGCGATCGATTCCGCGTTTCGCATGAGGATGTCCGTGCCGCCCTCGTCGATCCAGTAGAGTGCCGAATAATCCTTGATGCCAGGGTCGTTGTGGAGTGAGAACGGCTGCGAGAGCCGCCCCCCTCCCAGGTTGAGCGACTTGAGGAAACCGACGGAGTATCCCGCAGGCGAAAGCCGCCACAAACGCGCCGGCGGCGGCACGCTCGGGCCGGGTTTACCGCCAAAGAGCAGCGAATGCGGAAGATGATTCCCATCGGCGGGACGTACCGGCACCTCGGCCGTCTTGGTGCTTCCCGGAGCTGCTTTCCCGATCCCCGCCTGGATCACGTCAATCACTTTCTTCAACGTGTCGAGGTCCGGCTGCGGCTCCTTCTCGGGCGGCATGTCCCCGGCACGCAACCGCTCCAGAATCGCGGCGAATCGGGCGTTGTTGCCAGCGATGTCCCCCTTCAAGTCGTGTAGCTCGAATTTCCCCTTCTTGGTCCTTGCATTGTGGCAACGGACGCAGTGGTCCTTAAAGAACGATTGCACAAGTGCCTCGTCCTTCGTGTCCGCGACGACGGCACTCGGCATGAGTGCCGGGATCAGGGTGACCAGTATCAACGTGTTCTTCATAGAATCACTCGCTCTGCGCTTGCGGCGGTCAGGTTCTTAAATCAACTCGCGGATCGGCCGGCCGGACGGCAGGATCGGCACCGGGCGCTTCTGCGGGTCGTAGATGAAGGCGTGCGGGTCGATGTCGAGGTGCTTGTAGACGGTGGCCCACAGGTCTTCCGGCGCGAGCCGGTTCTCGTGCGGGTGCGTGCCGAGCTTGTCGGTCGAGCCGATCACCTGACCCATCTTCATGCCGCCGCCGGAGACCAGCACCGACATCGACTGCGGCCAGTGCTCCCGCCCGTTACGCATCCCCTTGGCCCCACCGCTGGCCTTGCTGATCCGCGGCGACCGGCCGAACTCGCCCGTCACCACCAACAGTACCTTCTGGTTCAGCCCGCGGGCGTGCAAATCCTCGACGAGGGCCGTGATGACCTTGTCGTACATCGGCAACCGCAGCCGCATGTCCACGAAGTTGTCGTGGTTGACCGCGTGCGTGTCCCAGTTGTAGAAGCACCCGTTGATGTGTGGGTTTTCCATCACCACCGTCACGAAACTGCACCCGGCCTCGACCAACCGCCGGGCCATCAGCGCCCGCTGGCCCCACGCGTTCATCCCGTACCGCTCGCGCAACGCAACCGGCTCCTTGGACAGGTCGAACGCGGCCCGGGCCTGCGTGCTGGTGAGCATGTCGAACGCCCGCGCGTAGTGCCCGCCCATCGTCTTCAGCGCGGGGTTCGTGTCCGCCTCGCGGCGCACGCCCTCGATGCCCCGGAGGAGCGTGAACCGGTCGTCCAGCCGCTGGGCCATCTCCTGGCTGACGCCGACGTTCTTCACCTGGAAGTTTGGCTTGCTCGGGTCGCCGTCCACCATGAACGGGGTGTACCCGTGGCCGAGCCACGCGGCCCCCTGCGCGTACGTGTCTACGCTGGCCCGGCCCCCGTCCACCGTCGAGACGCAGTTGGGCAGCCCGAGCTTGAGGTTCTCCCGCATCTTGGCGACGACCGTACAAATCGCCGGAGCGTCGTTCACGGTCTCCGTCGGCGTGTTGGGGACGCGCCCGGTCATCA
Organism: Planctomycetota bacterium; assembly: GCA_016872595.1. Classification (GTDB taxonomy): domain Bacteria; phylum Planctomycetota; class Planctomycetia; order Gemmatales; family Gemmataceae; genus Gemmata. The sequence continues at coordinate 3,089 of VGZJ01000410.1, forward strand.
CCCGCTTGGACCCGCCCCCGTGGTCGTTGAACGTGTGCGCGATGCTGCGGATCACGGTGTACTTGTCGGCACACTTCGCGTGCAGCGGCATCAGCTCGCACACGTCGAGGCCCCGGACGTTCGTCCGGATCGGGTTGAACGGCCCGCGGTACTCGTCGGGCGCGTCCGGCTTCATGTCGTACATGTCGAGGTGCGGTGGCCCGCCGGCCAGCCACACGAAGATGACCGACGTGTCCGGGGCCGCACTCGTCTTCCCCTCGGCGGCTCGCAGACGCATCACGTCGGCGAGGCTCAACCCGGTGATCCCGAGCGTGCCTGCAGTGAGGAACGACCGCCGGGACACCGGCCCGGCACAGGGGTTCTCGCTCATTCCGAATCTCCGGCTCAAGGGACTTGTGGTGGCGGGGGGAGGCAACGAAGGCATTGTCACAAAGTCACTATTCCTTGTTCCACAGCAACCCGGGGCGGCCGGCCTCGACCAATCTCCCGATTTCGTCCTTTGGCAGGGCACGGCTCCAGACGGCGAGTTCGTCCATCTGGCCGCGGAGCGCGCGGATCGGGAACTGGTCTTTCGGAATGGCCAGCCAGTTCCCGATCCGGCACGTGCCGGGCCGCACCAAGACATCTTGTTGCCAAGTTCGCTCGCGGGCCAGTGTCCCGTTCACATAGATCTGTTGGGAGCGCGTCCGGGTGGAGATCACCGAGGTCACGTGGACCCACTGCCCCAGCGGTACCGGCTTCCCCACCTCCACATCCTTGAACGCCCCCTCCGTGACGACGCCGCCCCGGGGGAACCCCTGACGGTTCAACTGGAAGTGGATACCCCCCGGCTTGTACCCGTCGGAGTTCAGGATCGCGTTGAGCACGAAGTCGATGCGCTCCACCTTCACCCAAGCCGCGATGGTGAGTTCTTGGTGCTCGCCGGGGATCGAGACCTGCGCAAAGTCGGTGTCGCGGTCGAAGAGCAGAGCGTCCTTCCCGGGCCACCGCCCGGTCGTCCAACGCGCGCCGGCGACCCGACCGTCACCCATCTCGCCCCCGACCGCGTTCGCCAGTACGGACTCGTCGCCTTTCCGCTGGAACGGGAAGAACGCCAAGAGCGTGCGGTCCTCGCGCATCCGCCGTTCGTACTGCTCCCAGCGCTTCAGCCCGATCGAGCCGGGCGTGGGGAAGTCGCCGTCCTTCAACGGCGGGGCATCGGCTGGCCGGCCGTCCACCGACCGCGACGACTTGCCACCTGTGACCGACTGGATCGTACCAGAGCGAGGATCGGTGACATCCACCTGACCGTCGAAGACGTACAGGTCGCTGGCCCCGCTGGCCGGATCGACCCGCAGCCCGAACTCGGTTCCGAGGTCGATGTAGTTCGCGGCCCTCGTGGCGACCGTGAACCCCTTCGCCGTCGGGGGCGCGACCACCCGCACCTGGCCTTGTACCAACCGGGTGTGCTGCGCGTCGGTGACCTCGATGCGGGCCGGGGCGACCAGAACCATGTCGGCCCCTTGGGCGAACCGCAGGTGGACGATGCCCTTGACCAGTTCGTACTCACCGGGGCCGAACCGAACCCCGTCGGGCCCGCGGCCCGGGGCGAACTCCGCCCCCACCCCGTCCACCAGCAGCGCCGCGACCGCGTCTGCCTTGGGTGCGGCCGGCTTGGTTGGAGGGGCCACTTGCTCGGGCCTCGTTTGCTCGG
>VGZJ01000411.1 GCA_016872595.1 Planctomycetota bacterium
GCACACCGCGACCAGCGCTTCGGCCGCGAGGACGCGCTTCTGGGGCGCGTCGGCGGTGAGTTCGCCGCGCAGCGAGGCCTCGACCGCCGCCGCCTCGGCCGGGTGCGCGCGCAGGTGCGCGTACACGGCCGCGCGGGCCGTGGGGCCGCCGTCGGACCACTGCGTGAGGAGGCTCGCGAACGTGGGGGCGTCGGACATGCGACCGGAATCCTACCGCGCCGCGCGGCCCGTTGGAAGCCCCCGCGCGCCGCGGTACAATCGACCGCGACCCGCGCCGCGCTCCCGCGAGAACCGCCATGCCCGATCAGCCGCTGCCCGTTGTTGTGCGGTACCCGCTCGCGGTGCTCGCCTGCGCCGCGGTCGTGGCCGTGGCGGGCGCGCTCCTCGTCGGGGCCGGGTGGCTGATCTTCGACCGCCTCGGCGACTTCATCGACCGGCAGGTGTGGCTCGTGCGCCTCGCGCTTCAATGCGCCGCGGGGCTGACGCTCCTCGTCATCCTCGGCGGCGGGATCGAGTTCACCAAGCTCACGTGGAACCACATCACCGGCACGTTCGACGAACCGGACGCCGACGGGCGCAAACACGGCCGGCACGCGAAGTGGCGACCGGGCTACGACCCCAATGACGAGCCGCCGCCCGCCGGCGGGGGCGCGCACGGCCCGTGCCCGAAGTGCGGCTTCACGTTCCAATGGGACGGCACCACCTGCGGCCATTGCAAGTACACGAGGCCCGCGTAACGCGCGCCGATTTTCCCACCCAACTCGCCCCCAACGATCGGAGACGGCTGTTAGAATGCGGAATGCACGAGGAGCAACAGCCATGACGCTTCGCCTGATTCCGCTGGCCGTGCCGATCCTGCTGACCGCCGCCGGGTGCGGGAAGCCCACTTCGACGACGGCACCGAGGAGCGCCGCGAAGACCGCGCCGGCCTCGAACGCAGTACCCCCGGCACTCGCCGCTCCGATCTCCGAGACGGACAAAGAGCTGTCACTCGGGACACAACTCCGGGCCTCAGTGTCAACGCTCCAGTCGTACTCGGCTGCGTTCCAGAAGACCGCGGATGGTGCCGCGCACCGGCTCCGCGAGTCGCTCAAGGGTGAGGTTCCCAACGGGGCCAAGTTGGGGATGATGGCGTCCGCGTGGGAACAGGATTGGAAAGACGTGGGGACGCACGCGCAATCGTTGAAGGAGCAGCAGCAGAGCGTGACTGCGGCCGAGGCGCGGCTGTGGGCGAAGATGACGGAGATCAACGGCACCATCAGCGACCCGAAGCTGAAGGAGCGCGACAAGGCCGCGAACGACAAGCGTAAGGCCGAATGGCAAGCGTGTTGGGGCAGCGCCTGCAAGCGCGTGGAACTCGCGTCCCAAGTCGTCGAGCGCGGCAAGAACCTGCACCGCGTCCTGAAGAACTCGGCCCTCCGCGGTGAGTTGGTGGACTGCATGGACGTTCTCAACTCCATCGAAGCCGACACCAAAGCCGTGACCAAAGACCTCACGATCCTGTCGGAGCAGGTGCAACTCCTCGAAGGGCTGATCGGCCCGAACAGGTGACGGCGGGCGCGTCGTGTGCTCTCATCGTGCCGCGCGGCCCTGCCGCGCGCGGTTGTCTTCTCGGGACGCGCCACAATGCCCCCGCTATCGGAACTCGGCCGGCGGCCCGCGACCGTCACCGCCGACAGGCACTTCGCGCCGTGGTTCGCCGCGCTCGCGGACCGGCTGATGAACGGTTGCGACCTCGTGATCGCCGGCGCGCGATATCGGTTCGCGGAACTCGAAGCGTACTACTCCGGCGGGCCGCACCCGGACCCGTTCGCGCACCGCGACCCGGTGCAGCGCGAGTACGCGCGGTGGTACTTCCACCGCACGCGCGGCGAGTACCGCGGCGGCTCGTTCAAGGGGCTGGACCTCGCCTTTGGCGACGGCTCCGCGTACTTCGGCATCCTGATTCGCACCGTCGTCGCGCTCGACGGCCCGGTCCTCGACGGCCCCTGCGTCACCGTCGATCACATGCTGGCGCAGACGAAAGCCGCGAGCGTGGCGGCGCTCGACGGCCTCATCAACGGCCGCACGCTCTGGGACGCGACCTCGCCGGTGCATGTCGCGGAAGCGGAATCGCCACGAACCGCGCCCGTGTACGTGTGCTCGCGCGTCGGGCTGTCGCTGAAAAAGGCGAAGGGCGTGGCGGACGCGCCGCGGTTCGTCGCGCGGCCGTACCGCTACCTGACGGAACCGCGGGCCATCTCGAAGGGCCGGCCGCACTTGGTGCTGGCGCTCCACCGTGCCGGCCGCGCCCCGGACGACATTGCCGCCGTGACCGGCGTGGCGCGCAAGGTGATCGACAAGTACATTGCCGACTTCGCGCGCGGCGCGCCGGCGGCGAACTTCGACGCCTACATCGGCACCGACCTCGGCACCGCGGACCTGTGCCAACTCCTCGGAACGTGGCACACCAAGTTCGGCACGGCTCACGCGCCGTAGCGTCGGCGGATGCTGGGGATCAGGTACGTGCCGAACGCGCTGCCGAAGTCGTGGGCCGGCGCGTGGCCCCAGTCGGCGCGGGCGGCCCGGTCGTCCACGTCGGCGGGCCACGAGTCCACGATCCCCTGCCGCTTCACGTCCACCGTCGTCGTGATCTCGGCCCTCGGGAACGCGGCGCGCACCACGCTCTCAATTTCGGCGGCGCTGGGGGCGAACGCGCCGATGTTGTACACGGTGCGCGTGAGCCGCGCGCGCGGCGCGGCCATGAGTCGGAAGATGGCGTCCACCGCGTCCGGCATCGCCATGAACGGGATCCGCGCGTCCGGGCGCACGAAGCAGGCGTAGGGCTTGCCCGCGGCGGCGGCGTGGATCATCTCCGGGGCGTAGTCGCTGGTGCCGCCGCTGGGCACGGTTTCGGCCGAGATCAGGCCGGGGAACCGCACGCACCGGAAGTCCACCTTCCCGCTCACGGTTTCGGCCGCGAGCTGCTTGTAGTGCCGCGCGTAGTACCGGCCGAGGTGCTCGCAGTACAGTTTGTTCGCGCCGTACATCGTGGTGGGGACGTTGTGCTCGTCTTCCGCCACCTTGCCGGCGCGGGCCTTCGTGCCGAGGTCCGGCAGGCCGAACGCGGCGATGCTGGACGGGTAGAAGAACGCGACCGGGCGGCCGTGGCTCTCGCCCTGCTTCTGGGCGAACTCCAACATGTTCAGCGTGCCCTCGACGTTCACCTTGTGGGCGAGGGCCGGGCTGAACTCGCTGCGGGTGGAGAGCAGGGCCGCGAGGTGGTACACCTGTTCGACCGCGTACTGGGCGAGCAGGCCGTCGAGTAACGCGGTATCGAGGATCGAGCCGTTGGCGGCGTGCGCCACGTTCGCCGCGGACGCGGCCGGCAGCGGGTTCAGGTCGAGGGTGACGATGGGCCGGTCGGGGTCGGCGGCGGCGAGGCGCGCGATCAGCGCGTGGCCGATCTCCCCGGACGCGCCGGTGATGAGGACCGAAGGTTTGCGCGACATTCCGTAGCTCCGCGGGTGTGCGGAACAGGATACGGAATCCGCGCCGCGCGCAATTCGGCGCGGGGTTCGCGTCCGATTGGTCGTGCCGTGCGCGTATTGCGCTTGCCCGGATCGGGCGCGCGGTTCTAGAATTGAAAAGCTTCACCCTGCGATCCGAATATCAAGGGCGTATGGCTCAACTGGGTGTGACGGTCCGGCTGCTGGTGCTCGTCGCGTGCCTCGTGCCGTTCTGCGGCGCGCGGCAGGCGGTGGCGGCGGTCGCACCCCTCGTGCCGCTCGCGCCGTCCGGGCCGGAAGCCCCGGCCCCGCTCGAAGAGGACGACGAGCGCGAGACCGACGGCAAGGAGCGCCTCGGCGCGTCCGCCCGGCACCGGCCGGCGGCGCGCGAGCACGTCGGCAAGCTGCCGGCCACGCACGTCGCGCGGTGCGCCGTCATCTTGTACGTTCGCACCACCCCGCTCGTTCCCGTCGATCACTTCCGCAACGGCCTCGGCACCCCGTACCGCTGTTAGCCCGCGCGCCCGTGCGCCGCGCGGCGCGCGTTCGTGCATCGGCCGGACCCGGCGCGCCGCGGCGCGCGCGGCCCCCGGCCCGTTTCGGGCTTTCACTCACACACACTACCCACAGCGGAACCAACGGAACCCACACATGGAAAAGCTCATTCGCGGCATTCACAAGTTTCAGTCCGACGTGTTCGCGCCGAACGAACTGTTCTTCCGCGGGCTTGCGGACTCGCAAGCGCCGCAGGCGCTGTTCATCACCTGCTCGGACTCGCGCCTCGTCCCGGACCTGATCTGCCAGACGCAACCGGGCGAGTTGTTCGTTTTGCGGAACGCGGGGAACATCGTGCCGCCGGCGATGCCGGGCGCGCCGAGCGGCGAGGCCGCGACCATCGAGTACGCGATCCGCGGGCTGGGCATCAAGCACATCGTGCTGTGCGGGCACACGCGGTGCGGGGCGATGAAGGCCGTGGCCGAACCGCAATGCACCGCCGCCATGCCGCGCGTGCGCCAGTGGCTCGAACACGCCCAAGCGAGCGCCGAGATCGTGTGCTCGTGCTACTCGCACCTGACGGGCGAGGCCCAGTGGAAGGTGCTCGTTCAGGAGAACGTGCTGGTGCAACTGGAGCACCTGCGGACGCACCCGGCGGTGGCGACCGCGCTTGCGCGGGGCGAACTGAAGATGCACGGTTGGGTGTACAAGCCCCTATTTCCCAGATGACCTTCGA
>VGZJ01000412.1 GCA_016872595.1 Planctomycetota bacterium
CGCCCCGTCGTCACACGGTGATGATGAAGAACGTCGCCGGACTCCACAACCGGATGTACGGGTAACGACCACACAGGATCGTCTGGCCGAAGTGCGACTGAACCAACACCTATTGCGCAACGAGTCTACTTGCTACAAGCGCATCCCCAAGCACAACCCGTGCAGCGCCAGTTTCGCTTTCACCTCGCGCAGCGTCGTCTCGCCGAAGTTGCGCACTTCGAGCAACTCGTCGTCGGTGCGGATCACCAGTTCGCGCACCGTGCTGATACCCTCGGCTTCGAGGCAGTTCGTCGCGCGTACGGACAGTTCCAGTTTGTCGACCTCCCAGTTCAGCTTCTCTTCGAGCGTGTACGATTCGGCCGGGTTGCCGAGCCACGTGGCGGCGAACCGGCGGGCGTCGTCCTCGCTGACGCGGCCCACGGCGAGCGCGCGCACCAGCGGCCCGGTGAGCTGGCCCCGCGCGCCGACGAGGTCGAGGGCGCGCGACAGCGAGGCCCACGCCCGCGGCGTGCTGAACGGCACTGCCTTGTCCGGCACCGGGCGCAGCAGCGCGTCGGGGTTAGCGTCGATGAACTTCACGACGTCGTCGCGCACGCCGTTCTCGGCGTTCGAGGCCCACGCGATCCACTCGGCCACGTCGATGCGGACGTTCAGAATCAGGACGCGGTTGATGAGCGCGCTGGAGATGGTGCGCACGAGCGCCTTGTCCTCTGCCCGGTTTCCGGCGGCCACGACCCACGTTCCCTTCGGCAACTGGTACTCGCCGATGCGCCGTTCGAGGAGCAGCGAGTAAAAGGCCTTCTGCACGTCCGGGGCGCAGGCCGGGAGTTCGTCGAGGAACAGGCAGAACGGCGCAGCCGAGTTCTCCGGCAGGAGCACGCGCGGCGGGCAGAACACGCTGCGCTCGCCGACGATCTTCGGCACCCCGGACACGTCTTCGGGCGCGATCTGCGTGCCGAGCAGCGACTTACACTCTAGCCCGTCGGCGCGCGCCGCTTGGCGCACCACGTCCGACTTGCCGACGCCCGGCGGCGACAGCAGCAACACGCTCTGTTCGTGCGACAAGCAACGAACGAGTTCGCGCGCCTGCGACAGCGTGACCGTCTCGGTAATGGGGCCGGCACTCATGGGGGAGCCTCTTGTTCGTAGTGACCCGCTTCAGCGGGTCATAGCGCGGGAGCCTTCGCGGTAGCACACTGGGCTACGACCCGCTGAAGCGGGTCACTACGAACACTTCAGATGCGCCACGTAAAGGGGCAGTATAGTTCGCGGTCGAACACGAGGTACTTCTCCCAGTGGGCGCGGTCGAGGGCGGGCACGTCGCGGTCGCGCAGGCGGTCGATGAGCAACTCGCGCACGGCGACCGGGGCGAGCGGGAGCGCGGTCGCCAGCGCGTCGCGCGCCACCGCGAACGGCAGCTTCTTCGCGTCCACCGGGTAGCCCAGCGGCGGCGCGCTCGCGGTGCCGTGCCGCGCGTTGTACACGATCACGAACGCCCACGGCAGCGCCGGCCAACACTGCGCCGCCGCGCCTGCGGGCGGCACGAGCCACTGTCCCAACTTCGGGAAGTGGGCGTGGTACAGCGTCGGCAGCAGGTTCAGGAACGCGCGGCGCGCGGGCAACAGGTCGAGCAGCGCCTGCACTTCGGCGGCCTTCAGAAGTTGCCCGAGGCGGCCGACGCGCGCGAGGTTGTCGGCGCGGAGAACCTTCGCGAGGCCGTCCGCGACCGGGCCGGCGTTCTCTTGGTCGTCGGCCCAGTCGAACAGTGACCCCAAGTCGAACCAGAACCACAACTCGCCGAGCGCGCGCGGCCGCGCCGCGAGCAGGCCGACGAGCGCGGTTTCGAGCGCCTCGGGCCGGGCCGCGGCGACCGCGCGGGCCGCGTCGCGCCAGTCGGCGCACGGCTTCAGGCGCGCGCCGAGTTCGCCCATCGCCGGGTACGCGGCGCGCGCAGCGAAGTGCGCGCCGAGGGCCGCGACCGCGGGCGCGAGGTCGTGGCCGGTGGGCTTCTTCTTGCGCCCGCCGGCCTTGCGGCTCCCGGCGTTGCGGCCGACCAGTTCGTCTTCCAGTTCCTCCGCGGCGCGGGCCCGCTCGTCGGCGTCCGGTTCGGCGGGCATCGGCTCCGGTTCCGGCTCGACCGGCTCCGGCGCGTCGGGCGTGCAATCGTCGGGCGCGAGGCCGGGCAGGTCGCCGGCGCGCGCGAACCCGTGGCGCACGAGGTACTGCGCCTCGTCGCGGGAGAGCGCGCCGCGCGCCCAGAAGTGATGCACGAGTTGCTCGATCACGCGCATATCGCGTTCCGTGGGGTCGCCGCGCGCCGCAAGGAATCAGTACGGGCGTTCCGGTTGTTCGTCGATCAGGCCCGGCAGGTCGCGGGCCAGTACGAACCCGTGGCGCACGAAGTACAGCGCCTCGGTGCGGGTCAGTTCGCCGCGCGCCCAGAAGTACCGCACCATCTGTTCGATCACGCGCATGGGCCGCTCGGGGTGGGGCGCGCGGCGGTCGCCGCGCTCACCCTTCTAACGCGGCCGGCGCGCCGATTTTCGGCTCACCCCTGCCACATGCGCAGCGCGCGGGCGCGAACGAGCGCGCTGCGGTCCCACACGCGATCCGTCACCAGCGCCGGGTCGGGCGCGCCCCACGCGTCCAGCAGTTCCAGCCCCGCCCAGCGGTACCAACTGGTGCGGTGTTCCAGCAGGTCGGTGAGCGCCTTCGGCGCGGCCTGCGAGTGGGCGAAGTACTCGCGCACGCTGGTCAGCCGGTCGGCGGCGGTCGCGGTCGCGGTCAGTCGGTCGATGGCGCGCTCCACGATCCCCTTCGCCTCGGCCAGCCCGGTGCCGGCAATCGTGCGCTGGTGCTTGATCATCCAAATCTTCTGCGCCGCGAACCCGAACGAGCCGTGCGCGCACATCAGGGCGAGGAACAGGAACCCGCCCTCGATGTCGTTCTGCACGCGCTGATAAACGCCGTCCCAGCTCACCACGGGCACCTGCCCGGGGCGCACGTGCGCGCTGATCGCGGCCTCGTCCGCTTCTTCCGGCGGGCTGAGCAGCGCCTGCACCTTCGCCGCGACTTCCTGCGGCGCGGCGGCGAACGCGGCCGACAGGTCGGTGAGCAGCCCGTGGGCTTGGGCCACGCGATCCGCCACGCCGCGGAGTACCGCCCAGCCCCAACTGTTCTCGCCCCCGTCCACGACGGCGGCGCGCAGTTCCGCGGTCACGAGCGGCATCCGGCCGAGCCGCCATAGGGCGACGACGGCGCGGGCCGCGTAGGTCGGGTTCGGCTCGCGGAACAGCGCCGTCAATTCCGGGGCGACGGCGTCCGCGACCGGCCCGAGGTAGCGGAAGTACCCCAGCGCCAGCAGCACGACCTTTTCGTCCGGGCACGCGAGGGCCGCGACCAACGCGGGCCACACTGCGGGCAACTGGTCCGTGTAGTGGCGCAGCAGGTCGGCGGCGCGGGCACGGACCTCGGCGCGCGGCGCGGTCAGCCGGTTCGCCACCTGCCGCGCGTGCCGGGCGCGGATCGCGGGGTCGGCGTCGTGCCACGCGGGGTGCTGCGCCAGCAGGTCCGCGGTGCGCGGGTCGAAGCTCGTCTCATCAACGAGGGCCGGGGCCGCGTCCGGGTTCAGGGCCGCGAGCGCGCCCGCGAGCGCGGCGAAGGCGTCCGGCACGAACATGTAGTTCCGGCGCATGCGGTCCAGCGCGCGGGCCAGTGCGCCGGCGTGCAGCGGCCAACCGGGGGCAAGGCCCGGCACCGCGGGCGCGAGGTGCCGCGTCACCTCGGGTTGCGCCACCATCAGGTCGAGCAGATCGGGCAGCGCGGACCCGGCGGGAGGGCCGATGGCGCTCAGCACGCCGGCCGCGGCGGTCAGAAGGTCGCCGGGCACCGCGCCGCGGTCGGCGGCGCGCGCCAGCAACACGCCGTGCGCGTGGTGGTGCGCGAGCGCGTGAACCGCCGGGCGCGCCGCGGCCTCCGCGAACACGTGCGCCCGCGTGTGCGCCGGAACGCCCGCGTCGCCCAGTGCCGGGAGCAACACGGCCCACCCGCGCCCGCCCAACCCGGCGAGGTGCTTCAGTACGGCCCGGAACTCGTCCGCGTCGTCGTTGCCGAGGCGCACGAGCAACTGGAGCGCGAGGCCCGCGAGGTCCGGCCGCCGGCCGAGGTGCTCGGTCAGCACGCGAATGACGAACACGAGCAGCGGGCGGTTGTTGTCGAACTGCGGAGAGTGCGCGTAGACGGACTCGAGCCAGTCGCGGTTCACGCGCCACGTCGCGCGCCACAGCGCGCCGCCCGCAGCGTACCCGCAGTGGGGCAAGGTCAGACGCGCGCGCAGGGCCGGCACCGCCGGCTCGAGGTCGTAGGGGCAGTGCGGTGCGGCGTCGGCCAGCCCCATGAGTAACGCGGACTCGGCGTGCGGGGGGGCGTGCGCGAGGATGTCGATCCAGAAGCCCAAGTGGTCGGCCCCGCGCACCGCGGCGCTCCCGGCCCAGCGGTAGAACGCGCCGGTCTGCACGCGGAACGCGCCGGGCGCGAGCCGGGCGAGGTCCGCGAGCACCGGCGCGGCGGCGCGGGGGTCCAGTTGCCACAGCACGCCGACCGCGTCGAGCGCCGCGGCCTCGTCGCTGGTGCGCAGCACGGCGCGTAGGGCGTCGGCGGCGCGCGCGTGGTCGCCGCACACCGCGA
>VGZJ01000413.1 GCA_016872595.1 Planctomycetota bacterium
GATCGCCGACCGCCTCATCGAGCTGAAGTGCGACCCGGACCTCCTCCGGAGTCTGTGGGACGGGTCCGACCTACCCTTCCCATATGCGAGGAGGAGATAGACAGGATTCCCTACCTGCGGATCAGTAGATCGCGCGTGTAGCCCCAGCCTCACAGAGGCCGGCTACAGAGGGCACGCAAGCGAGATACGCTTGGCTTGCTGGTCGTCGGGCCTCGCTCGCAGAGCCTCGCTCGACCGCGACCTACACAAACGCTGCTCCGGCGAAGAACTGCCATATCGTTGCAGTCGCGTCTAGCGCATCCGAGGGCGGGCCGGCGAAGCGCGGGTTCAGTTGCGCGCCGCCGCCGGGCCAGTGGTGGCCCAACCCGTCGACCGTGACCGCGTCGAACCGCACCGGGCCGGGGAAGCGCTCCACGCGCACCGGGCCGACCGCGCTCCGCACGACCGGCACCGGCGCGCAGCCCAGCGCCCGCGCCCAACGGTCCAGCGTCTCCGCGACCGGCGGGCGGCGCACGAACCCGTTGCTCCACGGCACGCGCGTGTCGCCGCCGTTGTACGGCACGAGCGGGTCCGCGGTTCCGGTCAGGTGCAGCGTCGGCACCGGGCGCGCGAGCTTCGGTTCCGCAACCCAGCAGTGCCCGGCGACCGGGGCGACGCCCGCGACGCGGTCGGCGCGCTCGGCCGCGAACCGGAACGCCATGCCCGCCCCGTTCGAGAACCCGGTCACGAACACGCGCCGCGGGTCCACCGCGTGCCGACCGATGGCGTCGTCAATCACGGCCGAAAGGAACGCCACGTCGTCGGCCGCGTCCGGGGCGAACAGCCGCGGGGAGCCGTCGTTCCAGCGCTGCGGGTTTTTCAGGAAGGAGGGCGCGGCGCGCGGGTCGGGCGGGAGCGCCTCCGGCACGGCGAGCGCAAAGCCTTCGCGGGCGGCGAGTTTCGACCAGCCGGTTTCGCGGTCGGCCCAGTCCGCGGTGCCCCCGGTGCCGGTCAGGAACAGGACCAGCGGCGCACACGCGGGCGCGGCGTGGTACAGCCATTCGCGCGGGAATCCGACAATTTCGGCCCTAAAGCGGTCCACGAGAGCGTTTTACAGGGTAGAAGGCACCGCGCCCGGTTCGCGGGCGCGCGGCGCGGCAAGCGGGCGAAACTTTAGCGCCCGAATGCGCGCACGGGCTTGAACGTGAGGGTATAATACAGTGACTTCTCGGATTCCGCACAACCCGCGAACCTTCCGCGCGGCGACGGCGTCAAACTCCGAGAGCGGGCGACCGCGCCCCCGTCACTGACAGTCACTGAATATAGATGTGTTTCCGTCCCCCGGCCCGGCGTCCGGAACCGCCGCCCGCGGGAACCCCACATAGCAACACCCTCGTCGGCACGGGCGCGCGGCCCGGAGCGCTTCGGCTCCGCGGCCCCCCGAACCGACGCGCCGCACACCCTTGCGATACCGACCGGGCACGACCGGCCGGGGAGCGAACGAGTATGAACCGGATGACCCACAACGACCGCACCGACGAGACCCGCCCGACGAACGCGCGCGACCCGCGCGACGCCGACGAACTGCTCGACGAGGTCGACGAGGACGAGGACACCGCGCTCGAGGCGGACGACGGCGACGACACGGAGGGGCGCGAGCGCGCGCCCGCCGGCGACGACTACGGCGGCGGCGCGGACGACGCCCTCGGCCTGTACCTGCGCCAGATGGGGTCCATTCCCCTGCTGAACCGCGAGAAGGAACTGGCGCTGGCGAAGCGCCTCGAGTTCCACCGGAACCGCTTCCGCTCCGCGGCCCTGCTGTGCCCGCGCGTGCTGGCCCGCGTGTTGGAGAAGTTCGAGCAGATCGCCGCCGGGCTCACCCCCATCGACCCGAACGTGGACGTGTACTCGTCCGCCGACCTGCGGCTGGCGCGGGTCCAGATCCTCGCGCGCCTCGGCCCGGACCTGCCCACCCTGCGCGCGCTGCTCGACCACGACGCGGAGACGTTCGCGGCCGGCGTGCGCGACGAGTTCCGCGGCGGCCGGGGCGCGTGGACCCGCGACCGCTTCCACCGGCTCGCCAAGTGCCGCAAACTGGTCCGCGAGTTGTCGCCGCGCACCGAACTGCTGGAGCGCTGGGCCGACGAGCTGACCGACCTCGCCGACGAGCTGAAGCACCTCGCCATCGCCCGCGCCCGCGCCGCCGGCCCCGCGGACAAGGGGAAGTGCGAGCGGCTCCTGCGCGACGCCGAGTGCCGGGCCTCGATGACGGCCGACGAACTGGCCGCGCTGGTGCGCGTGCTGCGCCGCCGCCGCCGCGCATACCAAGACGTGCGCAAGGAACTGGCCGAGGCCAACCTGCGGCTCGTGGTCAGCATCGCCAAGAACTACCGGAACCGCGGGCTCCCGTTCGGCGACCTGATCCAAGAGGGCAACCGCGGCCTCATGCGGGCCGTGGACAAGTACGAGTGGCGGCTCGAGTTCAAGTTCGGCACCTACGCGACGTGGTGGATCCGGCAGGGCATCACCCGCGCGCTCCACGACCACGCCCGCACCGTGCGCGTCCCGTGCCACCAGATCAGCCTGATGGCGAAGATGGAGAAGGTGCGCGGCGAGATGACCGCGGCCACCGGGCGCGACCCGACCTCCGAGGAACTGGCCGAGGCGCTGGGCGTGAAGGCCGAGGACACGCGCAGCCTGCGCGTCGTGGGCCGCCACCCGGTCAGCCTGAACGACGCCGTGGGCGGCGACGGCGAGCGCGCGCTCGAAGACTTCCTGAGCGCCGCGCAGGTGCCGACCCCCGGCGAGACCGTGGACGCGAACCTGCTCCGCGAGCGCATCGGCGAGGTGCTGAAGTCGCTGGCCCAGCGCGAGCGCGAGGTGATCGAACTGCGGTTCGGGCTGAAGGACGGCACCCCGCGCACGCTGGACGAGGTGGCCCGCACCTACGGCATCACCCGCGAGCGGATCCGCCAGATCGAGGCCCGCGGGCTGTTGAAGTTGCGCCAGCCGTGCCGCGCCGACCGGCTCGAAGAGTTCGCCGAAGACCAAGAGTAGTTCCCGCAACTGCTTCTTCTGTCGCCGGCCTCAGTCGGGCCGGCGACATGAAGAGGCCGAAGGCCGCTTCGCAGTTGCGATTAGCGTTCTGGCAGTCGCGGCCCGCGCTCGCAAGGTCTCGCTCGACCGCGACCGACACGCAACGACCATCAACTGATCGGTTGCCGCCCGAGCGCACTTTCGGACGTTCGCCGGGTGTACCGGCCGCGCCCCGCGCCGGGGCGCGCCGCGCGGGGCTTCTCGCCTTGCGCGTGCCGCCCCGCGGCGTCATACTGGTGGCGTCCTCCTTGGGGGTCGCGCATGCGCCAGTTCGCCACGGTTCTCATCCTCGTGGCCCTGTTCCTCGTCCTCGTCGGCAGCCGGTTCAAGGCGTCCGACGGGGACAAGTTGCGCACCGTGTCGCGCCTCGCGGTGACGAAGGTGCGGAACGCGATGCCCCCCGCGGTCAACGTGATCGCCCCGGTGGACGCGCTCCGAAAGGAACTGCCGACGCGCCCCGACGACGCGGTGCGGGCCCGCCTCGCGGCCGACAAGCGGTTCGCCGGGGTCGAGTTCAAGGTGACGGCGGAGGGCGGAACGGTGACGCTCCGCGGCGTGGTGCCGAACGCGGACGTCAAGCGCCTCGCCGCGGGCGTGGCCCGCAACACCGTGGGCGTGGACGAGTTGATCGACGAACTGGCGGTGCCCGCGAAGTGACCGCCGGGCCGCTCTACTGGCCCCGCGCCCCGGCCCCCTCGGACCCGCACTCATGCTCCCTCACTGGTCGCGCGTCGCGGTCGGCGGCAAGCCCGCAGACGCCTTCGACCCGCCCGGCGCGCGGCCCCTGTGCGTCGTCTACCTACACTCGCTGCGCGAGGAAACGCCGGCGACGAGCGCGGCGGTTACGGCGGCGCTGGCCGCGCACCGGCTCCGGTGCCTCGCCCCGCGCGGCGGCTGGGGCTGGTGGGCGAACCGCCCGTGCGCCGAGTTCGACCCCGACCTCACCCCCGAACGCTACCTGTTGGACGAACTGATTCCCGCGGCCGAGGCGAAGTGGGAGCTGCCGCCGCGCGCGGTCGCGCTCGTGGGTGTGGAGATGGGCGGGCAGGCCGCGGTGCGGCTCGCGCTCCAGAACCCGGCGCGGTTCCCGGTCGCGGGGAGCATTTCCGGCGCGTTCGACCTACAGGACTGGTACGGCCGCGGCACGCCGCTCGACGACATGTACCCGAGCGCCGAGCGGTGCCGGCTCGACGGCGCGGTGCTAAACATCGACGCGCGCGACTGGCCGCGGCACCTGTGGTTCTGCTGCGCGCCCACCGACGCCGCGTGCTACCGCGGCAACGACCGGCTGCGCGAGAAGCTGACGGCGATGGGCGTGCCGCACACCGCGGACCTCGAATCGCACCCCGCCGGCGACTACGCCGACGCGATGACCCCGGCGCTGTTGGCGTTCGTGGCCGCCGCGCTCGCGGCCGAGTCGCGGAAGCTGATGTGAGTTCTTCAACGTAGTCGGCACACGCCGTGTGCCGACTACTTTCTAGAAGAACGCGCTCGACCCGGGGCGGCGGGGCGTTTCGGTGGCGGCGGGCGGGGGCGTGGGCGGGATCACCGGCGCGGGCACGGTGCCGCTGTGCGAGCGCGGGGGCAGCCCCGGCAGCGCGCCGCGCGC
>VGZJ01000414.1 GCA_016872595.1 Planctomycetota bacterium
GTGAACATGCGGAACAACAACGGCTTCCGACGCAATTTCTCGTAATTCGTCATAACCCTATGAATAGGCCATCGATCGCTATTGCGCAACGAGTCTATTGAAGCATGGGACCGGCTCGGCCGGTTGCGCCCCGACCGACAAACGGAACTCGTCGCGGAACTGCTCCGAACCGGTGTCAGTGTGGGCGTGTGTCGGCTCGATGACATCTTCGACGAGGCGGACTTCGGTTCCCACAAGTGGACAACGCTTGCGGTGTTCATCCAACTGGCGCACCAAGAGAGCAAGCAGAAGGCGGAGCGCGTCGGCGCGTCGTGGGAACAGCGCCGGAAGCGGGCGCGCGAAACCGGGGCGCTCGTCGGCTCGCGCCTACCCGCGTGGCTCGAACTGAAGGACGGCAAGCCGCGGCTGATTTCCGACCGGGCCGCAACCCTGCGGCGCATCTTCCAGATGGCCGCGGACGGGTGCGGGCACGCGCGCATCATTCGGACGCTCACCGAGGACGGAACCGCGCCGTTCGGTAAGCGCGTGGTGAGCGAAGGCCGCACGCGGTCGCAGTTCTCGGGCGCGTGGAGCAAGTCGTACATTTCGCTCCTGCTGCGCGACCGGCGCGTGATCGGCGAATACCAACCGTACAAGAACGACAAGCCGGACGGCGAACCGATTGCGGGCTACTTCCCCGCGGCGGTGCCGCTCGAACTGTTCGACGCGGCGCGGGCCGCAATGGGCGCGCGGCTCGTGGTCGATTCGCTCGGGCGCAAGACCGGGCTGAAGCACGGGCGGTACGCGAACGTCTTTCGCGGGTTGCTCACGCACACGCGCGACGGCGAAAACTTCGTGATCCACAACAAGGGCACCGAGGCGAAGCCGCACCTGATGCTCATTAGCGCCGGGGGCCGCGAAGGGCGTTCGGAGCGCACCTACACGTTCCCGTATTTGCTCTTTGAACGCTCGGTGCTCGACCTGCTCCGCGAGATCGACCCGAAGGACGTGCTGCCCACCGACGCCAGCGCCGCGCCCTCGCGGGCCGACGAACTCCGCGTGCGGCTCGCCAACATCAGAAACGACCTCGCGGCGCTCAAGGCCGACTTGCTCAAGGGCTACTCGAAGGCGCTCGCGGACGTGCTGCGCGCCACCGAGGAAGCCGAAGAGAGCGCCGCGAACGACCTGCAAGACGAACTCGAACGGACAACGAAGCCGCTCGCGCGCTCGTGGGAAGAACTGCCGACGCTCGCGGACGCGGTACAGAACGCGCCCGACCCCGAAGCCGCACGGCTGAAACTGCGTCCCCTGCTCCGCTCGCTCGTGGAATCCGCTCACATGTTCGTCGCGCAGCGGGGCGCGTGGCACGCCGCGGTATTGCAGTTCCATTTCGTGGGCGGCGAACAACGGTCATACCTGATCGCGCACCGGCTCGCGGCGAACCAGCGCCCCGCGCTGTACCCGAAGCCGCACTCCTTCGCGGGGCCGCGCGGCGCGGCGCTCGACTTGCGGAAGGCCGCGGACGTGAAGACCGCTGAACGGCTGGCGCTCGCGGTGCTCGACCAACTGCGGGCGGGCTGATCGGCGCACCAACGCGAGCGGCCCGCCGGTGTTCCGGCGGGCCGTCGTCGTTCTCGCACCGAGGGGATTAGCTGGCGGCGCGCGCTTCGGCGCGTTCAATGATGCTGTTCACTTCCCGTTCAAATGCGGCGATAGCTTCATCACGGCGCGAATGTCGCTGAGGAACTCGTAATAGCGTTCGGGATGCACAGGAAAAGTCTCTCGCCGCGTCTCGGCTCATCCCGTTCGGCGGCGACGGAATATCGGCGTACTTCCCGTATTTCGCCTGCTGGCCTTTCAACCAGTCAACGAGTAGCTTCAAAGCCTCTCGGCTCGGTGCGGTGCGACGGAAGAAAAAGGCAGCCTCTTGGCAGCGCTGCATCGCCCGGTTCACCTTCGGTTGGCCGACATCTTTCTTGGCGCTCTTCGCCTTCGCTTTCGGAACCGTCTTCGCCTTGCGAACGTTCTCGGCCTGTTCAGCAGTAAGCGGCGGCGCTGCGATTGCCGCTCGTTGGCCGAGAAACATTCGCGCGCACTCGGCAAACGTCCTGATGCAGTCTGCCCGTTCGGGGTGACTGGTCGGGATCATCATCAACCAACGCGCCGCGAGTTCGTAGGATCGCTCTGCGTCGGGAAACAGCGTGTTAGGAATCACTGGCGGGTTGCCCGCGCCGCTTCCGTTTGCCCAAGTGAGAAGTGATTGAAGTTCAGGCTCTCCAAGCGATGAGCGGAAGAACTCAGCGGCGCGTTCGGCGCACTCGTCGCTGCACCATGTGGTAGCTTTGCGTTGTTGCTCTGCTCGCTCTGGTGTGATCCAGACGCACACGGGATCGTCGGCCGCGGACACGATTAGTAGAACCTCATCCGTTGTTGGCGTCGCGCCCGCGGCAATCTCGCGGAGACGTGCTTCGGAAATCGTCGTCCTGTTCACGAACTCGTCGCCGAACTGGTCCATCATCTCGGCCAGTTGTTCGGCGAAGAACGACACCTTCCCGGCGGGCTTCGCCTCGACCGGGCTTTCGTCGTCGTGCTGCTCGACCTTCGCGGGCTTCGCCTTCGGCACGGTGTACGTCTTCCCGTCGCGGCCCTTGCGCGGTGCTTCCGTCAGGTGTCCAACTTGGACACCTGACGCGACGACCTCTTTTCGCACCGCGCCGACGGTGGTCGGGCTTACCTTCACTTCGTTGGCTATGTCGCGGTCGGAGCGCTGCGGTTCCGCGCGCAACTTGAACGCGATGACCTCACGGACCTGTTCGCGGCTCAGGTGGCGACGGTGGAGGTTCAGCACGTCGGAGTAGACCGCGGCGGCTTCTTCGCTCCCCTCGAACGTCGTGGTGGGGAACTCGATGCCGAGAGCGATGCACGCGCGGTAACGGTTCCGGCCGTCCAAGATGCGGCCCGCGAACAGCACGCCGGGCACCCTCACCCCGGTCGCGGCGATGCTGTCTTTCAACCGCTCGAACTCGTCGCCTTCCAGTAGCGGATAGCGGGCGGCGATTGGGTGGAATTCGTAGTGCTTCACTTCTTCGGCGCTCCCTTCTTCTTCGCGGCGGCGGGCTTCTTCGTGCTGGCGGGCTTCTTCGCGGGCGCGGGGCGCTTCGCGCTGGTGGTTCCCTCGAACGCGCTACACTTCACGCCGAGTGCGGTGCAGATCGCTTGCACGGTTGACCAAGCCGGTTCGCGCACTCCCTGTTCCAGCTTGGCGACGCCGAACAGGTGCATACCGGCGCGCTCCGCAAGCGCGCCTTGCGTGAGGCCCGCGGCTTCGCGGAGTTCCTTCAACTTCTCGCCGAACAGCATGGTTCACCCCGTTAGTACGTCAGCAGATTAGCCCAAGCGTACCAAGATAATCTGCGCTCGTCAATCGAGATTGTTAGCCCATCTGGGCTTGACCTAATAGCCCAACGGGGCTAACATCCCTCTACGCCGCTGGTGATGCGGTGAACAACGAGAGGGTGAGGAAATGCAAGTGACGTGCATTAAGTGCTGGGACGCGGACGCGCTGGTGAAACTGCACCTCGACGGCTCGCAAGTGTTCGAGTGCGAAGGGTGCGACGAGAAGTTCGAGTGTGCGGACGTGCGCGGGATGATCGAAGTCGCGAAGAAGTGGGCCGCGGTGTTGAAGTGGGTGGAAGCGGCACCGGTCGAAGAAGAGGCCGCGCTGAGCTAACGACGACGCGGGGGCCGCTCGCGGTGGGCGGCTTCCGATCACAACTTCCGGGCGCTCGATGTGAGCGCCCACTACCGAGGGCGGAACATGAACAACAACACGGCGGCGAAGTGGGCGGCGACTGTGCGCGAGCGCCTCGAAGCGCTCGAAGCCGAAGTGCGCACGGTCGCGCCGGAACTCGCGCTCGACCCGGCGGCGCTGCTCGTGGCGCTCGACCGCGCGACGCTCGCGGCGCTGAACGTCGCGCCCGCGGTCGCGGGCTAGAAGGCGCGCCCGCACAACCGGAACCGCGCCGCCGGAACGTTCGGGCGGCGATGCGATTGTGGACTTGTTCAGTGCGCGGAAACGGCGGTACGGTCTTTCTCGTGACCGGCGCGGGTTCGCTACCCGCGTGTGGCTGGCGGTGCGGTGCGGCGGCTCACCCTTGCGAGCTGCACACCGCGCCGCCGGCCGGTCGCACTTCACGCAAGGGGCGAAGCAATGCCTGATGAAAGCACGAAGCCGGGGCCGGCGGCGCGGCTGCTCGATGCGCTCGACGCGGTGGCGAAAGCCTTCATCGAGTACCGTTCCGCTGTCTGTCAGTTGCCTCTTTGCACATTGCCGCGGTGGGACGCGGCCGAATGGGACTCTACAGCATGGTGCATCGGGGCCGCGGCTGCGAAGGCGAAGTTCGACGCGGCCCGCGACGCCGCGCTCGGTTCCAAACCGCTGTTCTTACCCACTTGGCAGATGAGAAAGGAAGCGGAGGAACAGTTGAAGGACGCCGGAGCGCCGGTCGCTGCCCTCGACGCCGTTGGGGACGCGGTCAACTGGCTGCGCGTCGCCGGGGACAAGTGTTTGACCGGGAAGCCTAGGCCCGTGGACTACGGCCAGCGCCCATACGACCCCAGCGAGGACGAGATTAAGTTTGATGAAGAATGGCTGTTTTTCTTGGAATACTATACCGTTCGCGCCCGGCTCGCTTGGCACG
>VGZJ01000415.1 GCA_016872595.1 Planctomycetota bacterium
GCATCCTGCCGACCTCCACGTTTGAGCCGCCTCCAGCGAAAAGATGATCACGCAAGAGTTTACACACAGAATACGCTACCTTCTAGCCCTCTCGCGGATCGTTGTTTCTTTTACCATCTGTTGTGTTCGGGTCATATCTGTCTGCGTTGATCGTGCTGCCGGATTTGGTCATGTCACGGGGCGAACCCAATCGCGTGCGGGTCGCGGTGCGGGACGGCCGCGCCCACGTCGGCTACGTCACCACCGTCACCTAAGGTGTTGGCACTGGCCCAGTTCGCGCTGGCGCACCGTGACGACCCCGACCTGCTCGCGGCGCTCGCGCCCCGGCTCGTCGCGGCGCTGTGAGCGATCACTTCTTCGGCTCCAAGTCTTCGAGCTTGAACTTGAGTTTGCGCAGGTTCAGTTCGGCGGCGAGTATTTCGTCCTCGAGCTTGGTCGCGGTCTTGCGGGCGTCGGCCACCTTCTCGATGTAGGGCCGCGCGGCGGCGTCCGTGGCGCGGGCCGCGGCGTCGGCTTCGGCGCGGACCGCGGCCGCGGCCTTGTTCAACTCGTCGTTGAGCGCACCCGCGGCAGCGGCCGACTTCCTCGCCTCGTCGAGTTTGCCCTTGGCTGCGGCATCCAGTTCCGCGGCCTTTTTCTTCAGCGCTTCGGCCTCGGCGGGGTCGGTCGCGGTCCGCGCCTTGTCCGCGGCGGCTTGCGCGGCGCGTGCGGCGTCCTCGGCGGCCTTGATCGCCACGCCCGCCGCGGTTTGCGCGTCCTTCACCTTCGCGACGCGCGGTTCGAGCGCCTTCTGCCCGGCCACGAAGATGTCGCGGGCCTTCTTCTGCCCCTGTTCGATCACCTTCTTCCCCTCGGCCTCGATCGCTTTGGCCCCTTCGATCACCTTCGCATGCTCCGCCTTTTTCTTGGCGATTTGGGTTTGGAGGTCGGCGATTTGCTTCTTGATTTCCGCAGCGGTCTGCGCCGCGGGCTTGGGTTCGTCCGCGGTCGCCGGTGTGGTGAGGGTGAGCACGCACAGAGCGGGAACGATCCACCGCATGGGAAGTCCTCAAGGGTAAACGGGTCGGTCGATTGGACCGCAGCGCGGGGCCGGACGCAAGGCCCCAAAAGCCAAAGGGCCGGCCCTTGCGGGGCCGGCCCTCGGCGGGTTGCGGGCGCGAACCTTACTCGATGATCGCTTGGGCCTTGCCGTCGCCGCCGCGCTTGTAGAGCGGTAAGTGGCGGTAGTAGACCTCGAGTGTCAGGAGGCACATGCAGGTGGTGCCGAGCCGCCCGCAGCTCGATCCGAACCAGCCGGCTTCCGGGTCCCAGCTCCCCAGCTTCGCGGGGTCATCGGCCTTCTTGATCTGGCTGTTCACGAGCCAGTCGCGCATCCCGTTCTTGCGGGTGCCGTCGCCGGCCTTGGGGCCTTCGTTCCAGTTCTTCCAGTCTTCACCTTCGTAGAAGTGAACGACCTGCGTGGCGTAGTAGTAGTAGTACATGTTGCTGATGCCGCCGGTGCCCTTCGGGGCGTTCTTCACGAGGCCGGCGACGCCGTCGATCATCCCGGGGTGGCTCGGGCCCCACGCGTCGATGTAGTACCGGCACAGCAGGCCCACCGCGGTCAGCGGGGTGCCGGGTTGCGCGCCGGCGCTGTCGCCGTACCCGTACATGGACTTCCGCGAGCCGCCGGCCGCGAGGTTCAGGAACGCGATGGCTTTCTTGATGGAGCGGTCGTCGACCACCAGCCCGGCGAGCTTGGCGGCTTGGAGCGCCTGCACCTGCCAGCCGACGATGGACGTGTCGCCGTTGGAGTTCGCGCCGTAGCCCCAGCTCCCGTTCGGCCCCTGAATCTTGATGATGTAGTTGATCGCGGCCTGAGCATAGGACCGCAGGACCGGGTCCTTGGTCATGCCGTAGGCCTCGCACAGCGGGATCGTGGCGATGGCTTGGGCGTAGGTGTTAGTGCTCATACGGCCGGCGTTCGCGCCGCTGGTGGCGCACGACTTCATGAGGAACAGCAGGCCGAGGTTCACGGTCTTGATGTACTTGTTCTCTTCGCCCTTGTCCTTGGAGGGCTTGTGGGTGCAACCGGCGGCGAGGAACGGGAGCAGCGACATGCCGGTGGCGCAGGCGCGCTCTTCCTTACTGCCCTGATCGTACTCCCAGCCGCCGTCGTTCTTCTGCATCCGGGCCAGCCACGCGAGGCCCAGCGCCACGGCCCGCTCGCTGGCCGCGTTGCCGCCGCCCTCGCGGATCAGACGGTCCTTCGTGGCCCCGCTGCGGCCGGGGAACGTGGCGAACGAGTCGCCGCCCTTACCGGGGCCGCCGGTGATGAGGTTGCCCTCGCCGGCGTTGAACCCGGGCGTCGTGTTCAGTTCCGAGGTGCTCAGGCCGGGCGGGGCTTGGGCCTGCGTGTCGGTGCTCGGCGTGTCGGGGATGCCGATGTTGTCCTGCGTCACCTTCTCTTCGACGGTCATCTTGTCCACGCGCTCGATCTCGGGCAGGTTGAACTCGATCTTCGAGTCCACGCCGAGGTCCTCGTTGGTGAGGTTCTCTTCCTTGGGGTCGTCGGTCTTTTCCGCGGTGGTGGCGAGCACCTTTTCCGGCGGCTTGGCGTTGGTGTCGTTGGTGCCCAGCACGAGGATGAGCAGCGCGATGATCGCGACGTGGATCGCGCCGCTGACCACCCACGCCGGAACGTGCTTCTTCATGAGCCGTTCTTGCGAGGTTTCCTCGGCGGCTTCCAAGCGGCGGATCACAGCCGCGGCTGTCGCTTTCGCGCCTTCGGTTTTGTCGCTCACGGGTACTCCTCCGGTCGTTCGCGTCGGGGACGCGAAAAGGTACGCGTCAGGTTCGAGTAAATTACGAGACGTTTGGTTCCGTCAATTCGGGCGGTTTCTGGGCGGCGTCGAACGGGTTGCGGCCCCGCACGGCGTCGATCTCGGCCCGGGCCTTGCGGTCGCCGCGGCGGAAGTACCACGTAATGGCCCCGCCGCCCACCACGATGACCAGCCCGCCGATGATCGCCCACTTCACGAACGCGCCCCACGTGAGCGGGGTCTCGCGGTCCGGGTCCGGGCGCACGATCGGGCCGCGACCGACCAGCAGCGGGGCGTACTTGTTCAGCTTCTTGCCGGGGTTCTTCGGGTCGTCTTCTTGCGACTCGTACATCATGAGCTTGAAGGAGAACCCGGCGAACGTCACCCACTTGTTGACGCGCCCGTCCTTGGTCAGTTCGACGCCGGGCAGCGGTTCCGTGAACAGGACGCAGATCGGGTTGCCGCGCGGCTCGTTGATCGGGATGATCCAGCCCTCGAACACCGGCTCGACGCCCGCGGCTTGCAGTTCCGGGGTCACCGGCCACTTGCGGAGCGAGATCAGCCGGCCCTCGAACTTCACGTTCTTCATCTTGTAGTCGCGGCGGATGTCCTCAAACAGGTCGGCGAACTTCACGCCGGGTAGGGCGTGCTCTTCGAGTTGCTCGGCCGAGAACCGGGTCGAGTGCATCAGAACCCGGTGCAGCGAGGCGATCTCGGCCCAATTGTTGTCCGAGACCGCGCGGACCATCGGCGCTTTGTCCTTGATGAACTTGAAGACGCGCGTGTCGCGGTCGAGGGCCGTGGGGTCGTTCCCGTAGGCCACCGGCGGGCCGGGCAGCGGGGTGACGCTCTTGCCCACCAGCAGCGGGATACTGGTCGGCGTGCCGCCGTTCTCCGCGGGTACGCTCATCGTCTTGAAGTAGAACCCGGCGGCGCTGATCCAGCGGTCGGGGATGTCGAGCCACTCGCCGACCTTCTTCCCCTTCACCGCGGCCAGAGCCTCGGGCAACTCGAGGAACACGACGGAGACCGGGGTGAGCGGCGAGTCGTCCACGGGGACGAACCGGACCTCGTACATTTCGGGCGGAACGCCGAAGTCGGGGTTGTCGGTGAAATACTTCGGGGCCGCGAGCCGGCGGGCGCACACCGTCTTGCCGTCGAACCGGAGCAACTCGTAGCGGAACAGCGTCCGCTGCATCTTGCTCATGTGCAGGTCGACCGCGATCAGGTCGCGGGCCGCGTGCTGTTCCAGTTCGGCCGCTGCGAACTTCTTCGCGTGCAGCACCAAGAAGCACCACGACTGATACTCGTTGGCGTTCTTGTCTTCGGGCTGGACACCCGGCCCGTCTTCGACTTGGTGGAAGATCGGGGCCTTGGTGTCGAGGTAGAACCGTTCCGGGGCCGAGCGGCGCGGGCCGTCGGCCTTGACCGGCGCGTTCGGGTCGAGGTTCGCGACCTTCTTGTGAAGGTCTTCTTCTTTGGTCGGGGGCTTGGGCGGTTGGGCGAGGCCGAGGGTGGCGGTCAGCCCGCACGAGACCCCACAGAACGCCACGAGCGCGACCCAACGGGGCGCGGTGCGGTTCGTGTGTGGGGTGTTCGCGGGCCGCGCCGACATGGGGTTTCCTCTGGCACCAGTTTCGACGCCCAACACCGGCAAAAGTTCCCGGTTCCGCGCCGGTTCGCAGGATGTCGCTATTCTCTCGCGCCGCGGCCCTGCGGTCAACGCACCTAATAGATGTTCTTCACGATAGCGGTGGTTGTGGGTAGGATGCCAGCCCCTTGCTACCCCCGTTGAGAGCACGTCCGATGATTGCTCGTCTGGACCACCTGCGGAAGCACCCGGCCGTGTTCCGCCACCT
>VGZJ01000416.1 GCA_016872595.1 Planctomycetota bacterium
CGATCGCCGAGAGCGCGGTCGGCACGAGCAGAATCGCGGGCATGACGCCGATCGGCTTGCCGTCGCCGTCCACCTGATCGAGGAACTTGACCTCCCCGGCGGTCAACCCGTCGATGCCGAGGGCCGTCCCTGCGCCGACGATGTAGTTGCCGTTCCCGGCGACGAAGAACGCGCTATTGGCCATGAAGATCGACCAGAACACGTCATTGATCTTCAGGCCCGACCCGCGACCGAGCTTTCGGGGCACGGTCGTGATCGCGCCTAGGTCATCGTTGATGATGTCGCGGCGGTCGATGGAGAGCATCAGGCCGTGCGTGTCGGCCTTGTTCGAGTACGTCTCGTTGCCGAGCGTCCCGTGTTTGAGTTCGCCGCCGGCGGGGACTTGCTCGTACTGGTCGTTGCCGACCAGCCGGTAGCTCGTCACCGTCTTGAAGTCCGACACGTTGCGGACGGCGCAAACGTTCCGCCAGGTCCGCTCGACCGAGAAGAAGCCGTCGAGCAGGAACTTGTTGGCGACGTTCGACAGGAGGCCGCCGATATCGACGGTGGAGAACCCGGCCTCGATCCCGCGACCGAAGGCGTAACGCAGCACCGCCCGTGAATCGCGGAAGTTGCGGCCCGTGTAACCGTTGGCCCAGGCCGCTTCGAGCAAGAGTTCCTGCAAGCCGATCCCGCCACGAAAACGCTGTGAGGCCATCTCAAGCGTCTGGGTATCGACCATCCGCTCGACGTTGTCGAGCTTCGCGGTCAAGAGGCACGCGGCCTCCAACATCCGCGCATTGACGGGTGTGTGGCTGCCGCCGTGCGGGATCGGTGAGGTCGGGCGCGTGATCCGCATCTTCTCCAGTTCGGTGCGCGTCTCGTCCCACCCCTCGCGGATCGCGCGGGCTTCGAGTTCGGGGAGCGTGCCGGCACAGATACGGCGAATGGCGGCGATCCGGTTCGTCTCTGCTACGGCTCGTGCCCGCACCTCTTCGGCGGTCAGTTCGGAGTCGGTTTCGGTTTCGTTCGGCACGGATGTGTCTCCGGTGTTCTGATTGGCGGCGACGCTGGCCGAGGTTCGGCCGTCGGCCCCGAGATCGACGAAGCTGATTTCGCCGAGCGTCGCCTTGCGGACGACGTTCAGCGGGCCGCTCAAGGTCTGGCCGTTCACCAGCACTTGCTGGTTCTCCTTGACGAACTCGAACTCCTCGACCGACGCTCCGACGGATGCCTGCCACGGGAAGCCGTTCTTGGCCGAGGTCACCACCTCGCGCGCGGCGGGCGTGTCGCGGGAGACGATCCCGGTGGCGACGAGTTGTCCGTCCTCAACCCGCACTGCGTCTGTGTGACCGACGCCGGCGAGTGGATCGTGCCCGAAGCGGATCGGCCGCGCCTGCGACGGAATGGCGATCCCCGCGAGGTCGAGAACCACCGGATGCCGCCAACCCGCGACACGCATCGGCGCGCCGGTGTAGGCGACCATCCGGAATCGGGGCAGCGGCGTGGCACCATCGCTTCCAGCCGCCTCCAGGTGGATGGTCGCAGTGGCTTCGAGGTTGATCGCGCGTGGCGAACTCGGTTGCTCAACTGGCCGGTGTGGCGACAGCGTCTTCGGCATCGTCGGGTTCCTCTGAAGGCGTGGTCGGTTGAGCTTGGGTCGGAGTCAGCCCGAGCGCCGTCACGAGCGCGAGTTCCTTCGCGCGCTGGCGCAGTTGGGCCTCCCAGTCGAGACCGCGTCGTGCGTACTCGTCGGCGAGCGTGGTGGTCAGGTTCGCCAGGCGGGTCGCCTGAGCGGTGGCTTCCTTGGCGGGGTCAACGTGCTCGTGACCGTCCCAGAACCATTGGTGCGGCCAGTTGGCGAACGGACCGAGGTCGGTCGGAAGAAGATCGGGAATGAGCGTGGCCTCGTCGAACCACGCCGCGAGGATGCGGTCGAGGACGACGGCTTCGAGATGCGTCTGCTCGACGCGGATCGCCTTGAAGTAGGTCTGGTGGTCGAGCCGGCCGGACGCGTAGTTGTAGCCCGACGAGTTCCCCGCCGCGACGTTGAACGGCATGTTCAGGCAGCGGGCAATCTCGTTCAAAATCTCGTGCTTGAATTCCCGGTACGTGGTGGCCGGCTGCTCGGCTTGCAGCTGGCTCATCTTCCAGCCGCCGGGCATGGTCACGAGCGCCCGCTTCTCCAGCTCGATCGGCTCGAACGGCTCGGCCGCGTCCGCCTCGCCGCTGGCCGGCGCGTCGGTGTAGAGGATCCCGGCGAAGTCCGCGGCCGTCTCGGCGGCGGCGATCACAGCGAGCGTGAACCGCCGCAGTTGCGCGAACAGTGGCAGCGCCGGCGTGATGTCCGGGATGCCGCGGGCTTGACCCGGCCGATCGGCCCGGAACCAGTGGATGACCGACGACGCGGGCAGGCGGTCGTACTCGAGGAACAGTCGCGCCGCGCTGTCGCCGGGGTGGTCCTTCAGCACGTGGTACTCGACCGCGTTCCCCGCCGCGTCGAAGACGATCCCGTCCACGCCGCCCGTCGAGGCAGCCTTCACGTCCGGAGTGCAAACCCGGTCGGCCTCAACGAGCTTGAGGTCGAGTTGCACCGGCGTCGGCAACTTCGGGTTGCTCGTCAGGACGGCGAACCCCTCGCCCGACTCGGCCCGCGCCATGCGGAGCGTGCGGAGCTTCTCGGGCAGGCCGATCGCCCTCGCCCACGCCGCGAACGCGCGCTCGATCCGCGTATTAGCCGCGCCGTCCTCGGTGAGCATTTGCAGCCGCGGGCCGGTGCCGACCACGTCGTTGGCGAGCGTCAGCACGATCCCGCGGGCGTAGCTGTTGTTGGCCACCTCGTACCGGGCGCGGTTCCGCAACACGCGCCGTACCTCGGCGCTATTGGCTGCGTTCGCGGACAGCCCGTCGGCGTTGGCCCAGTGCCGACGGTTGTCGTCGGTCGTCACCGCCGCGTCGTAGCGACCGCGAACGACACGAACGATCCGTCCGCGACCGGCTCGCGACGGCTTAGCGCTCCAGAGGTTGGCGAGCCAGCGGAACACTCAGTCGGCTCCCGGCGGTACGAGTTTGTTGAACCGCAGCCCGCGCTGCGGTTGCTTGGCGGCTTCCTTGGACGCGAGGTAGCGGTCGGCCTCAATCTGGTCGGGCAGCGGGTGCTGCTCAACAGAGCCGGCATCGCCCGAGGCTTTCGCCGGTCCTTTCGCGTTCTGCTCGATGGTTTCGTCGAGGTCGTCCGGCATCGGTGGCCCCTCATCGAGGACCCGTGTGGCCCTCTATCAATAGACCTTTTCAAATGCCGGGACACTTGACGCAAAAGTGACGTGAATAGTTCAGAAATGTTGTCTGGCCGTGATCAAACGCTGGCAGAGCTGACTTGGTAATTCGTCTATTGCGTCTCGTTCATGACCGCTTCTTCCGTTGCAGCTCACGGAAACTCACGCGCTCGCGTTTGGGTGCGGGTTTCACGTCCGTGCCCGGCAAAGAACAACCCTGCATCGACGCGGCCACAGCGCAGCCAACGACGCCGTCGAGCCAGTGGTTGTCGCTGCGCTCGGGCCGGATCTTCCACTCGTCCACAGTGCG
Organism: Planctomycetota bacterium; assembly: GCA_016872595.1. Taxonomy (GTDB): domain Bacteria; phylum Planctomycetota; class Planctomycetia; order Gemmatales; family Gemmataceae; genus Gemmata. The sequence goes on from VGZJ01000416.1 coordinate 3,565, forward strand.
GCCGCGTCCTTCGGTCTTCACGCGGTACTCGGCTGTGAGGTGGTCTGCGAAAAGCCGGTGCGTCTCGGCCCGGTCGCCGAAGAGCGACAGGCATCCACGGTCACCCAGCAGAACCGCGAGTCGCGCCTGCACGAACGATTTCCAGAAGTTGGTGTCGAACAGGACGTGTCGGACGGCGCGCTTTCCCTGCACGTTGGGGATGCGCCAGTGGTGCCCGACGCGGTCGCCAGGGCGTCGCTTGTATTCGCTGAACGGCTGGCTCGACGCGCCGACGAACCGCCCGTGGCAGGGCGTCACCACCGAAGCATGCGCCGACTCGCGGCAGAACTGGTACACGACATCGGTGCAGGTTCCCCAGTTGGCGTCAATCAGACACCGCTCGGCCCGCAAGACCGCACCGTCGTCGCGCGGCCAGTCGCGCCCGAGGATCACGGCGGTCAACTTCTCAAGCCCCTGGTAAATCGCGCCTTCGATTCCCGCCGCGCCAGTGGCAATCGCCAGCGTCGGGTTGGCTTCGCGGAGCGTGAAATACGGACGGCGCTGGTCCGGCCACGCACCATAATCAAGAACGTAGCCCGTGAAGTCGTCCTCCCACCCGCACACGACCCAGAAGAGCAGACTTCCCTGCACGTCGATGAAGGCGGTGAGGCGACCGCACCCCAGCGGCACCTCGCCACGACCACGCCGGTTGAACTTCCCGGCGATCTGGTCAGCGGTCAGTTCGTCATCGCCGGCGACCTCCTCAAGGAGCGGCTCGTTCTGGTACTCCGCGAAGAACGCGGCCTCGTCTTGGAGCCGCAGGTTCATCGCGTGCTGGAGGCCGGACAACTCGTCGTGATTGAACCGCGCCGGCCACGCCACGCGCGAACCCGCGTCCATCACCTCGCGATTGGCGCGGTAGAACTCGGTCGCCTCAACGCCCTCACGCCCTTCACGCAGACTGGCAGCGCGGAGTTCCGCGTACTTCTTCCACAAGGTTTCATCGGTCGGGAACGTATAGACCATCTTGGTCCGCTCGCCGTTCCACTCCGGGTGCTTGTCGCGCG
>VGZJ01000417.1 GCA_016872595.1 Planctomycetota bacterium
CCGCTCGATTGTGAGAGACAATCACGCGAGCCGCCAACCCCGACCAGCCCCTACGATTCGCTGCATTTGCCCTGCGACAGAATAATTGCACACGACGGTGACGGACCGCAAGGGGCGGATCACGCGGCGCGGCCCGGCGCTGCTGCGCAAGCTGCTGGTGGAGTGCGCGTGGTGCATGCTGAGGTACAACGGGTGGGCGCGGGCGGTGTACGCGCGGCTGACGGGGGGCGGTCAGGCGCGGAAGAAGCCGGCGATCGTGGCGCTGGCGCGGAAGGTGCTGGTGCGGTGCTGGGCCATGCTGCGGGACCGGGTGCCGTGGCGCGACGCCCCGGACCCGGCGTCGGGGCGAACGGGCTGAGTGACAACGCGTTGTCACGCGCTCGGGAGTGCGGCGGCCCGAGTGACAGCGCGTTGTCACTGACTCTGTAGCGCGGCCCGAGACGGAAGCGGAGACGGTCGGTCGGACACGGGGGACTCGCCCCGTCAGCTCGAAGCTGGGTCTGGGGGCGCGGCGCGCGAGTGCCGCGGACCTCGGCCGAACGAATGGGCGGCGGGGCGTACGGGATGTGTGGGGCCGGGCGCGATCCGCGACGCGGGCGCCCGTGACCTCGGATAGTCGAGTGCGGTCCTCGCGCGTGCGATCGAACTGAGGGAGCGCGTGGTCCCGGTCGGCGACCGGGGTCGGGGGTCGTTTCGTTCCGCGCGCGGCCCCAACTACCGGTGAGGGCCGCGCGCGGAACGAAACGACTCAGAAAAACAGCACCAACGGACTTGACCCACACACGGCTTCATAGTCGACCAAGCTCAGCAGCGGCGGGGCACCGGAGAGCTTGAAGACTTAGAAACGATTCATGCCCCGCCGTCTGCTGCAGCACCTTGTTCGGCGGGCCTTTACTCGGCCACCTCGACCGACGTTTCCGGGTTAAGGGTGGGCCGGCTGATACGGCAGCGAAGAGTGGTGCAGGTCGATGACGAAGGCGCTTGCGGTGGCCCAGTAGTAGCCGAACGTGTACTCCACCTTGATGACCGTACCGTCCGCCGGTGTGAAGAAATAGTTCCCCATCGCGAGGGCGCGTCCGTCCTCGATGATGACGCCCGCGTTGTTGAAGCGGACGTCGATGAACGGGGTGATGGCGAACCCTCCGTCTTCTGCGAAGCCCGCCGGCGCGAGGGCGTGGCCAACGAAGTACGAGAGCGCCCCTTCAAAGGTCGGCCGGAACTGCCGCACGGCGCACTTCGTCGGTTTGAAGAGCACTTTCTTGGTACCCACCTTGTACCCGTAGAGGGCCTCGATTTGCTTGGTGGCTTCAGCGACAACGTCATACCCGTTCGTGTAGGCCTGCCCGATGGCGAGGATGGCGGCCACCCATTCGGCCTGAGCCTTCTCGACGTCCGAGAGAGAAATCGGCTTGCTTTTCGCCATATCGACTACCCCTTGTTGTAAGCGACCTCTGCATCTGCCGCCGAACGCAAAAGAATCTATGCGACGCGGGAGGTAACAACGGGAAGGTCGCGGGAGCTGAACTCCGCGTCGCATAGATTCCGGTTGAACTGACCCGCGGGCTCCGGGGCGCTGTTGCACTCGCCCCGATCTATGGGGGTTCGATCCCAACCCCTCGCCCACGATCACTATTGCACACCACCACGCCGACCATCGCAAGCCGTTTCTTCGACACTTCTGGGCTTCCCGTTGCGGCTTCTGGGCTTCCCTCCAGCCCCACAATGCTACCCAGGACACCGGTTTTCCAACACCGCGCAGCCCGCCGCGTTCGCGCTCAAGTGGTGCCGCCGCTCCGCGGGTCCGTCGAGCGCTTCGCCGACGGGAACACGTACTGCCAACCCCACTCTGCCGCCGCGCCGGGGTACTTCACCGCCAGTGCCGCGGGCAAGTACACCCGCCCGAACCCCGCGGCCAAGTCGTCGCGGTGCAGCGCGCGAACCGCGTCCAGTTGTTCCTTCAGAGCCGGGACCACCGACGACGGCAACACCGTCAAACGGTCCTTCGCGCCTTTTCCCTCTCGGATGGTAACCGGATTCAGTCCGAAGTCAACGTCCTGCACGCCAACCGCACGGCACGCGCGTTCGGGCCTGTGTGCCGAGCGCGGTTCCCGCGGTCCGGACGATAATGGGGTGAACCCGCGCGAGGGCACCCCGATGGCACGCAAGACCTGGACTTTCCCCGTTTCGCGATTCAGCACCGGGTACGACGACTTCTTGTTGTTTTTCGAGCCACCTTTCACCTTGGCCACCTCATCGGCGACCGAGAGCGTGTAGACAACCGGCTTGGGTCGGTCGCCGACCACCGTGGCCCGACGCAGTGCCTTCAGTGCGAGCTCGCGGTAGATCTCGAACTGACTGCCCGTCAGTTGCAGCAGTTCCGAACTGTTCTTGAATCCATCCTCCGTTGCGCTCTCGGGCGGCAGTCGCTGCGGCAAGCTAAACGGCACACCGAGCAGATCCTGAACGGCGTAGTCGTACTCGTAATTCGTAAGCCGTCGAAACGACGAGTGCTGCTTGGTGGTGCGACGGACCTGCGACGCTTTGTCGAGTTCCTCGCGGAGCCAATCGAGGACCACGGTGCGATTTTTGTCGGTGAGGACGATCTTCTTGTCGTTTTCGGGCGGCATTTCCGATTTCCCCAACGAATGGGAAACCTCCTGCCACCGCTCCGCATCAGGACCCGCGAGCAGATCCGGGTTCAGTTGATCGACTCGAAAGTTGCCTTTGCTGACCTTGGGTCCGTGACACCCCAGACAACTCTCGGTGAGAATCGGCTGAACTCGCCGTTGGAATTCGGCCAGGTTGGCTTTGGGTGCCGCAACCGCCGCAATCGGGGGCGTTTTGGTCTCTTTCGTGTACCGCGATCTCGCGCGACCCTGCTCTCGTGCGGCCTCGAGAGAAAGGGGCTGTTCTTGGCCGAAGACGAATGGCACGGAGCAGGTGCCTGCCAACATCAAGACGAGCGGAATGGATTTCATCGGCGGACAATGCCCATGGAAGAATCAGAGAGTAGGGATTGTGACAGATTCCAATCGTTTGCAACCGGTTGTGAATCGGGACGCAAATAGTTCGCGAAGGCAGGCTTTGGACCGGCGAGCACGAAGCAGAATTTCAGAACCAAGAATGTCAAGGGGAGGGTGTTGAGCAAACTTAGCCTCAGCGTAATCGGAAGGACCAACCCGGGCAACATTCATCGAAGAGATTTCGACCCATATTTCCCAGATGAACGCTTCTGGGAACACGAATCGACTGTGAGGCCACAAGATTACCCCCTCGGAAGGCAGCCAGCAACGAGTTTCGCACCCGAATACCGTCTCGGCCACGGTCCAACGGTGCCCTCAAACATCGCTCCAAGCGTTGTTTCGCCTCCCGAAGCGTCGAACACGTCGCAACCGGCGCACCGCAGCCCTCGGCGATGGCCGACCCGGATCAACGAAACGAATTCCCGATTGCCTTCCGCCCGCGATGAGCCTCACCCCGCGCCACCAGCCCGCGCGCGAACCGCACCGGGTCGTCCGGCACCGGCGTACCCCGGCGCGCCGGCGGGGCCACCGCCCCCAGCTTCTGGACCCGCCCGGCGCGGCTCACGCGGCGGTTCCCCCCGCGAGCCCGGCCGCCCCAAGACCGCGGAGGAAGTCCGCGCCCTCGTGCTGAAGCTGGCGACCGAGAACGGCTGGGGCTACACCCGGGTGCTCGGCGAACTGAAGAACCTGGGCGTCGCGGGCGTGAGCCGCACTACCGTCAAGAACATCCTCAAGACCGCGGACATCGACCCCGGACCCTAGCGCGGCGAGGGCTCGTGGGCCGACTTCGTCAATCGCCACGCCACCCCACTCTGGGCCAGCGACTTCGTGTCGGTGCGGACCATCACCGCCACCGGGATCGTCGACCTGTACCTGCTGTTCTTCATCCACGTCGCCAGCCGCCGCGACATCGTCTCCTCACCCACCGCCCGACCCGACTCGGCGTGGGTCGCGCAGCAGGCCCGCAACGCGTCCATGCAAATGCAGGACTGGAACCTGCCCGCCACCCACCTGCTCATCGATCACGACGCCAAGTACGCCGCGAGCTTCGACGCGGTGCTCGAAGCCGAGGGCACCGAGGTGAAGCGGGTCGGGCCGCGTGCCCCCAACATGAACGCCTACGCCGAGCGCTGGGTTCAGACCCTGCGCACGGAGTGCCTCGACCACTTCCTCATCTGCGGCGAGAAGCACCTGCGGCACGTCGTGAGCGAGTTCGTGGCCCACTACAACCTCGAGCGCCCGCACCAGTCCCGCGGCAACGTCCCGCTCCCCGACGCCGACCGACCCGCGAGCGATCCGCCGATCCTGAAGCTGCCCACCGGCGCGGTCCAGTGCCGGGAGCGCCTCGGCGGCCTGCTCAAGCACGACTCCCGCGCCGCCGCCTGACCGCACCTCTCGCCTCGGCGACCACAACCAAGTGACAACCCGCTGTCACCGCTTTCGGTGAACCGAGCCGGTACGCGCCGCGAGGCCAGTACAGGGTCGCGACCTGCGCCGCTGGGCGCGCACCGCTCGATTGTGAGAGACAATCACGCGAGCCGCCAACCCCGACCAGCCCCTACGATTCGCTGCATTTGCCCTGCGAC
>VGZJ01000418.1 GCA_016872595.1 Planctomycetota bacterium
TGAAGAACGTCGCCGGACTCCACAACCGGATGTACGGGTAACGACCACACAGGATCGTCTGGCCGAAGTGCGACTGAACCAACACCTATTGCGCAACGAGTCTTTTCAATACACCCGCTTCGCGCCGCGCCGTTAGTAGGTGATGCGGAACCCGGTGAGCGCGTCGTCGGGGGCGCGGTCGAAGGTGTCTTCGTTGCGGATGTGGTCGGCCATGCGCGCGCGGAGGTCGGCGAGGAACGCTTCGACCGCGCGGGCCGGGCCGTCCGCGAACAGTTCGACGCGTCCGTCGGCGAGGTTGCGCACCCAACCGCGTACGTCCGGGTGCGCCCGCGCGACGTGCCGCGCCGTCGCGCGGAACCCGACGCCCTGCACGTCACCGGAGTAGTACACCTGCTTTGCCACGGTCGGTCCCTTACTTGCGGCGGTCGTCGAGCTTCGTCGCGAAGCCTTCGACCGTGTTCCCGTCAAGGGTGATGTCCTTCGTGTCCTTGCCGAGCCGGAAGCCGGCGCGCTTGGCGGGGCCGCGCGTGTCCTTCACCGTGTTGTTGCGGAACACGAGGTTCGCGGTCGTGCCCTGCACGTCTACGGCCGCGCCCTCGTCGCCGCCGTTGTCGATGAGCGTATTGCCCTCGACCGTGTTGCGGTCGCCGGTGAAGCCCGCGCCGCGCTCCGGGCGGAACAGCACACCGGCCACGCCGCTGCGCTTCACGGTGTTACCGCGAATCAGGTTGTCGGTGTCGCGGTGGCCGACCGAGATGCCCGCGGTCTTCGTGTCCTCGATGGTGTTGTTCTCCGCGAGGCCGTACTTCACGCCCCAACAGAAGAACAGCCCGATGTGACAGCCGGTGATGGTGTTGCCGCGCATCACCGGGCGCTGCGACCCGGACCCGGGGTGCAGACCGAGGCCGGTGTGGTCGCGGCTCTCGCACTGCTCCACCGTCACGTCGTGACAGATCTGCCAACTGATGCCGTCGCCGCGGTAGTTGCGGGCGATCACTTTGCGGATCGTGAAGTCGGCGCAGTCTTGCAGGAAGATGCAGCCGGCGTAGTTGCCGTCCAGCTCCGCGTTGTTGGTCTTGTTGCCGTCGAGCGCGAGGCCCTCGATGGTCACGTTGGTGACGAACTCGCCGCTGAGGATCGGGAACAGCGTCGAAGCCGTGGGCGCGCCGCCGGCCCACAGGTTCTCGCGCAGGCCCTTGTCGAGCTTGAAGCGACTGCCGGCGCGCGCGACCAGCGTGCGCTTGATGACCGTCTGCCCGCCGTGGTGCGGGTTCTTCGCGCGCAGGCACACGCCGTCGCCGACCTGAAACCCCGCGGCCTCGGCGAGCGTGATTTCCTGATCGTACCAGTCGGAATCGGCCGCGAGCTTCGTGGTCGCCGACGCCTCCTTGATGAGCACCGTTTCCGGCCCGCTCCCGACGAGGCGCAGATTCGAGCACAGGTACACGGCGTTGCGCAGGCGGAACGTACCCGGCAGCAGGCGCACGGTGCCGCCGCCCATGCGCGCGACCGTATCGACCGCGGCCTGAATGACGCGCTGGTCCGTGCCGCGCAGGTCGCCGCGGTCGGTGCCGACCGTGAGCGTGAACGCTTCGTCCCACTTGGGCGCATGCCGCGAATCGCCGGACGTGGCACGCGGGGCGGTAACGGGCGGGCGCGCGTCCGGGCGCGGGTCGGCGGCGCGCGCGGCGGTCGCGCTCGCGCCGGCGAGCGCGGCTGACGCCGACGCGGTGCCGAGGAAGTGCCGCCGGTCGAGTGCGGGGTCGGTGTCGGGCATGATGGCCTCGCTTGGGGGAGAAGCGGCGCAAGTGTACCCGCGCGGCGCGGCCCGATCACCACCTTACTTGCCCCCGGGCGCGCGCTTCTGGAACCGCTCCAGCCAGTCGAGCAGGATCGCGTCCTTGATCTCCTTCGAGGCGCGCAGCTTCTCGGGCGGCGCACCCCAGTAGAAGCTGATCCACCCGGCGGCGTCCGGGCCGGCCTTCGCGATGAACTCGTCCAGTTCCTTTCCGGCGCACTTGAGCGGGAACGTTTCTTCCACCACAACGGGCTTGCCGACGTTGAACGCCCGCAGCGTCTTGAGCGCGTCGTCGAGCTTGCCGGCCTCGGGGTAGAGGTGAACGCACAGGAAATCGAGCTTCTCGTGAACCTTGTCCGGCACGAACCCGGACGTCAGCCCCTTGCGGTCGAGGCTCCAATCCACCAGCCCGACCGTGACGAGGCGCTTCGGGTCGGCCTTGCGCACGGCCGCGGTCAGGTGCGCGACCCACTGCCGCGCGACCTCCGGGCGCGCCCGGCCCTTCGGGTCGAGGCACACGAACTGCACGAAGTGCTTGTCGCCGAACGCCGGGCCGAGCCAGTCCTCGCGCGCGCCGCCGCTGATTACCGGCTCGTTCATCAGGTCGTAGCAGAAGATCGCGGGCGACCTCGCGCACCGCGCCGCGACCGCTTCCCAGAACTTCGCCTGCGCGTCCCAGCGCGCGGCTTCCGGCAGTTTGTCGTACCACGCCGGTACGTCCTTCTTGTGGTAACAGCCGAGGCCGGTGAGGTTCAGGTACAGGCGGTTCGTTTCGGCCAACTGCACGAGCTTCGCGAGGCGGTCGAGCGCCTTCGCGTCGGGCTTGTCGGCCGCGGTCATGAACTTGCCGAACTGGAGGTGAACGCGGACCACGTTCGCGCCGAGTTGCTTCATCTGCGCGAAGTCGGTCGCGACCGCGTCCCATTCGGCGTCCCAGTAGTCTTCGATCAACCGGCCCTTCGGGTCGTGGTCGTAGTTAAAGCCCCACGGCACGAACGGCTTGCCGGCGTCGGTGACGAAGCCCTTGCCGTCCTTCGCGACCAGCACGCGCGGCAGCGGGCCGACCCACTCCGCGAACGCGGCCCCCACGTCGGCCGGGCCGCTGTAGAGGAGCGCGCCGAACCGCAGGCGGAAGGTGTCGCCTTTCTTCACCACGACGGCACTGCGCGGGCCGCGGGTGAAGGCGCTGCGCCCGAACGGGTTGGCGACGAGTACGCCGTAGTCGCGCGCGTGGAACCACGAGCGGCGGAAGTTGGCCGGGTCCGGGAACAGCGCGACGCCGGCCGCGGTGCCGTCGACGGTGCCGCCGTAGTCGCACCAGTCTGCGGCCTTGCCCCACGCCTCTTTCTCGTTCTTCGCGCCCGCGCTGTTGAGGATGCGCCCGCCGCCCTTCACCGTGAGCGGGGTGGCGACGTGCACGCCGAAGCCCATCTCTTCCTGATCGCCGAAGGTGAAGTCGTCGGGGCCGGTGTACTCCGAGGTCCAGTCGAGGAGGAACCCGCCCGCGCGCTTGGTGATGGTGACGCGGCACACCTCGTCGCACACGGTCTTGCCGTTCGCGCTGTAGCGGTTGCGGACGGCGAACGTGGCCGCGGTCGCGGTGGCCGTCGGCGCGGTGACGAACTCGACGTGCGCCACCGTTCCCTTGTTGCGCCAGAAGTCCGCGCCGCCCAATTCGCCGAACGCGAGCCACAGGCCGGGGTGCATGGTGTCGTGGTCGCCCGCGTCGCCGGCCTTCGGCGGGTGGTTGCGCGTGAGTTGCGCGCCGTTGGGCGCGTGCAGGTGCATGAAGAACGGCCGCTTCACCTTCGGGTCGGCCCAGACGTAGGTGCCGACCGGCTTCCCGGCGAAGCGGACCTCCGCGCGCCCGTCGCCGCGCTCGACGGCGAACCCGTCGGCCTTCGGCTGCGCGCCCGCCGACAGCGGGAACAGCAGAGGCAGAACGAACAGAGCCGCGGCGCGTGCGAACATGGGAGAGGTTCCTTTCGGCGTTCGGCGTCAGCGCTTCACGCTGACCGGGGCGCAACGGGCGACGGCCATCGACGCGGTGCGCACCAGTCCGGCGTAGCCGAGCAGTAGCAGCAACAGGATGACGGCGCACGCGGCCCGGAAGCCCCACGCCGTGTACACGTCGCGCTGGCGCGTGCCGTGGTACGACACGACCGCGAGGCCCAGCGCGATCAGCAACCCGGCCCAGAACCACGAGGTGTACGACCACGCGGCGCTCATCAGCGGGCGGTCGTCGAGGCGCTGGCCGAGGCGCGCGAGGAACGAGAGCCACATGCCGAACGAGACGAACCCGGCGACGGCGCTGAGCACCGCGGCCGTGTACGACGAGACGACGGCCGCGCTGACCGCGCCGCCCAGCGTCGCGGCCTGTAGGAACACGCAGACCCGCACCCGGCTCGCGCCGTGCGAGTCGGGCACGCGCAGGCACGTCAACTGGCCGACCGCGTGCAGCACCAGCGGGAACAGTTGCACGAGGCCGAGCACCATGATCGTGCTCTGCACGAAGCTCGCGTCGCTGGGGTTCGCGAACGGGGCGACGAACAGGTTGCCGACCGCGAGCAGTACGAACAGCGGGATCGCGAAGTACGCCGCGGCGCGCGCGAGGTCGAGGCCGATGCGCACCTCGGGCCACGGGCGCAGCAGGTGCGCGGCCCGCAGTTCCGGGGCGAGGTCGTGCAGGTCCGGCCGCGCCGGGGTGAACGACGGGAACAGCGCCGGGAACGCCGGCGCGGGCGCGAACCCCGGCGGCACCGGCGCGGGCGGCGGTGGCGGCGGTGGCGGTTCGGGCGGCGGAGGTGG
>VGZJ01000419.1 GCA_016872595.1 Planctomycetota bacterium
GTGCCGGCCTCGGAGTGATCGGGAACCCAACAGTGCGGCGACGCGCGGAGCAGCGCGAGCGCGACATCGGGGAGCGTGGCGGATTCGAGGGCGGTCGGGCAAAAGGGCGCGGGGCCGGTGGCGGGCGCGGCAAAGCGGATCAGGAGCGCGAGCACGGCGGGCGCGGCGGCCGACGGGCGCGCGAACCCGGCCGGCGCTTCCGCCAGTCGGATCAGGTCGTCCGTGTTCGGGCAGAGCCACGGCACCGCCGCCGCGACCCGGCCCACCGCCTTCCCTGACATGGCAACCTCAGTGGGCAGTGGGCAGTACGCAGTGGGCAGTGGAGAACCCGAAGCGGACCGCTCCCGGCCTGCCCCCTGCCCACTCACCACTATCAACTATTTCAGGCCAGCACCCCGGCCTCGATCTCCAGTTGGATGCACATCTTCTCGATCAGGTGATCGACGTCGAACGGCTTGGGCAGGAAGTCGTCGGCCCCGGCGAGCTTCAGCTCCTGCACCTTGTCCTCTTCGATCATGCCGGAGATGCAGATGATGCGCACGTCTTCCATGCTCGGGTCGGCGCGGACGCGGTGGCACACTTCCTTGCCGTTGATGTCGGGCAGCATCACGTCGAGGACGATGAGGTCCGGGTGGTAGTCCTTGACCATCATGCCGGCGTCGAACCCGTTGGAGGCGATGCGCACCTCGAACCGGCCGTCGGCTTGGAGCGCGTCGTTGACGAGGGCGACGATATCCGGCTCGTCGTCCACCAGAAGGATCTTGCGCTTGCCGCTCTCGAGGGCGTCCGTGGGGATGCCGTTGTCCTTCATGAACTTGTAGAGGGCCTCGCGGGGGATGCGCCGGAACTTGCTGCCCGGCACGCGGAACCCCTTGAGCTGTCCGTTGTCGAAACAGCGGATGATGGTTTGCTGCGAGACCTTGCAGATCTTGGCAGCTTCGCCGGTCGTGAACACCGTCTTCATAGCGCGTCCACCTGCCGGCTCAGCCGGCTCGCATGGGGGAGATCCGCGCCGGCACGGGGGCCAGAGGCGCGGACCGGAACTCCGTCCGTAAACGCACACAGGGAACCGGGCGGCTCCGCGCGCGGGGCGCGACGCAGCGCACCGGCGGGCGGGGCATGAGGGGGAAGCTGGTCGGCCTGCCCACGGTGGAGAACTTCGGGAGGCGGGGCAAAGTGGGGCGGGTCCGACCGCTCACCACATCATACCGCGGCCCGACGCAGGATCAATGCGCCGCCCCCCGCGCGGCCGGGGGAAACTTCCCGACCCACACAGGTTCCGCCCGCACGACCCCGACACCTTGCCCGGTTCGCCCGCCTTCCCCGACGCGCTTCCGTGCGCTGCCGCCCGTTCCTCCTCGGTCCCTTCCTTGTGCCCGCGCCCGCGGGCGCTGCCGGTTGCCCGGCTTCACCCAACGGGCGGGCGGCCCATAACCACCTATTCCAGATAAAGCAACAGCATTGCGAGGTCGGCCGGGGTGATGCCACTGATGCGACTCGCCTGTCCCACACTAGAGGGCCGCACCCGGTTCAACTTCTCGCGCGCCTCGTGGCGGAGTTGGTGGACCGCGTCGTAGTCGAAGGTGGGCGGGATGCGCCGGTCCTCGGCGCGGCGGAACCGCTCCACGTCCGCGGCCTGCCGGTCGATGTACCCGCTGTACTTCGCTTCCAGAACCACCTGCTCCACCACGTCGGGGCGCGCGTCCCACGCCCGCAGTTCGGGCCGGCGCGCGCACACCGCGGCCCACTCCACTTCCGTGCGGCGCAGCCACGTCGCCAGCGAATCGCCGTCGCTCTTGTGCGCGCGCAGTTCCGACTGAAGCGCCGCGATGCCCTGCTCTTTCGCCTCGAACCGCGCCCAATCGGAATCGCTCACGGACCCGACGCGCCGGCCGACGCGCGCGAGCCGCCGGTCAGCGTTGTCGTGGCGCAGCAGCAGCCGGTACTCGGCGCGCGACGTGAACATGCGGTACGGCTCGTCCACGCCCTTCGTCACGAGGTCGTCGATGAGCACGCCGATGTACGCCTGCGCGCGGTCGAGCACGAGCGGCGGTTCGCCCTTCAGCTTGAGGGCCGCGTTCAGCCCGGCGATCAGCCCCTGCGCCGCGGCCTCTTCGTACCCGGTGGTGCCGTTGATCTGGCCGGCGAAGTACAGCCCGCTCACGCGCTTCGTTTCGAGCGTCGGGTGGAGCTGCGTCGGCGGGGCGTAGTCGTACTCGACCGCGTAGCCCCAGCGCATCACCTCGGCGCGCTCGAGGCCGGGGATCAGTTTCAGCATCGCGGCCTGCACGTCTTTCGGCAGACTCGTGCTGATGCCGTTGCAGTAGTACTCGCGGGTGTTCAGCCCTTCCGGTTCGAGGAAGATCAGGTGCGAGTCCTTTTCGGCGAAGCGCACGACCTTGTCTTCGATGCTGGGGCAGTAGCGCGGCCCGCGCCCGCAGATTTGCCCGCTGTACATTGGCGCGCGGTGCAGGTTCGCGCGGATCAGGTCGTGAACCGCGGGCGTCGTCTCGGTGCTGTGACACACCACCTGAGGGACCGTGATGCGCTCGGTACTGAAACTAAACGGCCGCGGGGTGGTGTCGCCCGGTTGCTCTTGGCACTTGGCGAAATCGATGGTGCGGCCGTTGAGCCGACACGGGGTTCCGGTCTTGAACCGCGCCAGTTCGAACCCGGCTTCGGCGAGCGACCCGCTCATGCCTTCTGCGGACGAATCGCCGGCGCGCCCGCCCACGGTCTTGGCCTCGCCGGTGTGCATGATGGCTTTGAGGAACGTGCCCGTCGTGAGAATGACCGCGGGCGCGAGGTAGCGCGTGTCGCCCCGCGCGACGACGCCTTTGATTGCGAAGCCGCGAGCGGCTGGCTCCAGAAGCAGCCCCTCCACCAACTCTTGGCGCAGCGTCAGGTTCTCTTGCTCCTCGACCCAGCGCTTCATGGTGAACTGGTACAGCTTCTTGTCGGCCTGCGCGCGGGGCGAGTGCATCGCCGGGCCTTTACTGGCGTTGAGCACGCGGAACTGGATGCCGCTGGCGTCGATGCACTTGCCCATGACGCCGCCGAGGGCGTCGATCTCGCGGACGATCTGGCCCTTGGCGACGCCGCCGATGGCCGGGTTGCAGCTCATTTGGGCCACGGCGTCGGCGTTCATACTGAGCAGGCAGGTGCGGAGGCCGAGGCGCGCGGCGGCCATTGCCGCTTCGGTGCCGGCGTGCCCGGCCCCGACCACGATCACATCGAACTGGTACTCTAGCGCGCTCACACCCTGTCCTCTGTTCGGTTCACGTCACGTTAATCCTAGCAGGCGCGGAACAGACCCGCGCGGCGCGTCGGAAACACGCGGCGGAGATAATCGCGCCGAACGGCGATTTTTCGCGCCAATGGCGCTTCCCAACGCACGACCGGGGGTTTATGATGTGGCGACCTCTCCGACACGCTGAGCCGCCGCCCATGGCCGAGCCGGAACCTCCCCGAACGCCCGACACGCGCGCCGCTGGCACGGCCAGTTGGCTCGACGTGCCGCCGCTCGACGCGCCCGCGGTCGCGGGAACCGCGCCGTACCCGCTCGACCACACCGCCAGTTTCGCGCCCGCGCCACCGGAAGCGGTCACGGTCTCCTTCGGGGCCGACGCGACCCGCCCGAACCCGAACCCCGACATCCCGCAGATCCCCGGCTTCCAGATGCTGAGCGTTCTGGGCGACGGCGGCATGGGCACCGTGTTCAAGGCGCTCCACCTGAAGATGAACAAGGTCGTAGCCCTCAAGCTCATCAAGAGCGGGTGGGCGCGCGACCGCGACTTCCACGTGCGGTTCGCCCGCGAGGTGAAGACGCTGGCCCGGCTCGACCACCCCAACGTGGTCCCGATCTTCGACGCCAGTTCGTGGTCCGGGTTGCCCTACCTGACGATGAAGTTCGTCGCGGGGAAGACCCTGTACCACCACCTCGAACGGCTGCGCCACGACCTGCCCGCCGCGGCCCGGTTGCTGGCGAAGGTGGCCCGCGCCGTCGGCTACCTCCACACCAAAGGAATCGTCCACCGCGATCTGAAGCCGCTCAACATCCTCGTCGATACCGGCGACGAACCGCTGGTCGCCGACTTCGGCCTCGTGCGCCCGACCGATGCCGACGACGCCGCCGACCTCTCCATCACACTCGTGCCGCTCGGCACGCGGCAGTACATGTCGCCAGAGCAGACGATGGGCGGGCGCGAGAACTACACCCCGGCGTGCGACATCTGGGCGCTGGGCATCATCCTGTACGAACTGTTCACCGGGCGGCGGCCGTTCGAGGACGACGGCGAGACCGACATCTTCCACCGCATCCGGTTCGACGACCCGCCGCCGTTCGCGCAGCTCGCGCCGGACGTGCCACCGGAGTTGGAAGCCATCGTCCGCCACTGTCTCGAAAAGCGGCCCGAAAACCGCTACGCCCGCGCCGCGGACGTGGCCGACGATCTGGAGCGCTGGCTCGCGGGGCAGAGCGTGGCCGCGCCGCCAGTGCCGGCCGCCCCCGCGCAACCCCCGGTCCAACTCGTGGTCGCGCCGCCGAGGCGTCGC
>VGZJ01000420.1 GCA_016872595.1 Planctomycetota bacterium
CTGGAGCTTGAACTCCGCCGTGTACGTCTTGCGTTTGCGGGCCATCGGTGGGACTCCTTTGAGAGTGAGTTTACACCACATTCCCGCTGTCCACTATTCGCGGGGAACTTCAGTTGCATCTCGCAACGGTGTCGGGTATCATCCAAACACTGGAAAACGTAGTCATCTGGAGCGTTTTCCGGGGTCGATTCGAGTGCCCTACGGAACCGAAGGTTGCAGGTTCGACTCCTGCTGGGTGTACTTAGAAAACAAGGATGTTGTGACGGCAACTATCGGTTTCGCACCCAACTCCCGCCCCGGATGAACCGGGGCAGCTTCGTTTCTCTCAGGTCTTCACACCCAACAACCCTGCACGCGCCTCATTCTCCCGGCGAGATGAGATGCTGTTGTCGATGCTTCCGAGCAGACACGTCCGCACAGAACACGTCCGGTCGCGCCGCCGACAGTGTCACTGGGCACACACACGAAGCACACCGCTGGGTTGCTCACAGGTTCTGAGGAGCTCCCTTTACCGGATGTAGTTCACTCCCGCCACGGCTTCTTCTGCTCGTAGAGCTTGAGTCGCTCGCGGGCCTTGGCTCCGGCGTCCTTCTCGAACGTCGGGTCGGTCAGTGCCTTTTTCTGGTACGCGACGGCCTTCTCGAAGTCCCCGACCGCGGCGCTCGCCGCGGCGAGTGCGTCGAGCACCGAGGCGTCCTTCCCGCCGGTCAACTCGTTCGCCTTCGTGCCCAGTTCCACGGCCCGCTTGCCATCGCGTACGTTCTCGTCCGGGCACGTGGCCAGCAACCGGGCGAGGTCGGCTAGCGCCGCGGCGTACGACCCGTCGAGTCGCACCGCCTCGTTTAGATCTGCCAACGCCTTGCGAGGCTCGCCCTTCGCACGCCAAGTGGCCGCACGGTAGTGGAACGCCGGGGCGTAGTGCGGGGCCACGCGGGCCGACTCGGTGTAATCCGCGATCGCCTTGTCGAACTCGCCGTTCGCGTGCCACGCCAGCGCCCGGTTGCGGAACCCGACCGCGTACATCGGGTCGAGCTTCACCGCCGCGGTGTAGTCCACAATGGCCTTGTCGAGTTCCTTATTCGCCCACCACATCATCCCGCGAATGCCGATCAGGTCGGCGTCCTTCGGGGCGAGTCGGACGGCCTCTTGCAGATCCTTCAGGCCGAGGTCGGGCTTCCCGGCGTAGCGGTTAGCGATCCCGCGCCGGCTCCACGCGAACGCGTCCTTCGGATCGTCCTTGATTCGCGCCGTGAAATGATCCATCGCGTCGGAGAGCCGCACCCACTCAGCCTTGGGTGCCCACCCCTCCTGACCGGGGTAGTTCACGCGGACGCGGTCGCCGTCCTGCGCCACCACCGAATAGACGAGGTGCCGGACGGGTAACGTGATCGACATGCCGTTCTTGCCTGTGTTGGTGAGCGCTGTTCCGGCCTTCCGGCTCAGCACTTTCTGCCCGACCCAAGAGTCGGCAGGCGCGGCGGTGAACTTCTGGATGCGCTTGTTGGTCACCTCGGCGACGTACACGGCCCCGCGGGAATCGACGCACAGCATGTGCGGCATCTGGAACTGCCCCGCCGCGGTGCCCTTCTCGCCGAAGCGACCGAGCGACTTCCCGTCTGGGCCGAGTACGCGGACCCAGCCCGCACGCCCGTCCGCCACGAACAGTCGGTCGCCCGCGAGGAACAGCCCGTAGGGCGCACCGCTCTCCTTCCACTGGTGAAGGAACTTGCCCTCGGCGTCGAACACCTGCACCCGGTTGTTCTCGCGGTCCCCGACGTACACCCGACCCTTCGCGTCTAGGCATACCGCGTGCGGCAGGTCGAACTCGCCCTCGCCCTTGCCCTTCGTGCCCCACTGCTTGAGCAACTTGCCGGTGCGGTCGAACTTGAGCACGCGGGCGTTGCCGTACCCGTCCGTGACGTAGAACTCGCCGGTCGGCGTGACCGCCACGTCGGTCGGCCGGTCGAACTGATCGGGCTTGTCGCCGGCCCGACCCTTCGTGCCGAGCGAGAGGAGCACCTTCCCTTCGGGGTCGAACTTCATGACCAAATGATTGCCGATGTCGGTAAGCCACACGTTGCCCTCGTGGTCGATCCGCAAACCATGCGGGGTTTTGATGTGCTCGTCGCCCCAAGAGCGAACGAACGTGCCGTCGCCGTCGAACACGAGTACGGGTTTCGGGCCGCGGTGGGCGACGAACACACGGTCCTTCGCGTCGGTCGCCACCGCCGACACCGGGCCGAGTACGAGCTTTTGCGGTAGTTGCGGCCACCCGGCGACCGGACGGTAGTCGGGGAACCGCTGGTCGGCCCCACGGACCGCAGGGGACGCGAGCAGGGCGAGCGCGAGTGTCAGGGCCGGGCGCATGATTCGCTCGTGGTTGGGGGCTTGGCGGCACTCCGAGAATCGCTCATCATCACACCAGCAGGGCACGTTGTCGAGCGCCCGCCGATCGTATCGGTTCAGGTTCCCGGAGCCGCACGCGACCGGGTTGGGATGTCCCAGAGCATCACGGCCCCTTCGCCCCCGCCGGATGCGAGCCGGTCGCCCGAAGGCGCGAACGCGACCGCGTTCACTGTTCGAGCATGGCCGATGTAGGTGTGAACCGCTGCGCCCGTGTTCGCTTCCCAAAGGCGCACCGTTTGGTCTTCGCTCGTCGTCGCCAAATGCGCCCCGGTGGGATCGAACGCGACCGCGGTCACGCGGTCGGTGTGCCCGACGAGTGTGCGGAGCTCTGTGCCGGTGTGCGCGTCCCACACCTTCGTCACCCCGTCCCCGCCCGCCGAAGCGACCGAGTGGCCGTCCGGTGAAAACGCGACGCCGAGCACTTTCAACTCGTGCCCGTGAAGAACGAGCGGGCCGTCCGTGGTGCGCAGGTTCCAGACGCGGACCGTGCGGTCGGTGCCGCCGGAAACGAGGCGCGTGCCGTCCGGCGAAAACGCGACCGACCAGACCCAGTTCGTGTGGCCGCGGAAGACGCGCACCGTCTCGCCGGTGGTCACGTCCCAGAGGCGCACGGTGCGGTCCCACCCGCCGCTGGCGAGCCAGCGCCCGTCCGTCGAGAACGCCAGCCCGTAGGTGCGGTCGGTGTGCCCGCGCAGCACGCGGATTTCGCGCCCGGTATCGGTGCTCCACAGCCGGACGGTCTTGTCGGCGCTCGCGGTCGCTATCGTTTTCCCGTCCGGTGCGAACACGACACCGGCCACGAGCGCCGAGTGGCCCACGAGTGCGAACAGGACCGACCCGTTCTCGACATCCCAGACGCGGGCGGTACGGTCGTCACCCGCCGAGGCCAGTCGGCTACCGTCCGGTGAGAAGGCGGCACTCAGCACTGCGCCCGTGTGGTCTCGGAACGTGCGGGCCGTGGCGGGCTCTTTTCGTTGCTCGCGATCGGCAACCCAGACGGTAATCGTCCGGTCGTCGCTCGCCGAGGCGAGCCGCGTCCCATCCGGGCTGAAAGCGATCGCATTCACCGCGTCAGCATGCGCGCGGAAAGTAGCAGCCACTTGGCCACTCGCCATATCCCAGAGGCGCACGGTCTTGTCCCAACCGGCCGAGGCGAGTCGGGTGCCGATCCCCTCCGGTCTCGTCGAGGGACCCTCCGGCGCGAACGCGACGCTCCATACAACGCCCGAATGCCCGGCCAGTGCGAACCGCTCGTCGCCGGTCTCGACCTCCCACACGCGCACGACCGCGTCGCCGCCGGCCGACGCGAGGAGCCGGCCGTCCGGCGAGAACGCGATCGTCCACACGAACCCGGTGTGTTTACACAGTCGGTGACCTTCGCGCCCGGTGCCGACGTCCCAAAGGCGAACCGTTTGGTCGTAACTCGCCGAGGCCAACAACTTGCCGTCCGGCGAGAACGCGACCGCGTTCACCATGTCCGTGTGGCCGCGAAAGGCGTACACTTCGCGTCCCGAATCGAGTTCCCAAAGCCGCACCGTGGTGTCGTCGCTGGCCGACGCGACGAACCGCCCGTCGCGGCTCAGCGCGACCCCGACCACCACGTCCGTGTGCCCGACGAACTCGCGGACCGCACCCGTTTCGAGGTCCCACACTTTCACCGCGCCCGCCTGACTCGCCGTGACGAGGTACTTCCCATCGGGCGTGAAACGCGGCGTGTAGAGCTGGTCCGTGTGTCCGCCGAAGGTGCGGAGCGGGTCCCCGGTTACGGCGTCCCACAGCCGGACGGTTTGGTCGTCGCTGACCGACGCGATGCGCGTCCCGTCGTGGGAGTACGTCACGCCGTACACGACGTCGGTGTGTGCGCGGAGGGTCAGCGGCCGGTCGCGCAAACCCCGAAGGCAGTACCACTCCCACCCGCGCAATTCGGCCGGGCACGCGTCGAGGTACGGCCCGGCGTTCTGCGGCCGACCCGCGGCCCATTCGTGCTCCGCGAGCGCGACATTTTTTGCAACGATCCGCGAGAGGGCTAAAACCCAGGTGATTCGCGATACCTTCGCTCCAAGTCGGCCATGAGTATTGGCCGCTTCTTCTTGGATCGTGCCTTCTTCATGATCTTGCGTCGTTTCATGGCCTCT
>VGZJ01000421.1 GCA_016872595.1 Planctomycetota bacterium
GCGCCCGGCACCCCGGTGTCGTCGCTGCTGGCCCCGGCCCCCGGCAGCGCGCGCCTCGTCACGCCCGGCGCGCCCGGCTCGGACCCGGCGCAGACGCTCAACCGGCCGGTGATCTTCCAGACCGCGCGCATGGGCACGCTGGGCATCGCGCCGCCGGAAAAGACCGGCGACGGCGCGCTGTTCCCGGCCCTGATCGTCGCCCTCGGCGGTATCGGGCGGCGCGTGGCCGAAGAGTTGAAGCGCGCGATCTTCGACCGCTACGGCGCGACCGACCGCGTGCCCAACGTGCGCGTCCTGTGCATCGACACCGACGGCACCGACGCGCCCGCCGGCGACGGCCCGCGCGGGCTGATCGCCCCCACCGAGTTCGTCCACACCAAACTGAACCGCTCGGCCCACTACCTCCAGCGCGACACGCTCCCGCCGCTCGACCCGTGGCTCCCGCCGGGCGCGCTCTACAAGCTGCCGCGGAACCCCGGCCCGGCGAACGGCGTGCGCGCGTTCGGCCGCCTCGCGCTCCTCGACAACTACCGAACCGTCGCCCAGCGCCTGCGCCAAGAGATCGAGACGTTCCTCACCGACGAGCCGCTGGCCCAAGCCGACCGCGCGACCAAGCTCGGGCTGCGGACGAACCGCCCGCGGGCCTACGTGATCGCGGGGCTGGCCGGGGGCACCGGGTCCGGCACGTTCCTCGACGTGGCGTTCCTCCTGCGCCACGAACTGCGGCAGGTCGGGTACATGCGCCCGGAAGTGGCGGGCCTGTTCTTCGTGCCCCCCTCGGACCCGAAAGCGCCGCGCTCCGCCGCGCTGGGCAACACCCACGCGGCCCTCGCGGAGCTGCACCACTTCCAAGCGAAGCGGACCCGGTACGGGGCCGCGTTCGACCGGGCCGAGGCCCCGCTGTCGGACGAGAACCCCCCGTTCGCGCGGGTCGCGGTGCTGCAACTGCCGAAGGGGGCCGACCCCGCGCACGCGCGCCCGGTCCTCGCGAGCGCGGCCCGCGCGCTGTACCACGAGCTGCTCACCCCGGCCGGGCGCGTCGCCGACGAGGGCCGCGACGTGTACCGTAACGCGTTCCCCGCGCCGGCCCCGGCGTGCCAGACGTTCGGCCTGTTCCGCCTCAGTTGGCCGCGCCCGGAGGTGCTGGCCGCGGCCACGCGCCGGTTCGCACAGGGCCAGCTCCAGCGGTGGATCGGCAAAGAGGCCGGGCACCTGCGCGAGCACATCGCCGAGTGGCTCGCGCGGCAGTGGGACGAGCGCCGGCTGTCGTTCGCGGCCGTGACCGAGACGTTCAACCGGTGCGTCCGCGACACGCTCCGCGAGGAACCGGAGCGCGTGTTCGACGCCTTCGTGGACCCGCTCCGCACGCGCACCCCGTCCGGCGGGCGGCTCGACGCCAACAGCGCCTGCGGCGCGCTCGACCAGTTGCTCAAGCTGGTCGGCAAGCCGGAGTGCGAGAACGGCAGCGAGGGCGCGCTCGTCGCCACCCTCACCGCGCGGTACGAGGAACTGGCGAAGGAGACCGAGGGGCACCTCGCGGTGATGGCCGCGACGTTCCTCGAAGTGCCGCAGTACCGGCTCCCCGGCGCGGAAGAGGCCGTGCGGCAGATCGGCGAGAAGTTCAAGCAACAGGTGGACGCGCTGGAGCCGGTGCGCGCGGACCTGAACAAGGAGGTCCGGGCCGGGTACGCGCGCCTGATCCAGACCATCGGCGCGCTCGGCGCGAGCGGGCTGGGCGCGATGACCAGCCGCAAGGCCAACGCCGCCGAGGTGCTCGACCTGCTCCGCAGCTACCCGCGCAAGCGGCTCCAGTTGCACGTACTCGACATGGCCCTCTCGGTGTTCCGCAAGCTCGCCGGCAACGCCCCGGAGTACCTGCGCGAGATCAACTTCTGCCGGGCCACGCTCGGCGAGTTGCAGGCCGCGCTCGTCAAGGACGCCGCGCCCGCGCCCACCTCCACCGGGCCGGGCAAGATGATCCTCCCGGACGGGTGCAAGGACCTCACCGCCGCCGCCGACCAGTTCCTCGCGGGTCTGCCCGCCGAGGACCTGCTCGCGTTCGACGAGAAGCTCCAAAAGGACATCAACCGGAAGTTCCGCGGGCTGGGGAGCGTGTGCCTGAAGCCCATCGAAAAGGGGCCCGCGTTCCGCGAGCTGATGCTGACGAAGGCCCGCGAGTTCCTCGACACGAAGCTGGACCACTCCGACCCCGCGGCCGTGTTCTTCCGCGCGCGCACCCAGAAGGGGACCGCGGAGCCGCTGCTCGCGGAGGCGTTCGACGAGGCCACCCCGGACCTGACCCCGGTCGGGGCCGACAAGCCGCACGAGCTGGTCGTGTTCGGCGCGCCCCCGGGGCCGGACGGGGACCGGCTGCTCGCGCTCGCCAAGTCTGCGGTGCCGAGCGCCGACCTGATCCCGGCCCCGCTCCCGGACGACATTTGCTTCTACCGCGAGCTGCCCCAAGTGCCGCTGACCGACCTGCCGCAATTGGGCGCGCACGCCCGCGAAGCGTACCTGCACATGGGCACCGACCACCCGCCGCACGCCCGCACCGACGTGCCGTGGGCCGCCCCCAACTCGTAGCGCCGTGTTCATCCCGGTGTCGGTCGCGGTCGAGCGAGGCTCTGCGAGCGAGGCCCGACTGCCGGCCAGCCAAGCGTATCTGCCGAAGGTGGTCTTCCGCCCTGAAGGGGCGGAACACCAGTCAGCTCACGAGCGCGAAGAAGAGTTCTTCCAGATCGTTCTGCTGGTACAGCGCGCGTAGCTCGTCGAGCGTGCCGCACACCACGACCTTCCCCTTCGCCATGACCGCGACGCGGTCGCACAGCTTTTCCACCTCGCGCATGATGTGCGTGGAAAAGATGATCGTCTTGCCGAGGCCGCGGAGCCGCTTCACGTTCTCCAACACGGCCCGCTGAACGAGCACGTCCAGCCCGGCGGTCGGCTCGTCGAAGATCAGTACCGGCGGGTCGTTCACCAGCGCCCGCGCGATGGACACCTTCTGCCGCATCCCGGTGCTCAGTTGCCCGCCGCGCACGTCGCGGAAGTCCGTCATCTGGAGTTCGGCAAAGAGGGCCGTCATCCGCGCGCGCAGTTCGTCGGCGGGAACTTGGTGCAGCCGCCCGTAGTACTCGACCATTTCCCACGCGGTCATGCGCTCGTACACGCCGGTATTCGCCGAGAGGAACCCGACGCTGCGGCGCACGTCGCCCGGGTGCGTCACCACGTCGTGCCCGGCGACGGTCGCGGTGCCGGCCGACGGCGCGAGTACGGTGCAGAGCATGCGCAGGGTCGTGGTCTTCCCGGCCCCGTTCGGGCCAAGCAGCCCGAACACCTCGCCGGGGCGCACGGTGAACCGCACCGCGTCCACCGCGGTCACGCGCGCGCCGCCCGCGCCCCGGAACCACTTCGACAGGTCGCGCACTTCGATCATAAATGCCAGCGGCCTTCGGCCCAGAGGACAGGGGATAGGGGACAGAAGGCAGGGGACAGAAGGCAGAGGCTGGCTGCTCCCTGTTCCCTGTCCCCTGTTAGCGGCCTTACGCCGGCAGCCCCTGACCGGCGATCCAACGTGTGTAGTTGTTCCAACTGTCGTCGGCGATCTCGAACTCCGGGTAGCCCTCGCCGTGGATGCTCAGGAGCGCCTTGCGGCGGCCAGTGCCGCGGTCGGCCTTGTCGCGCCGCAACACGAAGTCGTCCGGCCCGGCGACCCACACGCCGTTGCCCGTGACGGCCACGAAGAACGCCGTGTTGCCGAGCAGTTTCGCGCGCCAGTGCGGGCGCGTCGGCAGGTCGAGGGCCAGTTGGTCCGTCTGCGGGTCGGACCACCGAATCTCGCGCACGAGGTCGTCGAACCACGCCATGTGTTCCGGGTCCGGGCGCTCCGCGAACAGCGCCCGGAGCGTGCCGTAGCTCTTGAAGCGGTTGATCGCCCCGAACAGCATGAACAGGCCGAAGAACACGTTGATCGGGTTCGCCCCGATCCCCATCTGAACGCGCTGGTAGACGAACCACCCGTTGAGGCCGGCGAACACGAGCATGACGACGCCGTCGAGGAACAGGCCGAACGCGGACGGCGCGAACCACTTGTAGAGGCCGACGAGCAACTCGCCGGCGGCGATGATCCCGAACAGGATCGCGGCGCGCTCGTTGGCCGCGCCGCCGCCGGAGTAGATGAGGTACGCGAGGCCGAGCATGATGAGCGCGAACACGACGTTCTCGCGCCCGCCGCGCTGCACCGAGCGGCACAATTCGCGGTAGGCCGCGACCTGTTGGAGCCGCACTCGCATCGTGGATTCGTCGGTCATGCCGGCCCCGGGGTTGGTCGCGCCGCGCGCGTGCTGCCTATTGTGTCAGGCGCGCGCGGCCGCGGCAACGCGGGCCGCAAACGGGCGCGGCGCGCGGCCGATGCGCCCGCCCGCATTGCGAGTGAGCGTACCGACCGCGCGCCGCGGTCGACCGAACCTATCGCCCGTTAGCGCGCGCCGCGCGGCATGGGGGCCACTTCGACCTCGCCGG
>VGZJ01000422.1 GCA_016872595.1 Planctomycetota bacterium
GGTCGAGCCGTGGAACTCCAACTTGATCTCGCGGTCGAAATCCACACGCAGGGGGTCATTTCGGCGGTCACCCATTGGGTTCCTCGGTCATTTCGGCAGGAAAGAGGCAGAAACGCTGGGAATCCCAGGGTTCCGGCGCACATGCCATGCCGAAAGTCGAAGGTCATCTGGGAAATAGGGGCCGAGAAACTCGCGAAGGGGTTGGGGGGCGAAGGGCTGAAGCTCGACGCGACCAAGATCGAGGCCGGCGGGAAGCTCGTCCGCACGTACAAGGACGGCGACGCGCAGTTTGGCGTTATCGAGATCAAGGTGACGGCCCCGATCACGGACCTCGGCGGCAAGGCCGCGATCAAGGTGAAAGCCGGTTCGATGGCCGTGAGCACGAGCGGCGATGGGTGCATCGACGGCACCACGTCGAAGGGCAAAATGACGACGGTCATGGAGTTCAAGATCGACGGCGGCGGCCCGGAGTTCACGCTTTCCATCGTCGCGAAGACGACCGAAGTGCGGACCATCGTTCCACTTCTGAGGAAGTAGTCTACCTGCGCGCGCCGTGACTGTCGCGCGGCGCGCGTTCTCACTTCGGCTAGACTCTCATAACAACGCCGGTTGCATTTCTCGCAGTTGTGACGCATCTTTCAGGTGTGCCGAGAATGTGGTTGTTTCGGAGGTCTGTGCGATGAGCACGCCCGCCCGCCTGCGCCCGCCTGACGCCACCCTCCGCCTCGCGAGGCTCAGTTCAGTCGCACCAGAGCCGGAGTCCGCACTCGGGACGACGCCATTCCCGCCGCGCGCGGATGCCGGCTTCCCGCACATCCGCGGGTACGAGATTCTCGCGGTCATCGGCACCGGAGGTATGGGGGTGGTGTACGAGGCGCGGCACCGCGAGCTGGGCCGCAAGGTCGCCATTAAGACGTTGCGCGGCGACGCCCTCGCCGACCCGGAGTTCCGCGAGCGGTTCCGGGCCGAGGCCGAGGCCATCGCCAAGCTCCAGCACCCGAACGTGATTCAGGTGTTCGAGGTGGGTCAGGTCGAGCGCGCGTACAACGAGCGCCACGCCGGACCGTACCTCGTACTCGAACTGGTAGACGGCGGGAGCCTCGCCCAGCACACCGACGCGCCGCAGTCGCCGGCGTTCGCCGCGCGCAGTGTGGAATCGCTCGCCCGCGCCGTGCACGCGGCCCACCAACTCGGCGTTGTCCACCGCGACCTCAAGCCCGCCAACGTGCTCCTGACGCGCGCCGGCGAACTGAAGATCGCCGACTTCGGTATCGCGAAGCTGATCGGCCCCGCGGGCGCGACCGAAGGACTGACCCGGGCCGGCACCGTGATGGGCACGCCGGAGTACATGGCCCCGGAACAACTCGAGGGCCAGACGGTCGCCCCGGCCATCGACGTGTACGCGCTGGGCGTGATCCTGTACGAGCTGCTCACGGCGCGGGTGCCGTTTCAGGGCGCGACGTTCGCCGACACGATGCTGCTGGCCGCGCGCGAGGAACCTGTGCCGCCGCGCCGGTTGCAGCCGGCGATCCCGCGCGACCTCGATACGATCTGCCTCAAGTGCTTGGAGAAGAACCCGACGAAGCGGTACGAGAGCGCCGCGGCCCTCGCGGACGACCTCGCCCTGTTCCTCAGGGGGCGCACGATCAAGGCCCGCGCGGTCGGGAGCGTCGAGCGCACCGCGCGCTGGGCGCGGCGGAACCCGGCGGTCGCGCTGCTCTCGCTCGCGCTCCTCGTGGTGGCCGTCGGCGGGTTGGCCGGCATCTTTTGGAAGATGCACGACGCCCGGGCCAACGCCGCCCGCGCCAACGAGAGCGCGGCTCGCGCCAACGACAGCGCCGGCACCGCCCGGCAAGCACTACAGGACGCGAACGACGCCGCCCACAATGAGAGGTTCGAGCGCTACCGGGTGGCGATGATCGCCGCGTCCGGGGCGCTGCGGCTGTACGACGCGAACGCGGCCCGCCGCGCTCTCGACACCGTCCCGCCGGGGCACCGCGACTGGGTCTGGAATCAGCTCGCCGCCCAACTCGACAAGTCGCTGTTCGTGTTCCCGAAAGTCGGGGGCCGCACACAGATCGAAACGTTCACCCCCGACGGTCGATGGGGGGTCGGTTCGGACTCGCACGGCGCGGTGTGCGTGTGGAACACGGTCGAACGGACCGCGCACGTCCTCGCCGCCCCGGAGGAGAAAGCGAGTAACCCCGCGCTCTCGGACGACGGCGCGCACCTCGTGTACACAAACTACCGGAACGAGGTACTCGTCCGCGCGGTCCCTTCGGGCCGTCTCGTCCGTTTGCTGCCCGGCGACCGGACCCGCGCCACGCATGCGCAGTTTGACGTGACCGGAACGAAGCTCCATCTCGTCGGAGAACACGCGCCCCCGGCGGTTGGGCGGTTCGCGAGCGTTTGGGACCTGCAGACCGGCACCCGCCTGATGGAGTTCACCCACTTGACGGCGCGGGACCTGCTCGTCAGCCCGGACGGGCGCACCGTGTGCGCCCGACTGGGGGAGCGCGAGCTGACCTTGTTCGACACCGCCACCGGGCGCGTGCGTCACTCGCTCACTATCGCCAACGAAGACGTACTCTCTATGCGGTTCTCGCCGGACGGTACGCGGTTCCTCGCCGTGTCGCCCTACAACTGGAATGCCATTCGGGTGTGGGACACCGCGACCGGGCGACTGATCGCACACTGCACGGGGCATGAGAACCAGATCAACAACCTCACGTTCGGCCCGTGTGGAACGCGCCTCGTAACCTGCTCGATGGACCGCACCGTCCGCGTGTGGGACGTGTCCGACTCCGGCGCGCCGGTCGCGCGGGAGGCGATGCGCACGTTCCACGGGCACACGGGATGGGTTCACTTCGCGCAGTTCAGCCCGGACGGGGCGCGCCTCGTTTCTGCCTCACACGACCGCACGATCCGGTTCTGGGACGTGAAGACGGGGCGCGAACGGGCCGTGCTTCACGGTCACACCACGGAGGTCTATCGGGTCGCGTTCGGGCCGGACGGCGCGACGGTCTGTTCTGCCGCCCCCGACGGAACGGTGCGCCTCTGGGACGCGCGCGGCTCCGAACGCGGCGCGGTGCTCAGCGGGCACCAGAGCTTCGTATACGGGGTCGCGTTTCACCCGGACGGGAGCCGGGTCGCCTCCGCCGCGTGGGACGGAACGGCCCGCGTCTGGGAGGCCACTTCGGGACGCGAGTTACTGAAGTTGAATCACGGCGTCGACCAAGTGGTGACCACGGTCGCGTTCCACCCGAACGGCACCTCGCTCGCGACGCTCTCACGCGACAACAGCGTGCGCCTGTGGGACGCCTACACCGGCGCACTCATCCACCGCTGGGAGGTGCCGAACCGCGTCTGGCCCGACGGTCGACTCGCGTTCGACCGGACTGGGGCGCGGCTTGCCTTCGGCGGGCCGACCGGCCACGTCCACATCCTCGACGTGAGTGCGAAGGCCGAGGTCGCGGTCATCGAACACATACCGAGTTGCATCCGCGACCTCACGTACAGCCCCGACGGGAAGTGGATCGCTACCGTGGGGGAGGGCAGCGGAAACATCGTTCGCATTTGGGACGCGCAAACGCGGACCTTGGTGCGCGCCCTCACGGGACACGAGAAGCCGTGTTTTTCGGTCGCGTTTGCCGCCGACGGCACGCTCCTCGCGAGCGCGTCGGACGACGGCGTCGTTCGCCTGTGGGACACGAAGACGTGGGAGTGCGTGGGCAAGATGCCCAACGGCACGACGGTGTACTGCGTCGCCTTCAGCCCGGATCAGAAGCTGCTCGCGGTCGCCTGTGCGGACAACCTGATCCGCATCTGGGATGTGGCCAGGCGGAGGGAGCTGGCCGAACTGAGCGGGCACACGGAGTACGTTCACGCGCTGGCGTTCAGCCCGGACGGGACGCGCCTCGTGTCCGGGTCCGGCGACAAGACCCTGCGCGTGTGGGACACGATCCCCCCGGCCCGGCGCGCCAAGCGCTAACGAGACCCACCCGCGGGCCGGTCCGATAGAATGAGCGGCGACACACGCACACTCATTCCGAGGCGCACATGCTTGGTCGGCTGTGGAAGGGGATCAAGGCGGGGATCGCGAAGACGAAGGGCGCGTTCACGGGCGTGTTCGACCTGCTCCGCGGGAAGGGCAGGGTCGATCAGGCGTTCCTCGACGAACTGGAGAAGCGGCTCTACCTCGCGGACGTCGGTACGCAGGCCACGAGTGTGATCGTGGACCGCGTGCGCCAAGCATTCCGCGACAAGGAAGTCACGGGCGAGATCGAAGCCTTCGTGAAGGCGCAGCTGCGCGAACTGCTCACCGACGCCAGCCCCGGCCTCAACTTCCAGACCGCCGGTCCGACTGTCGTGATGATCGCCGGGGTGAACGGCTCCGGCAAAACCACCTCGATCGCCAAGCTCGCCAAGAAGCTCCAATCCGACGGTAAGAAGGTGCTGCTGGCCGCCTGCGACACGTTCCGCGCCGCGGCGGTCGAGCAACTAACCGTG
>VGZJ01000423.1 GCA_016872595.1 Planctomycetota bacterium
GCGACCCGCTCGCGCAGAGCCTCAGCCCGTTGCTGCACAACCACGTGTACCAGAAACTGGGTGTGGACGTGCTGTACCTGCCGTTCCGGGTGCCGCGGGGCCAGTTGCCGCAGGCGATCGAAACGTACGAGCAGATCCCGGTGAGCGGGTACAGCGTGACGATCCCGCACAAGGAGGTCGCCGCGGGGCTGGCCCGCGAGAGCGAGCCGAACGTGCAGACCACCGGCTCGGCGAACACGCTGGTGCGCCGCGACGACGGCAAGTTCACGGCCGCGAACACCGACTTCGCCGCCGCCGCAGACGCGCTCAAGGCGCACCTCGCCGAGCGCGCCAAGGACGGCCCGGCCGCGCAGCTCAGTCAGCTCTCGATCCTGATTCTGGGCGCGGGCGGCGCGGCGCGATCGGTCGCCTTCGCGCTGCACCGCGAGGGCGCGCAGATCACCATTGCCAGTCGCACCTACGAGCGCGCCCAGAAGCTCGCCGAGGACGTCAAGTGCAAGGCCGTGGACTGGCACGCGCGGCACAACGTCTCGTTCGACGTGCTCGTGAACTGCACCCCGGTTGGGATGCACCCGAACGTGGACGAAGCGCCGTGCCACTTCAGCGTGCTGAAACCCGGCACGACCGTGTTCGACACGATCTACAACCCGGAAACGACGCTCCTGATCCGCGAGGCCCGGTCGCGCGGGTGCGACACGGTCACGGGCGTGGACATGTTCGTGCGCCAAGCGGCCCGGCAGGTCGAACTGTTCACCGGGCTGACCCCGGACCTCGACGCCATGCGCCAGATCGTCCGCAAGGCGCTCTCGCCGCTGACGCGCGCGTTCGACACCGCCGCCGACAAGTCGGACGACAAGACGGGCGACGAGTAGGACCGGCGCGGGGGTGTTCACACGGGGGCGCGTATGGGGTTGTTCGATTCGCTGTGCCGCAGGTACCAGTCGCTGTTCCGCGCCGCCCACCCGGAAGAGGCGGACCTCGTCGAGTTGCACTCGACCGGGCAGACCGAGCAGTTCCTAGCCGCGTACTTCGCGCACGAGTACCGCAAGGGCGGCGACGTGGTCGAGCGGTTCACGGCCCTCGCACCCGGGTGGCACGGCGGGCGGGCGCTCGACTTCGGGTGCGGCGCGGGCGGGCTGACGTACCGCATCGCCGCGCACGCGCGCGAGGCGGTCGGCATCGACATCGAACAATACAAGCTGGACTTCGCCGCGGCCCAAGCGGAACGGCTGAACGTGCCAAACGCCCGGTTCGTGTGCTCCGCGAGCGCCGCACTGCCGTTCGCGGACGACTCGTTCGACTGCGTCTTTTGCATCGACGTGGTCGAGCACCTGCCGACCCCGGAGAAGTTCGTCGCCGAGTTCCGGCGCGTGCTGCGCCCCGGCGGGCAACTGCTCCTGAGCTTCGGCCCGCCGTGGGGCCACGCCCACGGCAAACACATGTGGGCGAAGCTGCCCGGTTGGTGGACGCACCTGCTGTTCCCGCGACGAGCGGTGATGCGCGCGGCCGGGTTCCCACCGCACACGACGTGGGAGGAACTGGGCATCCACCGGCTGACGGTCGGACGGTTCGAGCGGGTGATGCGGCGCAGCGGGTTCCGGGTCGAGTACCGCCGGCTGCTCATCAACAAGGCGGTCGCGCCGCTCCGGTTCGTGCCGCTGCTCCGAGAGCTGTTCATCGCCGAAGTGGTCGGCGTGTACCGGAAGCCGACAGAGGGGACCGCGTGAGCGGCACGAACGCGCGAACCGGGGTGCTCGCCCTCGTCGGCGCGCGCGGCACCGGGAAGACCACCGTGGGCCGGCTGCTGGCCGCGCGCCTCGGCTGGGACTTCGCCGACGTGGACGATCGCGTCGAAGCGGGCGCGGGGAAGTCCGTGGCCGACATCTTCGCCACCGAGGGCGAGGCCGGCTTCCGCGACCGCGAGGCCGCGGCGCTCGCCGAACTGTGCGCGCGCGAGCGGTGCGTGGTCGCCACCGGGGGCGGCGCGGTCGTGCGCGAGTCGAACCGGCCGCTCGTCACGGGCGCGGGGTTCGTGGTGTGGCTCACGGCCGCGCCGGAGGTGCTGTGGGCGCGCCTGTGCGCGGACCCGGCCACGGCCGCGCGCCGCCCGAACCTGACCGCGGCCGGGGGCGAGGCCGAGGTCCGGGCGCTGGTCGCGGCCCGCGAGCCGCTCTACCGCGCGCTGGCCGATTTCGCCCTCGACACCGCCGCTCTGTCGCCGGAAGCCGCCGCGGACGCTATCCTCACCGCATGGATTGGGTCACACAAAACCTCCCCCTGCTCGTCTGGTGCGCGTTCGTCCTCGCCCTCGGGCTGATGGTCGGCTCGTTCATCAACGTCCTCGTCGCGCGCCTGCCCTACGAGAAGAGCGTGGTCTGGCCGTCGTCGCGGTGCTTCGCCTGCTTCCGCCCCGTCCGGGCACTCGACAACGTCCCGGTGCTGGGCTACCTGCGCCTCGGCGGGAAGTGCCGGCACTGCGCCGCCCCGTTCGCCGCACGCTACATGTGGGTGGAACTCGGCACCGGCCTCGCGTTCCTCGCCCTGTTCCTCGCCGAGGTGGTGTTCGACCGCTTCGCGCTGCCCGGCGTCAAGTACCACTTTCGCGGGTACCAGTACGCCACGCCCTCGCTCGCGGTGCTCGGGCTGTTCGTGTACCACGCGGTGCTGCTGAGCGCCCTGATCGCCGCGGCCGTGGTGGACCTCGAACACCGCGTCATCCCCACGCAGATCACGTACCCCGCGCTCGCGGTGGGAATCATCGGCGGGGCGCTGATGCCGTGGCCGTGGCCGCACCCCGAAGCGGCCGTGAACGCGATCCCGGCGGGGATGCCGTGGTACGCGGAGCAGACCGCGGGCAAGGTGCCGCTGGGCGTGCAGTTGTGGCCGTTCTGGGGGCCGACGTTCGACTTCGCCCCGCCCGGCTCGTGGCAGATGGGGCTGATGAACTCCGTTCTCGGCGCGCTCATCGCCTCGCTCGTCGTGCGCGCGACGAAGTGGCTCTTCGAGACCGGGTTCGGGCGCGAGGCGCTGGGCCTCGGCGACGCCGACCTGCTGATGATGTCCGGGGCGTTCCTCGGCTGGCAGATCCCGGTGCTGGCCCTGTTCGTCGGCTCGTTCGTGTCGCTCATCCTGAAGGCGCTCGAATACGCCCTCGGCGCGAAGGACGCGCCGCCCGCGAGCGGGCCGCTGGGCACGCCGGTCACGGGGTCGCCGGAGGCGCGCGAGCTCCCGTTCGGCCCCGGCCTCGCCATCGGGGTCGCGATCACGTGGTTCGCGTGGCCGTGGCTCGGCCCGCGGTTGCAGTTCCCGTTCTTCGACGAGACCGCGATGGGCCTGTTCGTGGGCATCATGTGCGTCGGCCTGCTGGCCGCGGCGCTCATGCTCCGCCGCCCGGTCGAGAGCGAAGTGGCGGTAAAGTAGGACAGGCCTCCGGCCTGTCCCGACATCACTGGACAGGCCGGAAGCCTGTCCCACAAGGAAGCAATCCCGTGTCCGAAACGGTGATCGTCGATTACGGCATGGCGAACCTGCGGAGCGTCCAGAAGGCGTTCGAGCGGGTGGGCCACGCCGCGACGGTTTCCGCGGACCCGACGCGCGCGGCGGCGGCCGGGCGGTTGGTGCTGCCGGGCGTCGGGGCGTTTCGCGACGCCATCGCCCGCGTCCGCGAGACCGGCCTCGATGACGTCGTGCGCCGCCACATCGAGAGCGGCCGGCCGTTCCTCGGCATCTGCCTCGGCATGCAAATGCTGTTCGACCGCGACCACGAGGACGGCACGCACGACGGTCTGGGGCTGTTCGGCGGCGACGTGGTCCGGTTCGCGGACGTGCCGGGGCTGAAGGTGCCGCACATGGGCTGGAACACGCTCCGGTTCCCCGGCCCCGCGTGCCCGCTGTTCGCCGGCCTGCCCGACGAGCCCGCGGTGTACTTCGTCCACTCGTACTTCGCGCAGCCGACCGACCGCGCGGTCGTCGCGGCCGAGGCCGACTACCCCGGCGCGTTCTGCGCCGCGGTGTGGAAAGACAACGTGTTCGCGACGCAGTTCCACCCCGAAAAGAGCCAGCGCGCCGGCCTACAGATGCTCCGCAACTTCTCTTCTTTGTGAGTGAAGGCAAGAAGAGAGTTCACCACAGAGTCACAGATAACACAGAGGAAGACAAAACAGAGGAAGCGAGAACAGCGGTTTCCGAACCTTGCCTTCTCTGCTTTCTTCGTCTTCCTCTGTGTTCTCTGTGACTCTGTGGTGAACTCTCTTCTTGCCTTTCAATCTGTGTCCATCTGCGCAATCTGCGGATCAAACTCTTTACTTCCCTTTGTTGAAGCCGCTCGGGTCGAACTCGTCGCCGCTCGGCCCGGTGACGGGCGGCTTGGGCGGGGCCGTCGTGCCGAACGGCGAGGGCGGCGCGACGAACGGCGGCGCGCCGGTCGCGGGCT
>VGZJ01000424.1 GCA_016872595.1 Planctomycetota bacterium
GCGCACCTCGCCGAACATCTTCACGCCCTTGCGGGCGTCGATCAGGCTCACTTCGCCCGGCGTGGTGACGATCACGGCCCCGGTCAGCGGCGCGCTCTGGCTCAGCGTGAGCTGCGCGTCGCCGGTGCCGGGCGGAAGGTCGATGATGAGGTAGTCGAGTTGGCCCCAATCGATCTGCGCGAGGAACGATTGAATCGCCTGTGCCACCTTAGGCCCGCGCCAGATGACCGCCTGTTCGGGGGCCACGAGGAACCCCATGCTCATCAGCCGGATGCCGAACTTCTCCAACGGGAACGCCGTGGTCTGCGGGTTCACGGTCCCGAGGCCGAACATGATCGGCACGGACGGGCCGTAGATGTCGGCGTCCATCAGCCCGACGCGCGCGCCGCCCGCGTGAAGCGCGAGCGCGAGGTTGGCCGCGACCGTGGACTTGCCCACGCCGCCCTTCCCGCTGGCGACCGCGATCACCTGCTTCACGCCGGGCAACTGGAGCTTCGGGGGCATCTGCGGGTTCATGTGTGGTCCTTGTTGGCGGGCTCGCCCAGTGATCGCAGCAACTCAAGGGGGTAAATGCCGGTGTCGTGGCCGTCGTTCCAGCGCACCTGATAGGCGTAGTAGCCGACCGGGGCCATCGCGACGGGGGCCGGCGCGCCGGCCGCGACCTCGGCCGCGGTCAGCACGCGGAACGGATCCGCGGGCTTGGCGCGCTCGTCCATGCAGGTGGCGCACGGGCAGTTCTTGCGGAGCACGCGCCAGCTCACGGTGGTGGTGGCCCCGTCGCTCCACTGGATCGAAAGCCCGTCGCCCTCGCGCTTGAGGGCGACCGGCCGCAGTTCGGTTGACATGAGGGGATTATAGAAATGCCGAGCCGCTTGCGGCTTCGCGAGCGCTTGAGGCGCGCTCGCGAAGCCGCAAGCGGCTTATTTGGTCTGTTGGGCCGTGACGACGACCGTTTCGCCGAGTTGCTGGGCGCTGTAGGTGACGGTCCAACCCGGCCCCTGTTGCGCGGTCTGCCACGGCAGCTTCGCGAGCGGCGCGGTCAGGATCGTTTGCGACTTGCCGTCGCGCACGGTGCGCACCTCGAGCTGGTACTCGCGCTTCGCGCCGGGCGCGACCGCGGGCGGCAGCGGCAGGTCGGCGCGGAGCATCTGCCCGGCCGCGGCGAACGAGCTGGTCACCATCGTGACCGCCGGGGGCTGTGCGAGCTGGCGTTCCTGCGTCAGCTTCACACGGACGAGCGCGTCGGAGCCGCCCGCGGCCTTGTTGGTGGCCTTCAGGTCGCCGGCCCATTCGCCCTGCACGGTCGCGGAGCGATTGTCCGCGGCCACGCTGACCTTCACGTTCTTCACGCTCTTGGGCGCGTCGGCGAGCGCGGCGTCGGTCAGCGTGAACCCGGCGCGCGCGGTCACGGTTTTCGTGAACGTGGTCGCGCCCTTGTCGGTCGGCACCGGCACCGCGACCGCCTCCGTCGTTTGCAGCCGGTCGGTCTTCGTGCCGCTGTCGGTCACGCGCAGCACGGCCATCGTGGTACCGTCGCGCGGGGCGTCCACCTTCACCGGCGCGGACTCCTTCGCCCCGAGCTTGCCGTTGTGTGCGACGAGCGAAATGGCGAACTGGCCGGGCTTCTCGAAGGTGACCAGCCGGTCGATCTTCCCGCCCTCGCTGACCTCGACGCGCCCGTCGCCGTAGTCCCACACGCACGAGCTGGCGTTGGTCACGTCCGCGGTCAGGCGGAACGTGGCCGGCGCGACCGGGGCCGCGGACACCGGCTGCACCACGAACACGCCGATCTTCGGCGCGGGCGCGTCCTTCGGCGGGGCGAGGTCGATGGGAACGGTGCGCTCGTTCTCGTCGCCGAGGAAGTTGCGCACGATCAGCTTCACCGAGTAGCTGCCGGGCTTGGCGTACTGGTGCGTCGCGGGCTGGTCAGCGGCGAACGGCTCCAGCGGGGTGCCGTCGCCGAAGTCCCACCAGCCGCTCTCGCCGCTGGCGTGGTTCTGGCAGGTGACGGTGAGGCCGTCGGCGCTGACGGCGAAGTTGGCGACCGGCTTCGGGGGCTTCACGACGCGGTCCACGACGGCCATCGCGTACGTGCCCGCGATCCCGCCGCCCAAGCCGACGATGCCGAGCAACCCGGCCTTGAGCCAGCCCCCGGACTTCGCCGGGGCGGGAGCGGGTGCGGCTTGGGGTGCTTGTGCGGGAGCGGACATCGCGCGGCCCTCCGTGACCGTGGGAGATACGACAGTGCCGCAGCATACGCCGCGCCCGCGCCGCGCGACAAGCCGAACCGCGCGGTCGCGGGCTTCTCCTTCGCCATCGTGACGAAGTTCGGATAACATGTGCCCCGCAAGCCACGTTGTTCAACCCCACTCTGCCATGCTGCGAACCCTCTCCGTTGCCGCGTTGCTGCTCCTATCCGCGAAGCTGGTCGCCGCCGAACCCAACACGTGGGTGAAGATCGACGGCGGCCAGATCGAGGGGCGGCGGTGGGACGTGCCGCTGGGCTACGACCCCGACGCCAAGCGGTTCCTCGTGCTCGGCGGGCGCGTGACGTGGGCTGACACGAAGAAGCCGCGCCACTACGACGTGCTCTCCATCACGCCGGACAAGGGCGCGAAGTGGCGGAACGAGCTACCGGAGTTCGGCAAGAAGTGGGGCGACGAGACCGGCCCGCTCACCGTGCCCGCGTGGAAGAGCGAAGTGTGGGGCTTCGCCGACGCCGACGGCAACGCGCGGCCCAACTGGAGCGTGTACGGCACGTTCTCGCTCGGCGGGAAGTACGGCTACGACCCCGACACGAAGGCGTTCTACTTCCACGCGGCGAATAGCACGTTCAAGTACGATCCGAAGGCGCGCGAGTGGACCGACCTGCGCCGCAAGACCGGGCCGGAGGGTACCCACGGCGGCGTGTTGCTGTGGTCGTCGATGAGCTACGACCGCGACGCGAAGGCGTTCGTCCTGTTCGGCGGCGGGAACATCCAGACCGAGCGCGGCGACCCCGGCACGTGGCAGTTCGAGCCAGAAGCGCGCCTGTGGTCGCAGGTCAAGGCCGCGAACGAACCACCGCCCCGCGCCAACGCGCGCCTCGTTTACGACCCGGTGAACAAACTCACGGTCATGTTCGGCGGCGACCAACTCGACGCGCTCGTCGCGGACACGTGGACCTACGCGAGTGGCAAAGGCTGGACGCGGGCGAAGCCGAAGCTGTCGCCGCCCCCGCGCGCCGGGCACGCGCTGTTGTGGCTGCCGAAGGCCAAGAAGGTGCTGTTGCTCGGCGGCTACACCTACACCTCGACGACGGAGTACGTCGCGGCGCTGTACAAGCCGATGCCGCTCGAAGCGTGGACGTTCGACACCAAGACGAGCGAGTGGGAGTTCATCGGTTCGTGGGACAAGAACGCGCCGGTCGTGCCGGCGAACACGTCCCTTTCGGCCGCGGTGGACGAGAACGACACCGTGATGCTGCTCGACAACAAGAATCAGGCGTGGTTCTGCGCCATCGACACGCGCAAGCCCGACGTCCATATCGAGCCGGCGGGCGTGCCCGAAGGCACCGTCGTGCGGCGCACCGGGTCGCACGATCCGAAGTGGTACACCGAGGCCATGCCCGCGGCCGACCCGAAGGCGGTCGCGGATCGCGTGAAGGAATTGAAGGCGAACGAGTGGTTCGTTCAGCCGACACCGAAGCGCCCCGGCATGAACATGGATTGGGGGTCCGCGGTGCTCGACCTCGCCAGCGACAAGATCGTGCGCTTCAGCGGCGGGCACTCCGCGTACAGCGGCACCGCGCCCGTTGTGTACGACCTCAAGACGGATCGCTACTCGCTGCCGTTCGCGCCGGAGTACCCCATCGAATACGTCTACAGCAACGATCAGGTCAACGGCGAATGGAGCTTCAAGCGGAACCCGTGGATGACCGGGCACACGTACAAATCGACCGGCAACGACCCGAACCTGAAGTGCCTCGTGTTCGTCGCGCACAACTACACGTACTTCTTCGACGCGCCGACCGGCAAGTGGAGCCGCAACGAGGAGAAGAACCCGTTCGTCGCGGACATGTACACGAACACGGTTTCCACCACACCCGAAGGCGCGGTGGTGTGGGCGAACGTCCGCGGCGGCGGCGAGGGTCTATGGCGGCTCGACGCCGACTCGCGCACGTGGAAGCCGCTTCCGCTGGCCGACAAGAAGCCTTCGTTCCCAACCAAGAGCGCCGACCGCCACGGGCTGAGCTACGACGGCAAGCGTAACCGGCTGCTGTTCTTCAGCGACAACGGCGCGAAGAAGGGGAACGTGGCGGCCTACGACCTCAAGACCGGCGAGCTGAAGTGGCTCGACCCCGCGGGCGCGGACAAGGCGCTGGCCGCGTGCCGCGAGACCGTGTACGTGCCCGAAGCCGATGTCGTCTTGATTGGGGCGCGCGTCT
>VGZJ01000425.1 GCA_016872595.1 Planctomycetota bacterium
AGGTGGCGGAACACGGCCGGGTGCTTCCGCAGGTGGTCCAGACGAGCAATCATCGGACGTGCTCTCAACGGGGGTAGCAAGGGGCTGGCATCCTACCCACAACCACCGCTATCGTGAAGAACATCTACTCACTGCGATTGCCTGCCTCTGCTTACACCAAACCTTGCCCGGAGATAGACTGCAATTCCCTGTTCCGACTGAGGCAGACCTATGTCACCCCGCTTGCTCGCGCTCGTCGCGCTGGTCGCGCTCGTCGCTGGTTCCGCCAGCGCCCAAGACAAACCGCTGGACCCGGCCGCGCTCACGAAGGTCAAGGCCGCGTCAGTCTACATTCAGGTGAAACTGCAAGACGGGCGCATCGCCACCGGCAGCGGGTTCCTCACCGACGAGCCGGGCCTCGTCGTCACCAACGCGCACGTCCTGAACATGCTCGACCCGGACAGCCGCATTCCGGTGATGGTCGACGTGACGGTGAACCCCGGCACGCCGGCGAGCTAGACGTACCCGGCGACTGTGCTCGGCGTGCAACGCGGGAGCGACCTCGGCGCGGTGCGCATCGACCCCAAGTACCTGCCCGCGCCGCTCGCGATGGGCAGTTCCGGGAACCTGAACGAAACCGAAACCGTGTACACGTTCGGATTCCCGTTCGGCTAGAACCTCGGTAAGGAGATCACGGTTTCCAAGTCGTCCGTGTCGAGCCTGCGCAAGGACCGCGGGGTGTTGATGAAGGCGCAGTTGCAGGGCGGGCTGAACCCCGGCAACTGGGGCGGCCCGGTGGTGGACGCGAAGGGCACCATGGTCGGGGTCGCGGTCAGCGGGGTGCGCGGCACGCAGATCGGGTTCGCGATCCCCGCGGAGTTCGTCGGCAAGTTCCTCAACGGCCGCATCGTCGGCTCCAACGTCGGGCAGGTGTACACCGAGGGCGCGAAGCGCGGCGTGCCGGTGGCGTTCGAACTGATCGACCCGCAGCGGCGCATCAAGAAGGTGTAAGTGGAGGTGTGGGCGGGAAACCCCGGCGCGCCGCGCGAGCCGGGCGCGAAGGAGCAGCCGGCGCAAGCCGGCGACGGCCCGAAAACGAAGACCGTGATGGTGTACACCGGCACCGGCTCCGCGCGCGCCGACGTGCCCGTTCCCGCGCTCGGCGAGCGACAGGTGTACTGGGTGCGCCCCGTTATTACTGACGGCACCGGCAAGCCCGCGTGGGTAACGGCGATTCCCATCGCGCCGACGCTGCCGCTGGAGCGCAAGGCCGCGACGATGGCGTTCAACCCGCTGGCCAAAACGCGGTTCGCGGCCAGACTGACCACGCAGGGCGGGTTCCGCATCTACGACGACGAGGGCACCGAACACGCGCTCGGCCTCGACTTCCGCGCCCTCGTGACCCAGACCTACGGCACGCCCGCCAAGACCGGCACCCACCTGCGCCTCGGGTTCAACCGGCTCTCGCTCGACGTGCGGATGGACGACAAGCCCTTCGAGCTCCTGCCGGACGTGCGCCGGCGCTTGGCGACGCGGCGCTCGTGACCGCCGACCTGACGATGGACGCCGATGGCGGCCTCGGCAAGTCGAAGGCCGACCTGTCGCGCGTGCCGCGCAACTCGCAAGTGGTGCTCGAAGACCTGAGCGACCAGTCGCTGACAGCGCTCTAACTGATGTGCGTGCCGTTGCCGGGGAAGAAGGTGAACGCGACCGAGAAGTGGTAGGCCCGGCGCACCATCTGGGTCGGCACGGCGATCATAGCGGTGCCGGCGCAGGCCGATCTGGTGTACGAGTTCCTCGGCGTGCGCCTGCTCGGCGGCAAGGATTACGCGCTGATCGAAACGACGGGCACGATCCGCGGGCGGCGCGGCGACGGGCTGGATGTGGGCGGCACGGTCCACGGCCTCGCGCTGGTGGCGCTCGACACCGGCGAAGTGATTCAGGCGAAGATCGTCCTCAAGGCCGACGTGGACGTCACCTTCGGGCGGAAGTCGTCGAAGGCGATTGGCTCGCTTGACGTGCGCATTCGCCCGCCGGCCCCAGCGAAGTAGCGCGGCTGTTATTGTGGGGCGGGACTCCGGCCTCCACGTACGAGGCAGGCCAGAGGCCCACCACACAACCCCGGCGCGCTCAGGCGTAGCCGCGGAAGTAGAACACCCACGCGAGCGCCGCGAACAGCCACGCCAGCACGCCGAAGATGTAGACGAAGACGAACGGCGCGACCCGCTCGTCGGGTTCCTTGACAACGGACACGGTGCGCGTCGGGGTCACGGCATTCGCCCTCAGCTAAGTAGTTGGCACACTCCGTGTGCAGTTGCTCAGCGGCTCAAGTGCGATTCTGAGTTCCGCGAGCGCATCACCCATGTTCAGCGACGGCACAAGGAGTGTGCCTACTTCTTTCTATAAGTGGAGCGGTTGCCCGCGGCCCCGTTTTCGGGGTATGATTACATACCCGCCGGTTCGCTTCCTGCCTCGCCGGAGCCGTCATGCCGCTACTGCCGACGATTGCGCGTCGCGACTTCCTGACGGTCAGCACGGGCGCCGCGCTGGGCCTCGCGCTGCCGCGCCCCGGGTCGGCGGCCGCGTCGACCCCGGGCCGGGCGAAGTCCGTGTTGCTCGTGAACCTGAGCGGCGGGCTGAGCCACATCGATTCGCTCGACATGAAGCCGGACGCGCCGACCGAGACGCGCGGCGAGTTCCGCCCGGTCGCAACCGCGGTTCCCGGCATTCAGGTGTGCGAACACCTGCCGATGCTCGCCGCGCGGATGAAGCACTGGGCGCTGGTGCGGTCGCTGTCGCACGGCGAGAACGGCCACCTGCCCGGCCAGCACCGGCTGCTGACCGGCGCGACCATGCCCAACCAGCGCGGCAGCGACCTCGACAACGTCCTGTCGCGGCGCGACTGGCCGTGTTACGGCGCGGCCCTGAACCACCTGCGCCCGCGGCGCGATGGCATCCCCAACGGGGTCACGCTCCCGCACGCGCTGATCGAAGGCCCGCTGACGTGGCCCGGCCAGCACGCCGGGTTCCTCGGGCCGAACCACGACCCGATGCTCGTGACCCAAGACCCGAACGCGCCGTCGTTCCACATGGACACGTTCGCGCTCCCGGCGGGCACCGACCCGGCGCGCGTGGACCAGCGCCGCGGGCTGCTCGAGAAGCTCGAATCCGGCGGGGCTGGCGACCCGGCGTTCCGCAAGCACCAGCGGCACTCCTTCGAGCTGCTCGCGTCGGGCCGCATCGCGAGCGCATTCCGCATCGACCGCGAGTCGGTGAAGGTACGCGACAACTACGGCCGCAACCAGTTCGGCCAATCGCTGCTGCTCGCACGCCGCCTCGTTCAGGCCGGCGTGCCGGTTATTCAGGCGAACATGGGCATCGTGCAGACGTGGGACACGCACGTCGATAACTGGGGGCGGCTGAAGAACACGCTGTTGCCGTGGCTCGACCGGGCGCTCGCGGCGCTGGTGGACGACCTCGAAGCTCAGGGCTTGTGGGACCAGACGTTCGTCGCGGTGCTGGGCGAGTTCGGGCGGACGCCGAAGGTGTCCACGCTCCCCGGCGAGAAGGTTCCGGGCCGCGACCACTGGGCCGGCGTGTATTCGGGCCTGTTCGCGGGCGCGGGCGTTGTGGGCGGGCGAGTGATCGGCAAATCGGACCGCGCCGGCGCGCGGCCGGTGAGCGCGGGGTACACGCCCTACGACGTGGGCGCGACGTTCTACGAAGCGCTCGGCGTGGACCCCGCGAGCGAGATCCGCGATCCGCAGAACCGCCCCTCGCGCGTGAATACCGGCACCCCGATAGACGTGTTGTTCCAGAACAGGTGACACGCGGGAGGCGTTGGAAACGCTGAATGCTGTATCCCTCGGATTGCGGTCGTCCGCGGTCGCGCCCACCCGAACCCACCCGCGCCCTCGGTCCAGATCAGGCCGCCCGCCCGAATCTGGTTCACCGGGGTCCAGCCTGTGCCCCACACCCAGAACGGGTGCTCGCTCGTCGTGCGGATCAGCCGACCCTGCACCCACAGCCTGCAGATCAGGCCCTCGCGGACGAACACCTCCTCCACCACCGCCCCGTCCGGGTCGAACTCGTCGCGACTCAGCAACCGCATCCACGCTAACACCGCGTCCGCGCGCACATGGCTCGTCGTGGTGCGGATCGGCACCTCGCCCGCGAAGCACACCTTGTTGGCGGCCCGGTTGCCGACGAACCCCGCGGCCCCGCCCGCGAACCCGCCGGTCCGCACCTCACGTCCCGACGACCACAACTCCGTGACAAACCCGCTGTCACCTTTGCCCTGCTACAGAATAGACTCGTTGCGCAATAGGTGTTGGTTCAGTCGCACTTCGGCCAGACGATCCTGTGTGGTCGTTACCCGTACATCCGGTTGTGGAGTCCGGCGA
>VGZJ01000426.1 GCA_016872595.1 Planctomycetota bacterium
CCCCGGAGAGCGTTCCGGCGAAGCCGCCGTTCTCGGTCCCCGGCTCGAAGCACCGCCTCGCCCCGCCCGCGAACAAGTTGCCCGACGGGCTGACCGACGAGGACCACCGCGACCGCGAGGCGCTGCGCGCGGAGTTGGCGAGGCGGTTCGGCACCGGCCGCGAGCGGGACGGCGTCCTGCTCAGCCACGGCGGCGCGTACGGCCGCGTCCGCGGGCTGATGGAGAGCGCCAAACTGTTCGACATCGAGCAGGAGTCGAAGAGCACGCGAGACAAGTACGGTTCGACGCCGTTCGGCCAACAGGCGCTGGTGGCCCGACGCCTGATCGAGGCGGGCGTCCCGTACGTGCGCGTGAACCGCGGGTGGTGGGACCACCACGGCCAGAATTTCGAGTTCCACCAGGAGATGGTGCCCGAACTCGACCACGTCCTGAGCGTGCTCCTCGACGACCTCAAGGACCGCGGGCTACTCGACGACACGCTCGTCGTCACGTTCTCCGAGATGGGGCGAACGCCGGGGATCAACAACAACAACGGTCGGGACCACTTCGCCCGGATGAGCGTGACCCTCTCGGGGTGCGGGATCAAGCCCGGCGTGGTCCACGGCAGCACCACGGCCGACGGCGGCAACATCGCGAAGGAGCCGGTCAGCCTCCAGCAGTTCTTCGCGACTGTCATGAAGGCCGTGGGGATCGACCACCAGAAGGAAATCACCAACAGCGACGGCCGCCCGGTGCCGCTCACCGACTACGGTACCGAGCCGGTCGCCGCCGTGCTGGCCTGACCGCCCCCGCACCCGTTGCCGAGTAACCGTCTCCATGAACGCACAACCGAAGAAGGACCCGGCGCCGCCCGCGGCGCCGGTAATCGACATCAAGCTGGTGCGGGAGGTCGGCGTGGGCTGCGACCTCCTGGCCGTGGCGGCCGTCCCGGGTGCCGCCAAGGCTTACGCCGGCGGCTCGGACGGAAAGCTCTACCTCATCGACTTCGATGATGCCAAATCGATGCCGGTCACGTGGGCCGCTCACACCGGCTACGTGAGCGGGCTGGCGCGGGCGGGCAAGTATCTCGTCTCCGGTGGGTCGGATCACCACTTGATTTGGTGGGACACCGAAACCCGCGAGAAGGTGCGCGGCTTTGAAACGCACGACAAGAAGTGGGTGCGGAGCGTGGCCGCATCCCCGGACGGCAAGCTGGTCGCCAGCGCCGGCGACGACATGGTCGGCCGGCTGTGGGACGCGGAATCCGGCAAGCTCGTTCACGAACTGGTCGGCCACGACAAGCTGACGCCATACGGCTTGGTTTCCAAGCTTTACTGCTGTCGATTCTCGCCCGACGGCAGGCACCTAGCGACCGGCGACCAGACCGGGACCGCGATCGTGTGGGACGTCGGCACCGGTAAGCAAGTCGCCAGGGTCCGGGCGCCGAGCCTCTACACCGCCGACACCAACGGCCACACCTACGGCGGCGTCCGCGCCCTGGCGTTCTCGCCGGACGGCACGCGTCTCGCGCTCGCGGGAAACATCGCCGGCGACACGTCCACGATCACCAACAGCAAGGCTCTCGCGCAGGTCTTCGACTGGAAGGCCGGAAAGATGACCCAGGACATCCCGGTGAAGGTCAACGCCTTCTTCGAGGCCATCGCGTTCCACCCGAAAGAGCCGTGGCTGTTCGCCGCGACCGGCGCCGGCGAGGGGAAGAAGGTGCTGATCCTCGACGTCGAGAAGGCATCAGTGCTTCAAGAGATCACGTCGAACATTCCTGTCTTCGACATGGCGCTGAACGCGACGGCGGACACGCTGGTCGCCGTCGGCCGGAAGAAGGCGTTCTGCTGGCGGCTCTCCCGCTGAGACACCCAACGAGGCCCCCAATGAACACGCCTCTCATCGCCCCGTGGCGCTTGGCCCTGCTGCTCGCCGTCGGCGTCACCGCGAACGCCGCAACGGGTGCCGAACTTCTTCCGGCGGATCGACCCGTGCCGAACGTGATCGACCACTACGTCGATCGGCAGTTGCAGACGGCGAAGGTCGCCCCGGCCCCGCAGGCCGACGACACGACCTTCGCCCGCCGGCTCTACCTCGACCTCGCCGGCCG
The DNA here is from genome assembly GCA_016872595.1 of Planctomycetota bacterium. Taxonomy (GTDB): domain Bacteria; phylum Planctomycetota; class Planctomycetia; order Gemmatales; family Gemmataceae; genus Gemmata. The sequence continues at coordinate 2,093 of VGZJ01000426.1, forward strand.
CATCCCGACCCCCGCCGAGGTCCGGGAGTACATCGACTCGACCGATCCGAAGAAGCGCGAGAAGCTCGTCGCCGACTTGGTCGCGTCGCCCGAGTTCATCCGCCACAACGCGAACGAGTTCGACGCCTTCCTGCGCAACGACAACGGTGACGGCGGGAGCGTCCGCCCGTACCTCATCGCGGCGTTCAAGGAGAACCGGTCGTGGGACCGGATGTTCCGCGACCTGCTCGGGGCCGGCGAGGCGCCGCACCCCGCCAAACCCGAACAGTACGTGCTGCGGCGGCTCAAGGACCGCGACGCCCTCACGCGGGACGTCAGCAGCGTGTTCTTCGGCCTGAATATCAGCTGCGCCCAGTGCCACAACCACCCGTATCTCAAGTCGCTGACCCAAGACTACTTCTTCGGAATGCGCGAGTTCTTCGCGGCGTCCTACGACTTCCAAGGCAACCTCCTCGACCGCCGGTTCGTGAAGCCGGCCGAGTTCAAGCCGCAGGCCGGTGCCGCCCGCCCGGTAAAGCTGATGTTCCTCAACGGGAAGACGGTCGAGCGGGAGGGCGAACCGGCCGCCGACCTCGCGAAGGCGATTCAGGAGGAGTCGAAGGCCATCGAGCACCTCGGCAAGGCGTACGCCAAGGACAAGGTGCTGCCGCCGCAGGCGAAGTTCCGGGCCCGCGAGAAGCTGGCCGATCTCGCCCTGAAGCCGGAGAACCGCGACCTGTTCGCCCGGGCGATGGTGAACCGCCTCTGGTTCCGCTTCTACGGCCACGGGCTGGTGATGCGGGTGGACCAGATGCACGCCAACAACCCCGGCAGTCACCCCGAGCTGCTCGACTGGCTGACCCGCGACTTCGTCGCCCACGGGTACGACCTGAAGCGGCTCCTCGCGGGGCTCGTCTCCGCCAAGGCCTACGCCCGCAGCAGTGCGTGGAAGGGCGACCCGGGGCCGGCGCCGGAGCTGTTCGCGGTGGCGTCCGTTCGTCCGCTGACCCCGGCGCAGTGGGCGACCTCGTTCCAGCTTGCCAACAACCCGGCGCTGATCGGCCGGGACAAGGCCTTCGAGACCCGCGAGAAGGCGTTGACCGTCCTTGAAAATGCCGCAAAACCGCACGAGAGTCTCATCCAGTATCCGCGGGACGACATGCCGATCCCGGTCAACGAATCGATGCGGCTGAGCAACGACCCGGCTCTCAACAAGACGATCGGTGCCCAGTTGCTCCCGACACTGAAAAAGGCAACCGACCGCAAGGCACAGATCACCGAGGCCGTCTGGGCCGTGCTGTCCCGCCCGCCGGCCGCCGACGAGTACGAACTCTTCGAGTCGTACCTCGAGCGCCGCAAGGATCGCCCGGACGCGGCCCTGCAGCAACTGGTCTGGGCGCTCATCAACAGCCCCGAGTTCCGCTTTAACCATTAGAGCACGGCATGACCACCACTTTCCTACGGGTGTGTTGCAGCGCCGCCCTGTGGCTTGTTGCCTGCGGGTCCACGAACGCCCGCGCGGACGACTGGCCGCAGTTCCGGGGTCCGAACCGCGACGGCATCTCGCGCGAAACCGGCTGGCTGACCCGGTGGCCGGCCGACGGCCCGAAGGTGCTCTGGAAGGTGCCCGTCGGCCGCGGGTACTCGTCCGTTGCGGTCGTCAAGGACCGCCTGTACACACTGGGGCTGCTGCCGAAGGATCCGGCCAAGAAGGACTCCTTGCAGGAAGTCGTTCAGTGTCTCGACGCGGAGACGGGCAAGCCGGTGTGGGAGTTCGTGAGCTCGACCGCGATCGACAAGAGCTTCCCGGGGGCGCGCTCGACGCCGACGGTTCGGGGCAAACGCGTTTACGTGTTCGGGCAGGGCGCCGAACTGTACTGCCTCGACGCCGCGACAGGGACGGTCGTCTGGCAGAAGCTCCTGATGAAGGAGTTGGGCGCGCAGGCCGTGACCTACGGCTACGCCGCCTCGCCGCTCCTCGTAGACGACTTGGTCGTCGTGCCCGCCCGCATCCCGGCCGACAAGGTGCCGAAGGGCAGCACGCCCGCGGAACCGGGTCTGCTGCTCGCCTTCGACAAGACGACCGGGGCAGAGGTGTGGCGCGTGTACCACCCGTCGGCGCAGATCGGCGGCGGGTACTGGGCCGCACCGACCGCGTGCACGATGGGCGGCAAGCCCTGCCTCGTGTTCTCGTCCGGCAACGCGGTGCTCGGCATCGCCCCCGCCACGGGGAAGGTGCTGTGGAAGTACCAGTTTTCGGCCGAAGACCT
>VGZJ01000427.1 GCA_016872595.1 Planctomycetota bacterium
GCTTCACAATGCACACGGTGTCCGGCAGGTGGGCGCAGCCCGGCCCGTGCGCGGTGTGGCGGCCGTGCGCGGTGCTGTCGGACGAGGGGCGGAACAGACGTGCCGGGAAGTCCGGGCCGGGCACGGCCCACGGGTGCAGCGCGGCCAGCGCCGCCGCCGGGTGCGGGTACCGGTCGGCCGGGTTCCGCGCCATCAGCCGCGCGACCACGGCCGCGAACTCCGCGGGCACGTCCGGGCGCAGGGCGTGAATCGCCGGGGGGTCCTCGGCCTGCTTCGCCGCGAGTTTCGCCCGCGCGTCGGCCACCGGGTACGGCGGGTGCCCGGCCAGCAGGAAGTAGAGCGTCACCCCGAGCGCGTACAGGTCGGCGCGGGCGTCCACGGCGGAACTGTTCTCGGCCTGCTCCGGGGCGATGTAGTCGATGGTGCCGAGCAGGGCTCCGGTGCCGTGGACGCGCGAGAAGGCGTCGTCGTGCTCGAACCGGACGATGCCGAGGTCGAGCACCTTAACGGCCCCGGCGCGGTCGACGAGCAGGTTCGCGGGCTTAATGTCGCGGTGGACGAGACCCACCGCGGCCGCGCCCGAGAGGGCGTCGGCCACCTGCACGCCCACGGCCGCGGCCTCGCCGGTGGCGAACGTGCCGGACCGGGCGACCGCGGCTTGGAAGCTCACCCCGTCCACGTACTCCATGACGAGGTACGGCGGGTCGTGGTCCATGTTCACGTCGAACACGCGAACGATGTTGTTGTGGTCGAGGGTCGCGGCGGCGCGGGCCTCGCGCGCGAACCGCCGCCGCGCGCCGGGGTCGGCCCGGAGCGCGTCCGAGAGCACCTTCACCGCCACCTTGCGCGCCAGCACGCCGTGTTCGGCCAAGTACACTTGGCCCATGCCGCCCTTGCCGAGCCGGTCGAGCACCTTGTACCCGCTGAGCCACAGGCCGTCGCCGCGCCCGCCGGCCACCTCGCGGGCCTGAAACGCGGTCAGCAGCCCCTCGTTCACGAGCCGGTCGAGCGCGGCCCCGGCGCTCAGCGGGCCGTGCCGGGCCGCGAACACCTCGAGGCGCGCGGGCGCGACCAGCCGGTCGCGGCGCAGCGCGTCGAACACGTCCTGATCGGTCTGGGGCCGGGTCATGCGGTCACGCGGGAGGGCGGAACGCTCAACTCTAGGACACGTTCGGCCCGTTCCGGTTTTTCTGGCCGTTCCGGTTTGCCCGCCCCGCCGGACGTGTTCTATGGTTGCAGGCCCACTGTTCCGCCGTTCATGCGGCGCGCGAATCGCGCCGCCGAGGAACCCCGATGCGCCTGCGCCGTCACCCCCGCCGCCCGGCTCGTAAGGGCGTCGCCGCCATCGAATTGGCCTTCGTCACGATGCTTCTTGTGATCCCGCTGATGATCGGCATCTGGGAAGTGGGGCGGCTCGTGCAGGTGCAGCAGATCGTCAGCAACTCGGCCCGCGAGGCCGCGCGGCTGTCGGCCCAAGCGTTCACCATCAGTTCGTCCGGCACCACGACCCAAATTCAGGTGACGGGGGGCGCGGCGAACATCCGCGACGCGGTGTACGACTACCTGTACGCCGCCGGCCTCACGAACCTACAGGTGAGCGACGTGACCGTCGCGTTCGCGTTCACCACGCCGCGGACCACGGACTACGTGCCGCTGGCGAGCGACCCGACGGGCACCTCGTGGCCCGCCGGCTCGTACCCGACGAACCCGTGCTTCGGCGAGAAGGGCCAGATATTCACCGTCACCGTCACGATCCCGTGGAACAAGGTGCGGTGGGTGAACCTCGGCCTCGTGAACCCGACCACCGTTACGTTCACCGTGACGTGGCAGATGCTGACCGACGAGCGGTTCCAAGTGAACGACCAGCTCCCGACGTGGTAAGCGCCCCGCGCCTTACGGAGATGCACCCGTGCTCGCTTCTCGGCTCCGCCGTTCCCGCTCGCGCCCGCGCCGCGGTATGACCATCGTCGAATCGACGCTGGTGCTGTCCGTGTTCCTGCTGCTGCTGTTCGGCATGTTCGAGTACTGCCGGTTCCTCATGGTGCTGCACGTCAGCAACAACGCGGCCCGCGACGGCGCGCGCTACGCCGTCGTGAACATGGACAAGCCGGCCGACTTCAACACCAACAACTACGTCGATTACGCCGGCACGACGTACCCGTCCATCGTCAACTACACGACCGCGCGGATGGGGAACCTCCAACACAACATCAGCGGGTTCCGCGTCGCCGCGTTCGCGGTGGACCCCACCGGCCTGACGCTGAACCCGCCCGTCGTGCGGCCGAAGACCAAGAGCACCGCCAGCCCGAAGGTGTACCCGGACCCGTTCGCCGCGAACGACGCGAACGCGGTCCCGTGGAACCAAGCCATCTTCACCGAAAAGATCGGCGTAACCGTCGACGGCACCTACCGCCCGATCCTGCCGACGTTCATGTTCATGCCCGCCAGCATCTCGGTGCGCACCACCGCGATCATGGGCAGCGAAGGGTAACGGGCCGGCCGCAACTCGCGCGTACCGGCCCGCTCGCGCCGCTCAGTAGCGCACGATCACGTCGAACGCCGCGGTGAACAGGTCCGCCCGGCCCTCGAACGGGCGGCTCGTGTTGTTGTGGTCGTACCGCACCGTGGGGCGGAAGATCAGCCCCGGCTTCGGTGCCCACGCCACCCCGTACGTCACCTCGGTGTACAGCCCCCGCGCGCCGGTGCGGAACCCCTTCGTGTCCTCGAACAGCTCCACGCGGGCGGTGCTCGTGACCGTGTCGCTGTGCTTGTAGCTCAGGTACTGTGCGGCCCCGTACCACGTCGCCGACCCGATGCCCGGAACTCCGTCAATGTGCGAGAACGCGGTGTCGAGAACGTACGTCACGTTGTCGGTGATCTTGCGGGTCAGAACCAAGTTGTACACGTTGTAGAACGGGAACGCCTCGGCGACGTCGAACCGCGGGTCCGTCACCACCACGTTGAACAGCGCGCTCGTCTTCCCTTCCTTCGGTGCCCACTTGAGTTGGCCGATGTAGGTCAACCGGTTGGCCGAGTCGATGAAATTGTCGCTGCCGAGGACGAGGCCGTTGGACACCGTCCACGTGTCGTTCAACTGGCTCGTTGCGTACACGCCGGTGTGGGTGAACGGGTTGTACTGGAACAGGTAGGACCGTTGCAGAAAGGGGGTCTCTGGGCCTTGAACCAACTCGTAGCCGCAGTGCGTTGAGAACTTACCGACGCGAACGGTCGTCCCCTTCGGCCCGAGGTTGGGCAGGAACGCCTCGCCGTACGCTTGGTACAGATCGACCGGGTACTTGCGCGCGGTGCCGTTCGCCCCGTTACGCAGTTGCTGGTCGAACAGGCCGCGCGAGATCGTGAACCGCGAGTCCGTGCCCGGCAGGATCCACTCGGTGCGCCCGCCGAGTTGGAACTCGTTCTTGTCGGTGTCGATGGCCTTATCGATGCGCAGGAAGTTCTGGTTCATCTGCCAGAAGTCGACGCGGTCGTTGAACGTGACCGGCAGGTTGCTGCGCCGCGCGGTGCCGAGGGTGTAGTTGCCCTGCACCCAACCGGAGACCGACCACCCGTTGTCGGCCATCCGCTGCCCGAACTGGGTGGTGGAGAGGAGCCGCATGAGGGCGTACGGTTCCGGCTTCTCCGGCTCCGGCTCCGGCTCGCTCGCGCCGTTCCCGTTGGCCGGGGGCGCGTCGCCGGCGGGCGACATCGGCTGGACGACCACGGGACCGGGCGCGGGGATCGGGGGCAGGTTCGTGACCGGCGCGGGTTGGCCGACCGAAATCGAGGTCAGCAGGATGAAGGCGTTCATGTTCCTCCTTGAACCTAACGGGGGCTTGCGTTGTAGGTGAGCGTCCGTGCTCTCTCACAACGGTTGGGGTTGTGATGTGTGGAGGTATCGGCGGGAACATCCCGAAATCACGGGGAACCGTGGAAGAAGCGATTGATTCTGATTTCCGGAGTGAGGATTGGTTTGGTTCTACGGGTTGCGCGCGATACGAGTGTTGTACTGCCGACTTCCCTGCGATGAAGCTGCGGGCACATGTGCCCAAACTGCGCGCACCGGAGTTACCCCTCACGCGCTCGTTCCTCTCACGACCCTTCCAGAAACCGCACGATTTGCAAGCAAATCAATTTTCAAAGAAAAATCACCGTTCCGGCACTCGCCGTGCAATTAGCCAAGAACTCGCTATTAGACTCGTTGCGCAATAGCGATCGATGGCCTATTCATAGGGTTATGACGAATTACGAGAAATTGCGTCGGAAGCCGTTGTTGTTCCGCATGTTCACGGGGCTCTCGGCCGACGAGTTCGACAAG
>VGZJ01000428.1 GCA_016872595.1 Planctomycetota bacterium
GCGACCCCGCCGGTCCGCACCTCACGTCCCGACGACCACAACTCCGTGACAAACCCGCTGTCACCTTTGCCCTGCTACAGAATACTTGCACAGGACGTGGGCACCCCATTCACGCCGTCACGTCGTGGTTGGGCAATACGCCCACCGTGGCCCTGAAGCACGAAATGCAATGGTCTGGAAACGCCACGGACGCCGCAACCCCCAGCTGTTGAGGGGTTGGGCGTCCGCTGTCGTCTGCTGTCGATTCCCGTGCAAAGGTTAGAGTGGGCGCTACAGGATTTGAACCTGTGACACCTCCCGTGTAAGGGGAGTGCTCTGCCGCTGAGCTAATCGGGCAGCGCGGTGCAGAATCCGGTGCAGTTGCCAGCGACGCCGACCTCTGCGCGCTGGTCGAGGCTTGGCCGCACCTTCCCGACCCCATCCGCCGTGCGGTTCTGGCGCTCATCTCCACGGCAGCAGCGAACGCCCGGTGAACCGCCCGGCGCGTTTTTATGGAGCGGATGAACCCGATAGCGCCGCAAGCCGCGACAAAACTTGCCGGACAAAAAGGGCGCGTAACCGAGACCGGCCGCGGCACCGACGAACTGCAACGGGCTGAGTACAGGCCACACATCGGAGGGAAACATGACGACGCTCGCGAAGGTCGAGACGGGGACCGAGCCCGCGAAACGCGCCACCGGCCCCAAGACCGCGAGGGGGAAGGCGGTGACGAAGCTGAACGCCGTGTCCCACGGGTTGCGGTCGCTCGCGCCGGTGCTGCCCGACGAGTGCCACGAGGACTGGACCGCCCACCGCGCCGGCACTGTCGCGGCGCTGGCCGCGCTCGGCACTCTCGAAACCGAATTGGCCGAGCGGGTCGCGCTGTTGCTGTGGCGGTTGCGCCGGGTGGTCCGGTACGAAACCGCCGTCACCACCGCGGACATGGAAGACGCCGTCGCGCAGGTGCGCGGGGAGAACGACGAACAGAACCCGCTGAGCGTCGTCCTTCCCGGCCGGCGCTTCAACGCACCGACCTACGCCTCGGTGCGGAAGGAACTCGAAGCCGCCCGCGGCGGGGCCGCGTCGTTCGCCGAGTTCCGCGACCAACTGACCCGGCTCCGCGGGCTTGCGGCGGAGCACCCGGTCACCGGGGACGAGGCGTGCAGCCTGTTGCGCGAGGTCGGGGGGTACGCGCCCGACGGGAACGAGCGGTACATCGACACCGACGACGACGAGTTCCTCGCGGGCATCGGGGTGCCCGCGGACCGGCGCGCCGACCCGGTCGGGTGGGACGGGTGGACCGCGGGGATCGTCCGGACCGGGGTCGCGGCGGTCGCCGCGGCCAGCGGGCTGAGTGCGTCCGACCTGATCGAGCGGGCTATTGCTGGGGCCGACCGATTCGTGCGCGAGGACCGGCGGAAGGTGCCGCGCCTCGAAGCGTTGCTGGAACACAAGGCGGAGCAGATCGCCGGCCCCGAACGTGTGGCCCGCGGCAAGGCGCTTCTGCCGCCGTCCGACGTACTCGACAAGCTGACGCGCTACGAGAGCCACCTGAACAAGCAGCTCACCCAGACGCTGCACACCCTCGAGCGCCTTCGGGCCATTCGTGACGGCCACCCGCCCGCACCGCCGGCCGCGCTCGACGTGACCATCGACGCCGGGCGTTGACACGCGCCCCGCCCGATGAAGCGATTCCTGACAAATGCTGACCGTAGGGCCGAGTTCGTTTGGCAGAATTGCGGGTGGCAATGCCCGAAGCGGGGCACGCGCGGAGGTGTAACAGAATGGGGTGGGACAAGGGCGGGAGGTACTACACGCGCTCAAGGCGCGAGAACGGGCGCGTGGTCCGCGAGTACGTCGGCGGTGGCGCGCCGGGGGCGCTCGTGGCTCGTCTCGACGCCGACGAGCGCGCGCGGCGCGAGGCCGAACGTGACGCTGTGCGGGCCGAATCCGAAGCGGCCGCGGCACTCGATACCGCGCTCGCGGAACTGGACGAACTGGCCGATCTGCTGACCCGCGCCGCCCTCGCCGCGGCCGGGTACACGCAACACCGCCGCGGCGAGTGGAGGAAACGACGTGGCTGAACCCGCCAAGCCTACTCCGGTCAACCACGGGACCGCCCCCCGAACGGTCGAGGGCGTACGCGCGCTCCTGACGCGCACCGTCGCGGGCGACGAGAGCACCGTACCCGTCGTGCGGGAGCTGTTGCAGAACCCGGCCCTGATCCCCCTCTTCGGCGGCGATTTGGCTCAACGGGTCATCGACGCCTTCCTGAGCGGGTTGGGCGGTACGGACGTGGGGTTCCGCGAAGCCGTGCAGGTGAAACTGGACCGGATGCGCGCCGAACTGCTGGGCGACGCCCCCACGCCCGTGGAGCGCGTCCTCGTCGAGCGCGTAATCGCGTGCTGGCTGCAAGTTCAAGACGCCGAACTGCGCGCCGGCCGCGGCCAGAAGGACGCGACGTTCCGCCAAGCCGAGTTCAACCAGCGCCGCATGGACGCCACCAACCGCCGGTTCCTCGCCGCCGTGAAAACGCTCGCGCTGGTGCGCAAGCTCGCGGTGCCGGTCCTTCAGGTGAACATCGCCAAGAAACAGGTGAACGTCGCCGCGAACGCGCTCACGGCGGGCGACGTGCTTTAGCCCGTCCACGGCGGCGAGAGCGATTCGGTTTGTTCCCGTGCGGTTTGTGTTGAGGTTGCTCTCCCTTAGCACCGTACGCGACCGGGCGAACAGGTTGTGTCGGTGCTTCCGTCATTGCGGGCACGCGCCGGGTGCCTTACAGCACTTGCTCCAGATCGCCCGGGAGACGCTCGAGGCCGAGAAGCAGGCCGACCCGAAGGAGGACCGCGACAAGGCGAAGGCGGCGCTCACCGAGCTGTTCAAGGAGGTGAAGACCGACAACACGCCGGTGATCGTGGAGCGGATCGTGGACGAGATCGACTCCATCGTGCGGCTGGTGCGGTTCGACGGCTGGCAGGCCACGAACGCCGGTGAGCGGCGGGTAAAGCAGGCCCTCCGCGCGAGCCTGCTGAAGTACAAGCTGCACACCGACCAGGAGCTGTTCGACAAGGCGTATGGATACATCAAGCAGTATTATTGAGCGATTCTCTGGGTGAGCGTCCCGCGCCTCGGGCGTTACTGACTGCTCCTGCTGGCGAACGGCGAGGGGCGGGCCCAGCAATCCTTGTGGATGGGACCGCCCGACGCCTTCCGCGAGTGGTCCCCGCCGAGCCGTCGGGGGGCGTCAAGTCCCGGCGGCTCAATACCGAACAGGCTACCGTCACGCCGATCACACCTGTTGATACACATCCACCCGGTTCGACGCCCCCAGTTGGTCGGTAAAGCCGCCGAACAGGTACATCTTGCCGTCGATGACGGCAGTGGGGGACTCGACTCGTGCGAACGGAGAGGCAGTCGACTTCTGCCAACGGAGGTCAGCCTTCGGGGGTTCCCCGGCCAGCAAGGGTGAGAGCGAGACGAGGGCGAGGACCGCGCGGAACATCGGGAACTCCTGGAGAGGCGGCAGGACGATTGTCACAGTAGGATCGTGGCCGGGAGGTCGCCTCAGGAATGCGATCACCCAAGTTAGCGGCCCCCGGGGTGCAGCAACTCGACGGGCCGTCACTTCCCGCCGACGTCTAGGCACACGAGGAAGCCGTTCTGGTTCCGGCAGTAGATCCGGCCGTTGGCGAGCACCGGGGCGATGCGGTCGCTGTACCGGAAGGTCATCTCCTCCTTCTTAAACAGCTTCTGACTGCGGGCCAGTTCCTTGGGCGCGTCGGTCGATGCCTCGATCAACAAGACCTCGGAGCCATTGAATGTGAGGAACTTCCCGTCGGCCAGCGCGAAGGCGCCCCCGGCGTCGGGCAACTCCCACTTCTTCTTTCCCGTCTGCACGTCGAAGCAGTAGAGCGGCCCGATGCGGTCCGCGGTGTCGTTGTGCTGGATGCCGAAGACGTGCCCCTTCCACGCGACGTACGAGCAGGTGTAGTTGTCGAGCAGCTTGTCCCGCCACACCTCCTTGACCTCGTCGCCGTTCACTTCGAGGCACACGCCCAGCCCGTTCGAGTTGTCGGGGTGGATGCAACACACGACGCGGTTGCCCACGACGAGCGGCTCCTGAGCCGTGATCCCTTTGCGCCCCTGCTTGGTCTTCAGATCCTCGTCGGAGAACTGGTGCTTCCACAGCACCTTCCCCGTGGCGGGGGCGATGCCGAGCACCGCGTTGCCGGACGAGAACACGAGGCAGGGCTTGCCGCCCATCGTGCACGCGGTCGGTGCGGCCCAGTACCCGCCGCCGATCTG
>VGZJ01000429.1 GCA_016872595.1 Planctomycetota bacterium
CGCCCCGTCGTCACACGGTGATGATGAAGAACGTCGCCGGACTCCACAACCGGATGTACGGGTAACGACCACACAGGATCGTCTGGCCGAAGTGCGACTGAACCAACACCTATTGCGCAACGAGTCTAATGTCGGACCCGATGATCCAGTCGTAGCGCGTCACGTCGACCCACTCCTCCCAATCGGCCACGCGGTACTCGACCCCGGCCGCGTTGTTCCGCTCGCCGTTCATGCGGCACACGTCAACGATCAGGTCGGAGCGATCCGACAGCACCACAGACGCGCCGAGCGCCGCGGCCACCAGCCCCGGCAGCCCGGTGCCGGCCCCCAGTTCCAGCACGGTCTTGCCGCGAAACTCGTCGGCGCGCGTGGCAATCTCGTGCGCCAGCGCGATGGCCGCCGGCCACAGCACGACGCCGTACGGCGCGCGCGTGTCGGTGTGGTGCAGGAACCGCACCTCTTCTTCGAGACTGATGACGGCGTTGGTGTGCAAGATGGATAGCTCGCGCGCGCCGACGCGCACGCGGCACGCGGACAGCGGGAAGTCGCCGATGGTGGTGCGCAGAACCGGCGGCGCGGCGGGGGTACTCATGCGGGTTGAGATAGGGCGCGCGCGTGAGGGCGTCCGCGATCGGTGGCGCGCGGGGCGCTGCGCAACAAAGCGCCCCGGCGGGTTTTCGCCGCCCGCCGGGGCTGGTTCCGACATCGGTTTTCAAGCGATGTGGCGTGCCGTCTCAGGGAGTGTCCACGGTCTCCGGTCGCCGGCCGTCAGGCTAAAACCAACTGCCTTACCGTTAGGCAACCCGCGCAATGAGAACAGTGGGCGAAGCGCGCGGGACTGGAATCGAACCAGTAATCGTTGGTCGGGGGGCCGGTCAGTCGATTGAACACCTCGGCACGAATCCTGAGCTTGGCGTGACAGTCTGATCTTGGGGGTGCAGCCGTTGAGCCTCTGCCGTTGGGCTACCCCTCCCGCGGTCGAGAGTGGAGGGGGTGGGAGTCGAACCCACACGTATCGCGGGCCGCGTTTCAGCCGAAACCTGAGTCTCAGCCTGCACGCCTGTGCGAAGGGAATGATGCCCGAAGTGCGTGAAAGGTTCAAGCGATTATTGAAGAACGGACTACTCATGACACCCGGACAAGCAGGAGGCAAGAAGGCAGTTTCGACAGGATCACAGGATGACACAGGATCAAGAGAAGAGTCGACTTCTCTTCTTGATCGCTGCTCATCCTGTGATCCTGTCGAAACTCTTCTGCCTTCTGTTCTCTTCTTCAGCGCTACTCGCCGAAGACGAACGCCAGCAGCGGTTCGCCGGCCTTTTGGCGCTCGACCTCCAGCAGGTTCGCCTGCTCCTTCGCGACCTTGATCGCGTCTTGGAGCTTGCGGACGCGCGCCAGAATCGCGTTCTTGCGGTCGGCCGGGAGGCAGCCGCTGTACACGATCTGGGTCCACGTCCCGACCGGCACGTCCTTCGTGAACAGTTCGGTCTGCGCCGGGTGCTCGGTCGTCGCCGGGTACTTCACGATCACCGTCGGCTCCTTCGACGTGCGCACCGACTCCGTCGCCCGGCTGCGCAGCAGCCCGCTGTTCGGGTCGTGCGTCCACTCTTCCGCCGGGTCCGGCGTCGGCAGCTTCGACACGAACGTTTCGAGGTCGTTCACCTGCTTGTCGAGGAACAGCAGCGACGTGACCGGCACGTTGGCCAGCACGGTCTTGCCGTCCACGACGATGTCGGCGCGGGCCGACTGGTTCCCGGTGTCCTGCGTCAGCACGAGGTTCCAGAGTTCGGTCCACTTGTCGCGGGCCTGACGAATCAGGTCGTCGGCGCGGTGCTGCGCGCGCTGCGACTCGGGCGGCAACTTCTGGCCGTTAACCTCGTCGAGCGGGCGGTACGTGCGCTCGCGCCCGACGAACAGCGCGTCCTTCCGGATGATCTTGTACAACTCGGTGACGTGCTTCTCGGCCTCGTTCTTGCGCGCGGACACGATGGCGTTGATCTGGTTCAGCTTCGGCACGGGCGGCCTCCGGTGGGAATGACGTGTTCGTGATTCTACGACCGGAGAGAGGGCGCGGGCGGCCGGCGGGTTCGCGACACTTAGCGCGCGAGGCCCCACGCGAACATCAGTTCCCATTCGAGGTGCTGGACGCGCGTCGCGGTGTCTTCGGCCGGGGTGCCGGTGTCGCGGGCCTTCTCGCAGTAGTCCACGAACGCCGCGGGGGTGGTGAAGGTGTAGCCGACTTCCGGGGCGCGCTCGCGCAACTGCTCCAGCACCGGGTGCGCCCCGACGCGCCGCCACCAATACTTGCTGTTCACCGCGTCCGGCTCGCGCCGGTGCATGACCGCGTGCCAGAAGTCGCGGTCCGGCGCGCCTTCGTCCTGTTGGGAGATTTCGTGTGCTTCGTGTAGGAAGTCGAAGCGCAGCCACAACCCCGCGGCGCACGGTGGCGGGAGCGCCGCGCACGCGGCGGCGATCTGTGCGCGCATGTGGGCCGGCGGCGCGCCCGGCCCCAGCGCGACCGGGTGCGGGGTCGCCAACAGCGATTCGACGGCGGCGGGGTACGCGGGCACGCTCGGTCCCTCCGTGCGGTGACGGAGGGATTGTAGCCGGGCGCGCGGCCGCGCTCAGGGGTTCGTCGTCAGCGGGACGTCGTGCGACTGCTCGCCACTCGTCACCTTCACCGTGAGGCCAGACGATTCGGGCTTCTCGTACCGCTCCGGGGTGCGCACGTAGATCGGCCACTGCCCGGTTTCCGGGTCGGTGTAGTCCATCGGGCCCTTCTTCGCGCTCGGCGGCGGCACGTCCTTGAAGGTGGACGTGACCACCGCGACCTTGCAGTCGCCGAGCGGCGGCTCGATGACCACATAGGTGCCGTCGGTGCGTAGCCGCCCGGAGGCGGAGTGCTTGCCGTCGGCCCCGTACACGATCACCTCACCCGCGGACACGGGCTTGCCGTCGATGGTCACTTTGCCGGTCAGTTTGCCGCCGCGGTTGATGCCGGCGTACGGCCCGCCGCCGCACCCGGCCGCGCCGAGCAGAACGAACACGAGGGCGCACGCGCCCCGCAAGCGGGCGCGCGCGAAGAACGTAGACATGGGAGGCTCCGGGGGTGGGGCGGCCGTTAGTAGTTGCTCACGACCTGCCCGTCGGCCGGGTCCGCGAGGCGCGCCCACGTGGTCGTGTCGATACCGGAGCTGATCGTGCGCACGGACCCGTCGCCGAGGGCGACGTTGGTGCCGGCCGCGGTGAACCCGTGCGCGAGGTCCATGTTGCAGTTCGTCGGGTTCGCACCCACTTGGAACTTGGTGCCCACGGAGTAGCCGTTGAACATCGGAGCGCGGGCCGGGGTCCACCCGCCGTGGAACAACAGGTTCGCGCGGGCCTGCCGGTCGCAAACCATCATCTTCTCGGCGAAGAAGATCGTGGTGGAACTGCCGTCGGGGATCGTGCTGACCCCGTAGCCCGTGTACCAGTACCGGCTGTCGTTCGGCGACGCCCCGCGCCGCGCGAATACCTGATAGTTGTAGGCGTAGCTGGTCGCCGACCAGTTGGTCGAAGCGTTCGACACGAGCCAACTGTACTGAAGCGCGAAGAAGTCGCGCGGGCTGGGGTCGTGCGGGGCCTTGAAGGTCTTTACCTGAGCGGTCCACACGTTCGTGCCGCCGGCGTTCGTGAACAGTTGCAGCCCGTTGCCGGGGCGGTACAGCGCGTCCTGTTCCACGAACGGCATCAGGTGGTAGTACAAGGTGACGTCCCCGGTCAGCGTGCGCCACGGGGTGTTGTTGCCGCCGTTCTGCCACGCGCGCGAGTCCGCGCCGGGGTCGCCCTGATGGTTCCACCACTGGTCCCACGCGTTCGGCAGGATGTTGCCGCGGCTGTCGGCCGCCGAGTGGACCGCGATGGTGATCTGCTTCATGTTGTTCTGGCTGCTCATACGGGCCGCGGCCTCGCGCACCTTCTGGACCGCGGGCAGCAGCAGCCCGATCAGGATCGCGATGATCGCGATGACCACCAGCAACTCAATGAGCGTGAAACCGCGCGCGCGCGGCCGGGGAAAGAACATTAACGGACTCCGAATGGAGAAATGAAAAAACGAACTGTCGGGCTGCGAGTCCCGACAGAGAGATGTTAATGTTTCGTGAATGGCCCCGTCAATAGACTCGTTGCGCAATAGCGATCGATGGCCTATTCATAGGGTTATGACGAATTACGAGAAATTGCGTCGGAAGCCGTTGTTGTTCCGCATGTTCACGGGGCTCTCGGCCGACGAGTTCGACAAGGT
>VGZJ01000430.1 GCA_016872595.1 Planctomycetota bacterium
CGGGGCGCGCTCCGCGGCCAGCGCCAGCGCGCCCACCGCGGTGCCCTTGAGCGGGAGCTTCGCGCGCGCCGCGGCGGCGCACAGGCGTGTGACCTGCGCCGGGCCGAGGTACACGGGCGCGGCCAGCGCGACCGCGTCCGACTCGGCCGCGACCGGGCCGCGCATCTTGTCGAACGCGAGGCCCAGCGCGGCCTCCGCGACGAGGGTGTGCCGCCCGGCGCGCCACTCGCGGGCCTGCGCCAGCGCCGGGAGGAAGTTCGAGCACACGAGGTGGGGGAGCCGGCGGCACAGGGCCAGCCCCGCGCGCCCCACCTCGGCGGTGCGGCGCTCGCCGGAGATGTACAGGAGCAGTTCGGCGTCGGGTCCGTCGAGCGCGACCGGCCGGGGCTTGCCGCCCACGGCCTCGGCGCGCGCCCGGCTCGCGGTCAGGTCGATCCCGACCGCGCGCGCGCGGTCCGGCGTGGGAGCGGGTTTACGGGACCATAACATCGGATATCGTACTCGCGGTGTTCGTCTCGGAGCCAAGTTCAGTTCGCCGCACCGTCCTTGGAGGGGTCGTACAGCCTCAGCAGAAGGTGTTCTTGACAGTACTGCTGCGCGTCCGTGACGAGCGTTTCTTCGGCGCGCTGGACCGCGTGGATCACGTACATCACCGCGAGGCTCAGCAGCAGCGCGACCAGCGTGCAGTCGAAGGCGATTTTCAGTTGGTCCTTCGCCTGTTCGGTGAAGACCTCGATCTGCGGGGCGTTCGCGCCGAACGCGCCGCCCAGCCCGCGCACGGTGCCCACGAACCCAATGGCCGGGATCGCCCACGCCAGATAGTTCACGGTCGCCATGCCGGTGACGAACCGCGACGCCTCCACGTCGGCCTGATTGCGGACCACCTCGGCCACGTCCGGGGCCGACTTGCTGATCGCGAACTTGCCCAACCCCAACCGAATCATGTTCGCCAGTACGAACGGCCGGCCGGAGGTCAGTTGCTCGACCTTGCGGGCGAGCGGGCGCGCGTCTTCCGGGAGAATGCGCGCGCCCTCGTCGGTCGGGAGCAGCCCCATGCCGAACGCGCGGCGCTGGCGCAGCACCTCGCGGAACCGACTCTGAAGGATGAGCGCGGCCCACACCGCACAAAGATAGCACAGCACCTGTTCCGGGCCGATGAACAACCGCTGCACGCGGTCGGTGTTCCACTTGGCCCAGTCCTCGCGGGCCTTCGCCCCGGTCAACACCTCCCAGAACGGCGCGGCCAGCGCCGCCACGACGCCGAGCGCGACGAGGAGCCACAGCCACTCGCGGGCCGGCCGGTGGGACGCGGGGATCGACATGCGGAACGGCCCTCGGTCGCGGAGCGCACAAGGGTCATTGTCCGAATCCAACTGTCCCGCCGCAAGAGCGTGCATGGTAACTAGATGGGCGCGGCGGTCTGGGGGAGAAGAAACCCGCGCGAACCGCTGCCGGATGCGATAAGGTGGCGAATAGGCGGGAACTGTAGGTCGACTCAACGGAGCACTCAATGACGTTGACGACATTTTCCGGACATTCTCAGAAAATATTTCGCACTCCGCGTTATTCACGCGCGGCGACGGTCGCGAGCGAGGCCCAAACATGGCTACGGAAGAACAAGTACACAGGTGCCTTGTGGACGCGGCCACCAAAGGCAGCGCCATTATGTGCGCGGTCCGTGGCTACCTGTGCAACCGCGGGGTCGCTCACGCCAGCGCATCTGAACTCGCACACGATGCAGTACACGAAGCGGCAGTGAAGGTGTTACAGCAAGACTGGGCGGTTCTGAACGACGACGCCCACATTTACCGCCTCGTGTTCCTCTGCGCGACCCAATGGCTGGTCGGCGAGTGGCGGAAGTGTCGTCGGCTGGAAGCGTTCGGGGCGTTCGAGCCGGCCGACCGGCCCGATACCGATACGGTGGGACACCCCGACCGCGTCGCGGCCCTGACCGGCCTGATGGAGCGACTCGACACCCTACCGGCAGAAGAAAAGTTGTGGGTGCGGCTCAACTTCTTCGAGAGCATGAAGCTGACGGAAATCGCTCGCTACTTCGCCCTGCCGTACCAACGGTTCTACGCCCGGTTCCGCCGCGCCCTAAGTACCCTCGCCATCCCATAGACGCAAACTCCCAACCCTAACGCTCGCCCGGAGAACGACCATGGCTAACACGATGCAAACCCCGGTACCATCCGTCCCCACCGATGTAATTATCGCGCTGGACTACCTGTGCAAGTGCGTGGCACGGGGCGCACGGCTGGCGGTGCGCCCGGGGGATCGCACGCCAGCGGTCGAATGGATGCGGACCCTTTTGAGCCACCCGCGGGCCCGCGCCGCGCACTTCGAGTACGTCGCGCAGGTGTATAGAGCCGCCGGTACGGAGCCGCCGCGCCCGCCGTCGCCGCGCGACCCGCTGACCGCCGCGGAACTCGAATCGCTACAGGCGCTCGCGCACCGGCCGCCGGACGAGTTCTCCGACACCGACCTCGCGACCCTGTTGGTCGATCACCGGCTGCACGCGAACCTCGCGCTGCTCGTTCACGACCTCATGCCCGACTGGTGGCTCGACGAGCTGGCTGCGGCCGGGCGCGAGTACGCCAAGATGGTCGCGATCGAACTCGGCACGGCCGAAATGCAGGTGTTCGTGAAGGGGGGGTACGTGGACCCCACGCACGCCGACGTCACGGCCGGTGTGCGCAAGTTGGAGCCGCAGCGGCTGGGGCACGGCGCGCCGAAGGAGCCGGAGTACGATGGGCCGTGGGAGTGGGTGCTGAACCTGCCGCCCGAAGCGTGCCAGCAGATCGCCACCATCGCCTACGGCGACCCGCACAAGCCGTTCGAGCTGACGCTGCGCCGCCACCACAGCGGCGGGGCCGACGTCGAGATGCGCCCGGTCCCGCGCAAGTCCGAGGTGATCCTACTGGCGACCTTCACCGGCAGCGGCGACGCCCGCCAGTTCAAGATCGAGGTGCCGCTCGAGGCCCGCGACCCCGCCACCCCGGACGGCAGCATCCGCCCCGCGACCCGCTCCGCCGCCTGCGCCCCGCTGCCCCACGCCGCGTACCCCGGCGCATCGGCCGGAAAGGAGGGCTAAGCGCGATGAACTCTGAGATGCCGCCTCTCAACGTATTGCTCCAGCGCACGAACGATCCCAGCGTGCTGCTCTTCGCTGCGTGGTGGGAAGCCTACAACGGCACGCTCGATGAACAGATCGCGTTCCAACTGGCCGACTCGCCAGAACTGGCGCGTGCGGCCACGCCCGAAAGCGTCACGCGACTGGCGCACCGGATGCGCGAAGTTGCAACCCAAGATGGCGCGAGGGCCTTGGGGTTCGCGGGGCTGTTGCAGTCGCACGCGATAGCACTCTGTCAAATCGGCTCAACTCGATTGGGGGAAGGTCTATTCGACGCCATTCTGCCAACCTTGGAGAAGCACGCCCCGCCCGCCGAGTTCGCGGGGTGCCTGATGAACCGGGCCAACGCGCTGCGACAGCAGGGGAAGCACGCGGAGGCGGTGGCCGGGTACGACCGCGCGCTCCCCCTGTTGGAGCAACACGCCCCGCCCGCCGACTTCGCGCGGTGCCTGATGAACCGGGCCATCGCGCTGCGACAGCAGGGGAAGCACGCGGAGGCGGTGGCCGGGTACGACCGCGCGTTACCCCTGTTGGAGCAACACGCCCCGCCCGCCGACTTCGCAACCGGCCTGATGAACCGGGCCGCCGCGCTGCGACAGCAGGGGAAGCACGCGGAGGCGGTGGCCGGGTACGACCGCGCGCTCCCCCTGTTGGAGCAACACGCCCCGCCCGCCAGCTTCGCAAACTGCCTGATGAACCGGGCCATCGCGCTGGATGAGCAGGGGAAGCACGCGGAGGCGGTGGCCGGGTACGACCGCGCGCTCCCCCTGTTGGAGCAACACGCCCCGCCCGCCGAGTTCGCGGGGTGCCTGATGAACCGGGCCAGTGCGCTGCGCCATTTGAAGAAACACCCAGAATCCGTGGCCGGGTACGCGGCGGCGCGGCGCGTGTTTCGGCAAGCGCGGCTGCACGCTGGGGTCGATGACACCAACCTCGAGTTCCGCGCTCAGTTCGATGGGCTCTACAACGGCGGAGTGTGGGCGGGGTTATTAACCAGAGCTAGATATAGCTAACAGATATTGGTAATGTGCGTCAATGGAACTTCCCGATGCCCGTACGCTGAGCCCCGCGGCGCAACAAGCGCTACGGGAACGTGTGGTTCAAGCCATCGA
>VGZJ01000431.1 GCA_016872595.1 Planctomycetota bacterium
GCTCATGAACCACCCGTGGCGGCTCAAGAAAGCCGTCACCTACCTGTTCGATTGGATCGCCACCATGCTCCGCAAGCTCCTGCACCCGCACCCCAAACTCACAACCAACACTGGGTGAACTCTAGTCGGCGCTACTTCGCGTCGCCCTCTTTTACCCACGCCTCGTTGAACCGGGCGTGCTTCATGCTCTTGCCCTCGCCCACAAAGTAGCTGTACACGCAGTGGACCGCACCGTCCTTCGCCTGAATGACGGCCGGGTAGTGGTACGATCCGCTCGTCTGCTTCTCCAAGTACCGCGTCCACTTCCACGTCTTGCCCTCGTCGTCCGAAAGCGACACCGCGAGGCGCGCCCGGCCGCTGGTGGTGTCGTTGTAGACGATGAGCCAGTTCCCGCCGGCGAGCCGCACCGCGTCCAGCCCGCTGCCGGGGTTGGGCAGGTCGCTCGAATACACCGTGCCCCACGTCTCGCCCTTGTCCTTCGACTCCGCGACGCGGACCTTCTTGAACAGGCCGTTCTCGCGCATGTAGGCGACCAGCGTGCCGTCCTTGCGCTCCAGCACGGCGGGTTGGATGCTGCCGAACCCGGCGAGCGGGGCCGACGCAGTCCACGTCTTGCCGCCGTCGTCGCTGATCGCCATCAGGCCGGCACTGTACGTGTCCGAATACAAGGGAAGTAGAACGCGGCCGTTGGCGAGCACGGTCGGCTTGCACCGCGGCTGCCAGCCCAGACGCGAGAGCAGCTTGTCGCTGACGCGCTTCTTGATCGCCTCGTCGCTCAGCGTTACCGGCATCTTGGCGATGTCGCTCACCTGCTTCTTCCACGCCCCGAACTCGCGGAGCATCACGGCCTCGAAGTCCTTCGGCTTCAAGGGAATGTTGCCCTGCCACTTCCACACCGGCGCGCCGTCCTTCTGGTAATCGACGGAGTAGGTGTAGTGCGTCAGACACGACTCCCACGAGTTGGCGAGGATCACCGGCCAGAACAGCCACAGCTTCTCGTCCTTGTCGATCCACATGGTGGTGTTGCAGTCGGGGAACCCCGGCGTGTCGGCCATGAGGAACGCTTCGCCCCACTTCTCCGCGCCGGCCTTCTTGCGCGCGCCGTAGATCGCCACATCGTCGGCGGTGCGTTCGCCGCTGCCGCGATACCACGACACGAGCAGGTCCCCGTTGGGGCACTGCACGATGCCCGGCGCGTGGTTGTGCTGCTTGTGCAGGGGGAAGACGAGTTCGGCGGTGTGGAAGGGCTTGTCGTCGGCGCGCACGGAACCTACCCCCCCGGCCCCCCTCCCTGAAGGGAGGGGGGAGAAAGAGTTGGGCGCGCGGTCAACGCCTGCGGCGCGCGAAGGAGCCTCTTCCTCCCCCCTCCCTGAAGGGAGGGGGGCCGGGGGGGTAGGTTTCTTCTCCTCCAAGCGCCCCGCCTCGCGCACGCCCGTTCCCACTTTCTTCTTGAGCGAGTCGCCGAGGTCTTCGCGTGCCTTCTCCGCAAGCTCCAGCAGTTCCAGCACGACCTTGGGGTTCGTGTCGGCGACGTTCTTCGTCTCGCCGGGGTCGGAGCTGACGCGGTACAGCTCGACGCTGTCGATCTTCACCTGCTTGTACTTGCCCGGCGTGCCGTCCTTGCCGGGGGCTTGGCCGTCCATCGTGCGGTAGGTGTGCGGCAGGATCAGTTTCCACGTGCGCGTGCGCACCGCTTGTAGCTCGTTCGTGCCGTAGTAGTGGAAGTACGCGTCGTGAACCATGTCCGCGTCGGTGGCGCATTGCAGTAGCGGGAAGATGTCCTTGCCGTCGATCTTGTGCTTGGGCAAGTCCGCGCCGATGAGCTTCGCGACCGTGGGCAGGATGTCGATGGTCATGGCCGGGATGTTACACAGGCTGTCGGCCTCGATCTTCCCCGGCCAGCGGGCGATGAACGGCACGCGCACGCCGCCCTCCCAACTGGTTCCTTTGCCCTCGCGCAGCTTGCCGGCGCTGCCGCCGTGGTTGCCGTAGCTGAGCCACGGGCCGTTGTCGCTCGTGAAGATCACCAGCGTGTTGTCGGCGAGTTTGTGGTCGTCGAGCGCCTTCATGATCTCGCCCACCGACCAGTCGATCTCCTGCATCACGTCGCCGTAGGTGCCGGCCTTGCTCTTGCCCTTGAACTTGTCCGAGACGAACAGCGGGACGTGCGGCATCGAGTGCGCGACATACAGGAAGAACGGCTTGGCCTTGTTGTCCGCGACGAACTTCACCGCGCGCTCGGTGTACTGAGTCGTGAGTTTCGGCTGGTCCTCCGGCGTCACGTCGTCATCAATCACCTTCTCGTTCTCGAACAGCGGCAGCTTCGGGTAGCTGCCCTTCTTGGCTTCGGGGTGGTGCGGCCACATGTCGTTCGAGTACGGCAGGCCGAAGTACGAGTCGAAGCCGTGGCGCGTGGGGAGGAACTGCGGGTGGTGGCCGAGGTGCCACTTGCCGACCATGCCGGTCGCGTAGCCCTTGCTCTTGCACACCTCCGCGAGCGTGACCTCGTTCGCGTGGATGCCGTGTCGCGCGCCCGGCCCGAGCGCGCCGTGGATGCCGATGCGGTTGGCGTAGCACCCGGTAAGTAACGACGCGCGGCTGGCGCTGCACACCGGCTGCGAGCTGTGGAAGTCCGTGAGCCGCACGCCCTGCTTGATGAGCGTGTCGAGGTGCGGCGTGGTGTACCCGCGTTCGACCGGCTTCGGGCGCGGCTGGCCGGGCGCGTCCGGCACGCCGGTGAACCCGACGATGTCGCCGTAGCCCATGTCGTCGACGAAGATGACGACGACGTTCGGCGTGCTCGCGCCGCGCGCGCCCGCGGCCATCAACCCGGCCGCGACGAGGGAGAGGAGTGAGGTTTTCATGCCGCGACTGTACCCGCGACAAGAGCGCGATGCCAGTTGCAAGCACACGGCGGGCAGGTTCGCTCACCCCTGCAGCCCCCTCCCCCGTCACCCCCATCGTTTTCTCCGGACGGCTCAATGCCTTGAAATCCCAGCATGTCCGCACAGCGCGCTAAAGGGAAGCGGCCATATCCGCTCCGAATTGCAGAAAATCCCAGCGTTTGGTGAAGGCCGGTGGCGGCCGAATGGAGAAGCGTCGCGCCCCTTGTTAGACGGACAAGCCACCCGTGATAGCTTGCAATTCCTGCAACGTTTGGGGATGATGCTTCGGTGAAGCCAAATACGAGTTCTACCGGTGGTAGCCGGTACGAGGGACGAACCCCCTGTCCTAGTGGGCCACCGAGCAGGGAGCGAGCCGACCTCCCACTCGATGTGCTCGACCGGTGGCTCACACAAGACGGACAAGAGCGTGCTTCGCAAAGTTCCAATCGAAAGGGCAGGTCATGAACCACTCTTACACCCGGGCTTGTGTCCTCGTCGTTGTCGTCTTCACGCCCAGCCTGGGGGTGGCACAGACGTTTAGCAAAGACTGGCCCCGCGACGTCATCGGGTTGCTTCGCGAACCGTCGGTCCAAAAAGAAATCAAACTGACAGCCGATCAATTCAAGGAGTTCAACGCACTCGTTCAGAAGGAAGTCGCCGACGCGAACGGCGAACAGCAGATCGCCGCGAAACAATCCGTAGCCGGCGGAAAAGTGCTCGAATCGCTCGAACCAAAACAGCGAGTGCGCCTGGAGCAAATCTTCAGACAGCGGGTGTTTCTAGTCGACGGGATTCGCGTCTTTTCGGACCCACAGGTCACGAAGAAACTGGAGTTCAACGCGGCCCAAACCAAATCGCTGGAGGCGGCTCTCACCGACCTTCAGAACCGCGAGCAGGAGTTCACAAAGAAATTCAACAAGACGCCGGGCGGCAACGAGTGGACGTACGACGCGGAGCTATCAAAGATGCGCATGCAAGCCGCGACCAAATTTCAGACGCAATTCACTCCCGCTCAGAAGGAGAGTTGGAAAGGGATCGTCGGCCCGTCGTTCACGGTAAAATTCACTAACATGTATTTCCGTCCAACGCGATAGGGGTTCCGGACGCGGGAAGGAGTAAGCAACCCGCTCGCGGAAGTTGGGTGCGTGGCCGAACCGGGCGCTGCGCCTGACCCCGGCCGCGCGCCTTGTTTGCCGCAGCCTCCTGAGCGTCTTTACCCGATCTTTCCCAGATGAACGCCTCTGGAAACGCAAATCGGCCGTGCGGCCACAAAGTACCCCCGCGAAGGGTGGTCCGCAACGATTTTCGCACCCGGATGAGGTCCCGACCACGGTCGAACGGT
>VGZJ01000432.1 GCA_016872595.1 Planctomycetota bacterium
CGCCCCGTCGTCACACGGTGATGATGAAGAACGTCGCCGGACTCCACAACCGGATGTACGGGTAACGACCACACAGGATCGTCTGGCCGAAGTGCGACTGAACCAACACCTATTGCGCAACGAGTCTATTCGATAGCTTGGGGTCAGCGAGGCTTTGCGAGCGCCACCCCAAGCGCGCTCAACCGTAACCCCAACCACCCCAACCGCGCCCCAAGCGATACCCCACACCGTACCCGCACTCCCCCGTCGCTCACCCCTTCTTCCACTTGCCCTTCTTCTTGGCCGCGGCGGGTTGGCTCACGGGCACGGTTTTGCCGCCCAGCACGCTCGGCGGCGCGCCGTCGCCGTACTTCTTCTTCAGTTCCGCTTCCAGCGCCACGATCTGGTCGCGCAGCGCTTGCGCGCGCTCGAAGTCGAGCACCTTCGCGGCCTCCAGCATCTCGTCGTACAGCGTCTGCACGTACTCCAGCGTGACGTAGTCCTTCGCCGCCGCGCCCGCGCCGGTCGCCGCGGCCTGCGCGTCCTCGTGCGCCTGAATGATCGACTCGATCTCGTTCTTGATCGCCGTTTGCACGGTGCGCGGGGTGATGCCGTGTTCCGCGTTGTACGCGAGCTGGATGTCGCGCCGCCGGTTGGTTTCGCCGATCGCGCCGTTCATCGAGTCGGTCATCACGTCCGCGTACAGGATCACCTCGGCGTTCACGTTGCGCGCGGCCCGGCCCATCGTCTGGATGAGTGACTTCTCGCTCCGCAGGAAGCCCTCCTTGTCGGCGTCGAGGATCGCGACGAGCGACACTTCGGGCAGGTCCAAGCCCTCACGCAACAGGTTCACGCCCACGAGCACGTCGAACGCGCCCTCGCGCAGCTCGCGCAGCACCTTGATGCGCTCCAGCGCGTCCAGTTCGGAGTGCAGCCACTTGCACCGCAGGCCGGCGTCGCGGAAGTACGTCGTCAGGTCTTCGGCCATGCGCTTCGTCAGCACCGTGACGAGCACGCGCTCGCCCTTCGCGGCCTTCGCCCGCACCTCGGCTTCGAGGTCTTTGACCTGCCCCTTCGCGGGCTTGATGTGGATGACCGGGTCGACCAACCCGGTCGGGCGGATCACCTGTTCGACCACCGTGCCGCCGGTCTTATCGAGTTCGTACGGGCCGGGCGTGGCCGAGAGGCACAGGCACCGCGTCAGGCGCTTCTCGAACTCGTCGAACTTGAGCGGGCGGTTGTCGAGCGCGCTGGGCAACCGGAACCCGTGTTCGACCAGCGTTTCCTTGCGCGAGCGGTCGCCGAAGTACATCCCGCGGACCTGCGGGAGCGTGACGTGCGACTCGTCCACCACGAGGAGGAAGTCTTCGGGGAAGAAGTCGAGCAGGGTGTACGGCGGCTCGCCGGGGGCGCGCCCGCTGAACCACCGCGCGTAGTTCTCGATGCCGGAGCAGTAGCCCACCTCGCGCAGCATGTCGAGGTCGTACCGGCACCGGGCCTTGAGGCGCTCCAGTTCCAGAATCTTCCCCTCGGTCTTGAACTGCTCCAGCCGCGCGGCCAGTTCGCCCTCGATGCCCTTAATGGCCGCGTGGACGCGCTCCTCGGGCGTGACGAAGTGCTTCGCGGGGTAGATGTAGAGGTCGTTCAGCGGGTTGATGGTCTCGCCGGTCAGCGGGTGAATGACGGACAGGCCGTCCACCTCGTCGCCGAACAGCTCGACGCGGTACGCGAACTCCTCGCTGGCCGGCCACACGTCGATGGTGTCGCCGCGCACGCGCACGGTGCCGCGCTCGAACGCGATATCGTTGCGCTTGTACTGGATGTCGATCAGGCGCAGGAGCAGGTTGTCGCGGTCAAGGGTCTCGCCCTTCTGGACGTAGACCATCATGCGCTTGTAGTCGGACGGCGAGCCGAGGCCGTAGATGCACGACACCGAGGCGACGATGACCACGTCCTCGCGCGAGACCAGCGCGCTCGTGGCCGCGAGCCGCAAGCGGTCGATGTTCTCGTTGATCGAGGAGTCTTTCTCGATGTAGATGTCGCGCTGCGGGATGTACGCTTCGGGCTGGTAGTAGTCGTAGTAGCTGACGAAGTAGTGAACCGCGTTGTTCTTGAAGAACCCCTTGAACTCCTTGTAGAGCTGGGCCGCAAGGGTCTTGTTGTGGGCGAGTACGAGCGTGGGCTTGTTGACGCGCGCGATGATGTTCGACGCGGTGAAGGTTTTGCCGGTGCCGGTCGCGCCGAGGAGCACCTGCAGGTTCTTGCCGCCGTCGAAGCCGGCCATGAGTTGCTCAATGGCCTTGGGCTGATCGCCGGCGGGCGCGTAATCGGCGGTGAGTTGGAACTTCGCGGCCATCGGCGCGCCTCCGGGGTGCGGTGAGTGTACACCAGTCCGGTAATTGTAGGCGCGCCGGCCGCGGGCCGGAAGGTGAGCTGGGTGCGCAAACGCCCGCGGGCCGCGCTTTCGGCGGCCCGCGGGTCGGGGGTTGCGGTCGGGGCTACTTGGCCGGAACGAAGATCAGGCGCTCCTTCTTCGGGTCCTTGAGGTCCGGTTTTGCGACGATCTCACCCTCGATGGTCACGTCCCGGCCGTCGCGCCGCACCACAATCTTGTACTTGCCCGGCTTGCCCGTCAGGAACTCGTCCATGTCCTTCGGGGCGGTAACGGGGCGCGCCTTTCCGTCGAACTGGTACTGCTTCACGAAGTCGCCGCGCTTGAACCCCATCAGCCCGGCCACGCCGCCGCTCGCCACGGTGGACACTTGGGCCCCGTCCTTGGTCTGCCCCACGACCGCGCCCAACTTGGACTCCGCGGCCGCGGCCGACACCGGGCACAGGAACAGGGCGGCAATCGCGACCGACCGACCGAAGCGGCACATGACGAGGCTCCACACGGGGTTCGTTCACCGTCCGAACGCGCGCGCCCACCGGGCTTGCGCTACGGGGCCGAGAATTGGTACTCGCTGGCCCACCACTTCCGAATGAATTGTATCCGCTGCCGGTAGTCGATGTCGAACTCCGGCACTCGCTTGTTCATCGCTTCGGACACTTTTCGCCGCTCCGTGTCGGACAAGTACCACGACAGCGCCGCGCGCTCGTGGAACTCGAAGTTCACCACTTGGAACAGCCGGTCGGTCGGGGCGGCGCGCGGCTGATCGCCCAGTTCCGCCTCAATTTTGCCGAGGAACTGCGTCAGGATTTCCAACTGCCCGTCGTTGCGGAACGACGACGAACCGACGCGGGCGTTGTACAGCCCCTCGACGGGCGACGAGATCTCTTCGAGGGCGCGGGTCAGCCGGGTCGAGCCCTCGCGGTCGATGCGGCGCAGCTTCCGTTGTGGCTGGTCCACGCCGTCGCGGATCTGAATGAGGAGCACCCGCGACGAGTTGCTCATGAGCCAGTTGCGGTTGCCGCGGCTGATGAACCACGCGGACGCGAGGTTGACGCCGTAGTTGTCGTAATAGCCCGCGTCGACGACGCGCCGGCGCGGGGTGACGGGGAGCGACACCGCCGGGCTGAAGAACGGAAATGACGCGCTCATGCGCACCGCCGTGGAAACCTTGAACCGGTCCGCGGCCCGCGGGAACAGGCGGAACAGCTCCAGCGCGTCGCGCGAGTGGCACTCGGACCCCTGCGGGTCGGCGGTCGGGTCCTCGATCAGCAGGTTCCCATCGTTGGTCAGGGCGTTGCGCATGTCCAAGTTGCTGACGATCAGCCGCCGCCCGTCCTCGATCATCATCGGGGTGAACACGAGCGACGGGATCGCGCCCGCGCGCTCGTCCGCGCGCAGGTCCGCGAACGACACGTCGAGCGCGCCGTTAAGGTGGCGCGACCACGACTTCTCGAGCTCCTTGCCCCGGTCGTTGCGCGCCGGCCACGGGGAGAACAGGTTGGGCACGTCCTCGAACACCTGCTGCTGAACGATGGGCGTGAGGTGGTCGCGGGTGAGCTTCTCGTACAGGTGGGCGTTGACGGCCTCGAGCGCGACGAACTCCGGGGCGTCGGCGTCTCGGGCCCGGCGCGCGGCGGCGGCGTCGACCGTCGGGTGGCGGCGCTCGACCCCGCGCGCGGCCCAGCTCGCGCCCGCGCCGCGGGCCACGGCCGGGTTCAGGAGCTTGCGCTTGTCCTTCAGCGTGGTGACGTAGTACGCGGCCCCTATGGTGGACCCCATTGTCTAGACCAAAATCGGGCTTCCCGCGAAGTGGGTTGGCCCTCGAGCGTTCGCTCGCG
>VGZJ01000433.1 GCA_016872595.1 Planctomycetota bacterium
AGAGGCCATGAAACGACGCAAGATCATGAAGAAGGCACGATCCAAGAAGAAGCGGCCAATACTCATGGCCGACTTGGAGCGAAGGTATCGCGAATCACCTGGGTTTTAGCCCTCTCGCGGATCGTTGTTTTAGTATGACCCTCACGCTTTGCCAGCGCCGCATGGCCGTTCCAGTGAGGCGATTCGCGGCGCGACCGGCACCCGCGCCGCAGTCCCCCCAGCCCGCCCATCCGTATAACAGCGGCGATTCGCGAAGAACACACAAGGAGCTTCGGTAATGGAAATCATGATCGGGATCGGGATCGGCGTTCCGCTCGGGTTCCTGATGGCGCTGGGGCTGGCGTTCGCGCGGGCCGGGAGCCTGAGCAAGGCGTTCGCGGGGCTGTCGGTGGCGGGGCGCGCGAACCAAGACCCGGCGTTCGCGGCCAAACTGCTCGCGATTCAAGCCGGCGCGGAACTGAAGCCCGTCGAACCGCCCAAGCCGGTGAAGCCGAGCGGCGCGCCCCTCCGGATGCTCGCGCTGCTGCAAGCCGAGGCGCGCCTCGTGGACTTTCTGCTCGAAGACATCGCCGGCGCGAGCGACCAGCAGATCGGCCAAGCGGTGCGCGAGATTCACAAGAAGGCGCAGGCCGCGCTGAAGCAGCACGCGGTCATCGAGCAGGTGCTGCCGGGCACGGAGGGCGACACGACGACCGTGCAGAAGGGGTTCGACCCGTCGGCGGTGCGCGTGGTGGGCAACGTGACCGGCGCGCCGCCGTTCACCGGCGCGATCCAGCACCCCGGTTGGCGGGTGAAGGAACTGAAGCTGGCGACCCCGCCCGAAGGCGCGGACGAGTTCGTCCTGCAACCGGCCGAAGTGCAAATCCCGTAGCGCCGCGTGGTAGCGAACCTCCGCGGCCCGTGCGATACTGAACGAACCTGCGGAGGTGCCCCATGTACGGCCCGTATCTGACGATGGACCAGATCAAGGCGCAATACCCCAACGAGTGGGTGTTCCTCGCCAAGCCCACGAAGAACCGCCAAAACGAGGTGACGGGCGGGCACGTCATCCTGCACGCGCGCGACCGCGCCGAGTACCTGCGGCAGGTCGGCGAGTACCCGGAGATCCCGGACGTGCATCACTTCGCATCGCAATGGACCGGCGACCTGTACGGCCGCGACGTGAACGAACACGAACCGGAAACGGGAGCCGCCTGACATGACCGAATATTTCCCGTTGGACGCCCATCGGTTGGGCGTGCAAGTTACGGTCGTTGGCCCCCGCGACAGCTACGACTTCAACCTCACGCTCGACACCGGTTCGGAATTCACCGTCGTCTCGGCGATGTACTTGCGGCGGTTAGGCGTCGATGTGTCGCGCCGGTGGGGTGGACGCGATTGCGAACAGCAACCGGGATCGCCCGCGCCCCGCTGGTGCGCGTGCCGGCCGTGTCCGCGCTCGGGCGCGTGCGTAAGGAACCGTTGGTTGCGGCCCACGACTACCCCATCGGAGTTCAAGCCGATGGCGTGTTGGGCCTCGACTTCTTCCGCGCCCTCGTTCTGCGGATCGACTTCGCGCGCGGGCGCATCGCCCTCGACCCGCCGAAGCGCTGGTGGCACTTCTGGCGCGCGTCGTGACGCCTTACGCCAGCAGTTCGCTGCGCACGCGGCCACTTCCGCCGATGGCGTAGGGGCGACCGAGGCGGTCGTGGATTTCTGCCGCGGGGTCGATGCCGAGCACGTGGAACAGCGTCGCGACCACGTCCTTTGGTGAGAACGGCACTTCCGCCACGTCGCCGCCGATGCGGTCGGTGCGGCCCACCACGCGGCCCTTCGCGAACCCGGCCCCGGCGAACAGCCCGCCGTACGCCCGCGCCCAGTGGTCGCGGCCGCCGCCGGCCACGTTCTGCACCCGCGGCGTGCGCCCGTGTTCGCTCATCACCACAATCGCGGTGTCGGCCAGCAGCCCGCGCGCGTCGAGGTCGTCGAGCAGCGCGGTGAACGCCGTATCCAGCCCCGGCCCCAGTTCGTCCTTCAGGCGCGGCGTTTGGTAGACGTGCGTGTCCCAGCCGGTGTTCACGAGGCCGTACTCGTCCCAGCACACGGTTACGAACTTGCCGCCGGCTTCGAGCATCCGCCGCGCCGCGAGGCAGCTCTGGCCGAACAGCGTCATGCCGTAGCGCGCCCGTACTTTCTCCGGTTCGCTCTGAACGTCGAGGGCGGTGCGCAGCGCGCCGGACGTGAGTACCGCACGCGCCTGCGCCCGGTGCCGGTCGAAGGGCGTCT
Organism: Planctomycetota bacterium; assembly: GCA_016872595.1. GTDB lineage: Bacteria > Planctomycetota > Planctomycetia > Gemmatales > Gemmataceae > Gemmata. The sequence goes on from VGZJ01000433.1 coordinate 2,266, forward strand.
CGCGCGAATCGAGCGAGCGCCGCGCGGAGTCGAGTTGGTCGAGGAGCGTGGTGCGGCCGTTGAGCCGGTCGAGGGTGATTGTGTCGTCCGGCGCGACCGACTCGAACCGGTCTGTCGGCCGAATGCCGGCGTAGGGGTCGGCGACGGTCTTCGTCGGCGTTTTGGGGTCGCCGGAGTCGCGCAAGATTTCGCGCGTGCCCTGCGCCGCGAACTGCGCCCAAACGGTGTCGTAGGCCGGGCCGAGGAACCCGCCGAACGGCCCGGGGCGCGACGGCCCGCGCTTCGAGCCGAACGTAAACGGCAACCAGTAGTTCCGCGGCACCGGCGGCGCTTTCGCGCTCGCCCGCGCGCCGAGGTAATCGACCACCGAGCCGATGAACGGCCAGTGCCGCGGGTCGCGAACCTGCCCCTCCAGTTGCAGGTCCGTGTTCGGTACGGCGGTGAAGGCGAACGCGGTGCCGTGGATCGGGTCGCGGTGCGTCAGGCTGCGCAGCACGGTCACGCGGTCGAGCGCCTTGGCGATCCGCGGGAACACCTCGCCCACGCGCACGCCCGGCAGCGCGCTCGGGATCGAACCGAGCGCGCCGCGGATCTCGCGCGGCGCGCTCGGCTTCGGGTCCCACGTGTCGATCTGGCTGGGCGAACCCCACAGGTACAGGAGCACGCACCGCTTCGCGGACCCGAACCCGCTTGTAGCGGGCGCGGCCGGGCGCTGTTCGGCGGCGCGCGCGGCGCTCGCGAGCGTCAGCCCGAACGGGGCCAGCGCGCCGACGTGCAGCAGGTCGCGCCGCGTCAGCCCGTCGCAGAACACCTTGTTCGATCCGAGAATGCGCAGCATTGCGCCTCGTTGGTGCGGTGGGGGGCGGGGCGGAACGGTCATCATACCCGAACCGCGCCGCGCGGGGCAACCGCGAGCCGCGCGCCGAACGTGTGGTAGGCTACTGATGTAAGGAGGGCCGGGCGTGCGCGTGCTACCGGGGCCGACGAAATCCAACTCCGTGCTGGCGTGGTCGCCGTGCGGGCGGTTCGTCGTTGCCGGGGGCACCGGCGACGGGGTCACGATCTGGGACGTGAGCGCCGGCGAGCCGGGCGCGCGCGTGCTCGCGGGCGGGCACGGTGGCGAGGCCCTGCGGTTCGCGCGCGGCACCGGCGTGCTGTTCGTCTCGTTCCGCTCCTGCGGGCTGTGGAGCTACGACCCGGCCACCGGGCACCAGCGCCGCGGCCTCCCCTACGATTACCGCACCGGGCACGGCGCGCCCGCCCTCTCCGACGACGGCCGCACCCTCGTGGTGCGGCGCTCGCGCTACGTCAACACCGGGAGCGTGTACGCCGTCGCCGGGTACACGGTCGGCGACGGCGGCGCGCTCGCCGCGCGCTGGGAGCGCCCGTCCGAGCGCTGGCTCCTCTCCGGCCGCGTCGATTTCGTGTTCCGGCCGGGCACCGACCAGCTCTTCGGCCTGAGCGGGGAATGGGGCGGGCCGGGCGGGTTCGCGTGGTACACCGCCGAGACCGGCGAAGCGGTCGGCACCCTCGCCCTCGAATCCGTGCGGATCGGCCCGTGGGAACTGTCGCCCGACGGCGCGCGGGTGGCGTGGTTCCTGAACCACGCGCTCCACGTTCAGCCCCTCGACGGGTCGGCGGCGCGGGTGCTGCCCGCGGAGCCGGGCGAGTTCCGCCGCGGGCTGGCGTGGGCACCGGACGGGCGCACGCTGGCCTACGCCACCGGGCGGCTGGTGCGGTTGATCGACGCCGACACGTTCGAGGAGCGCCGCGCGTTCGACTGGGGCACCGGGAAGCCGCGCGCGGTGGCCTTCAGCCCGGACGGGCTGCGGGCCGCGGTCAGCGGCGACGCCGGCCGCGGCTGGGTCACGGTCTTCGACCTCGACTGACACGGGCGCTACGGGCGCGCGTAGCGGGCGCGGTCGGCTTCGCAGGCGGGGCGCG
>VGZJ01000434.1 GCA_016872595.1 Planctomycetota bacterium
GGTGCGAAAATCGTTGCGGACCACCCTTCGCGGGGGTACTTTGTGGCCGCACGGCCGATTTGCGTTTCCAGAGGCGTTCATCTGGGAAAGATCGGTCGAAGTTCTTGAAGTTCGCCTTCTGAACCGGACCGGCGTAGTACAGGTGGGTCAGCTTCGACGGACCCGCCACGATCAGTCCGTCTTCCACCTTGAAGGCCTTCGGATCTTCGGCGCCTTTCCAGTCGTCGAGGCTCTTACCGTCGAACAGGTCGTACCAGCCGTCCTTGTCGGGCTTGGGGTCGTCCGCCCGAAGGCTGAAGCTGAGGAGGCCGATGATAAGCAGAACGGCAACGCAACGGCGGTTCATACTGGCTCCTTAACTCAGGATTTCGCGGACGACGGTGCCGTGGACGTCCGTCAACCGGCGGTCGATGCCGTTCTGGCGAAAGGTCGACTTCGCCCTGTGCATGACGCCTCACGGCTTCTCGATCTTCCTGCCCGGGAAATCCGCGAACCACGAGCCGCCGTGAGTGGGCGCGGGTTATTCAGGCCGCCACCAACTACGGGCTTCCCACCGATGACCGCTGCGGGCGGGGACGCCACATTCTCGGGCAACTTCCCAACGACGCGCTACACCAACTCCTTGATCGGGTTCGCGCCCTTGTCGATCGCGCGAACCGGGCGCTCGCCGACGTGGAACTCTGTCTCCGTATCGACGCCCAAGAGCCCGCACACGGTCGCCATGAAGTCGACCGCCGACACCGGGCGCTCCTCGACCGTCGCCCCGGTCTTGTCCGTCTTGCCGATGACCTGCCCGGCCTTCACTCCGCCGCCGGCGAACACCGTCGTCCACGCCTTCGCGTAGTGGTCGCGGCCCCCGTCCGCCTTCACCTTCGGGGTGCGCCCGAACTCACCCATCCAGATCACCAGCGTGGTTTCAAGCAGCCCACGGTCCTTCAGGTCCGCGAGCAAGGCGCTCATGCCCTGGTCGAGTTGCGGCATCGCGAGCGTCTTCACCTCCTTGGCGCGGGCGCCGGTGTGGCTGTCCCACCCGCCCGCCGTCGGGGAGTGGTACACCTCCACGAACGGCACCCCGACCTCGACCAGCCGCCGGGCCAGCAGGCACCCCTTGCCGAACGCGTGGTCGCCGTAGGCCTCGCGGGTCTTGGCCGTTTCGAGAGAAAGGTCGAACGCCTTGCCTTTGGGCGAGCGCATGAGTTCGACGGCGCGCTGGTACGCGGTGCCCTGGGCGGCGGTCGCGGCCGCCGGGCGCTCGCGCTGGAACCCGCCGGCCAGCTTGTCGAGCACGGCCATGCGGTCGGCGAACTCGGCGTCGGCGACAGAGGGTTTCAGGTTCGGGATGCCGCCCGCGGGGTCGGCCACGATCAGCGGCGTGTGCCGCGGTCCGAGGTGTCCGGGGCTGGACACATACGACCAGTTCGCCGGGTTCAGGTGCATCCCGGTGACCACGAAGTTAGGCACGTCGGTCGCGGCCGGCGGGCGCGCCGCTGTGACAAGCGAGCCCATCGTCGGGTACGCCAGCCCGCCGGCCCCGGTCTTGTACCCGGTGTGCAGGTACTGCCGGGCGCGGCCGTGCTCGCCCTCTCCGGTACTCATTCCGCGGACCACCGCCGCGAGGTGCATGAGCTTCGCCAGTTGCGAGAACTTCTCGGTGATCTGGAGCCCGGTCACGCTGGTCTGGATCGGCTTGTACTCGCCGCGGATGTCGTCGGGCGCGTCCGGCTTCATGTCGAACGTGTCGTGGTGGCTCGGCCCGCCGTCCATCCACAGCAGGATGCACTGCTTGGCTTTCGCCTTGGGCGCGACCGGCTTCTCGGCCGCTCGGGCGGCGAGGGTGTCGAGCCACCCGGACGCGGCCACCGCGCCGACGCCGGACAGGAGGAACAGCTCGCGGCGGGACAGGTTCATAGGACGGCTCCGCTTGTGGCTACCAGTCGATGCGTTCGGTGTTGGAGTAAGCGCTCAGCAACGAGCCGCGGCCGCAAGGGAGCGGTTCACGTTGGTCGCCCCCTTGCGGTCGCGGCTCGTTCGGGTCGCTCGGCAATCGCTCGCGTTTACCGCGTCAGCACGAACTCGGGGCTGTTCAGCAACATCCAGAGGACGCCGGCGTAGCCGTCGGCGGGGTCGGGCCGCTTCGCCAAGAAGTCGGCCATCACCTTCACTTCGTCGGGCGTTGGGCGACGGGCCAGCGCGGCGAGGTACAACCGCTCGACCGCCTGTTCCGCCGGCACCTTGTCCTTCACCAGTTGCTGCACCGCGGGCGTCGGCTTGTTCAGCGCCGGAACGTTCAGCAGCGCCAGTGCCTGCGGGATGCCGTGGCTGTACTCGGTCCCGGCGGCGTCCAGTTCGCGCGTGGAGAAGAACCGCACGAACGCGTCGCGCGGCGGCACCTTCGCGGTCACCCCGCCGCGCCCGGCCGTCGGCAGGTACGCGTTCAGGGTGATCTCCTTCAAGCCGGTCGCGCGGACGAGCGAGTCGTACAGCGCCTCCGGCGGCATCACCTTCACCGGTACCCGCGCGTACAGGTGAAGGTGCGTGGGTAGGATCTCGCCCTTACTCGTCCGCTGGTACGCCTTCGTCAGAGTGATCGCACGGATTAAGTGCTTGCGGTCGAAGCCGCTCGCGCGGAACTCGTCGGCCAGGACTCGCAGCACGTCCGGCTGTGTCGGCGCGTTCTCGGGCGACAGGTCGTCTACTGGGTTGACGAGCCCGGGGCCGAAGAAGTGCGCCCACACGCGGTTTACGTGCGCCTGCGCGAAGAACGGGTTGTCGGCCGCGGTCACCCACTCCGCGAGCGCCGGGCGGAACGGCCCCTTCGGGTCAAGTTCTGGCGCCGCGCCCTGGAGGAACTTCGCGCGCACCGGCGAGCCGGCGGCGGCCCCGGCGGTCGCGGCGATCGGGATGACCGGCCCGGCGAACGCGTCCGGCGGTAGCTTCACCCCCTTCGGCGGGTTCGCGCGGATGATGGTCGTCTCGGACTCGCCCAGCCCCGCCAGCGGCTTGTTCGACACCTGCGTGCGGCTGAAGAACGCGGCCAGCGCCCAGAAGTCGGTCTGCTTCCACTCTGTGAACGGGTGGTTGTGGCACTCGGCGCACTGGAGCTGTGTGCCCAGGAACAATCTCGCGGTTGCGCCCGCGATCCTCTCGGGCACCGGCTTCTTGTTGTCCACGTTCGACAGCACGAACGTGGTCTCCGGGCCGGTCCCGGTCGCAGTGATGAGGTCGCGGACGAGCGCGTCCCAGCCGCGGTTCTTGTTGAACTGGTCGGCCAGCCACGGCTCGAACTTGGCCCGCAGTGCCGGCTCGTCCACGGTGATGAGAGCCGCCCACTGACTGGCAGCGAACTTACCGAACTCGGGCGAGTCGAGCAGGGCGTCGATCAGCTTCGCGCGCTTGTCGGGTTCCTTCGAGTCGAGGAACGCGGCGGCCTTGTCCGCGGTCGGGATCACGCCGGTGAGGTCCAGGTACGCGCGGCGCAAGAACTCGGCGTCGTCCGCAGCGGGCGCCGCCTTCACTTTCTCCTTCGCGAGCCGCGAGTCGATGGCGTCGTCAACGGCCTTCGCAGTCGCGGCCACCCCACGCTTCGTCACCGGGGCGCTCGGCGCGGTGCCGGGCGTCGAAGGCTTGATCGCGGCGACGCCGTCGCCCGGCGCACCGGCCTGCACCCACCGGCGCAGCACGTCCTTCTCGGCCTCGGTCAGCTTCGCGCCGGTCGCGGGCATCTTGTCGGTCGAGACGTTCAGCCACAGTGGGCTGTCCTTGAGCGATCCCGGCATGACCGCCGGTCCGGTCTTGCCGCCGGCGATGAGCTTCGCGCGCGTCGAGAGGTCGAGCTTCGCCTTCGGCGCGTCCCCGCTGTGACAGGTAACGCACTTCGCCTTCAGGATCGGCTGCACGTCCTTCTCGAACGTCGGTGCCGCGGGTTCGGCGGCCCGCGCGACGGCGGGAGCGAGGCACAGCGCGAGTGCGGTCCAGGCTCGTCGGAGCGTCATCGCAGCACCTCCCCCTTCGTCGCGTCCCCGGCCACGTCGGTAATATGAACCCCGAACAGACCCGCGAGTGCCGGCCCGGACTTCGACCACACCAGCTTCTTGTCGGGCGTCACCTCGTACACCGTGCCGTCGGCGACGAACACCGTGTTGCCATTCGGCAGCCGCTGCACGCCGTACGGCTGGCCCTTCGCGCCGGCGGGCAGTTCCTTCATGGTGA
>VGZJ01000435.1 GCA_016872595.1 Planctomycetota bacterium
GCTCGCGTCCGGGGGCGGCAGGCCGGCGTCGCCGGGGCGCACCGGGCCCGCGGGCGGGAACAGTTCGGCCGCGTCCGCGGGCGGCGGGGCGGTGTCGTGGATCGGCGCGGTGGGGCGCGGCGCGTCGGCGCGCACGAACTCGCCCGTGAAGAACCGCCGCCGCCGCAGCGCCGGGTGCCGCTTTCGCAGGTGGATCAGCTCGCGCACGAACCGCAGGAAGTCTTTGTTCGTCTCCGCCAGCGTCCAGTCGATCCACGAGATGCCGTTGTCCTGACACCACGCGTTGTTGTTGCCCTTCTGCGTGCGCAGGAACTCGTCGCCGGCGAGCAGCATCGGCACGCCCTGACTGAGCATCAGGGTCGTCATCATGTTGCGGGCCTGCCGGTGCCGGAGGGCCAGCACTTCCGGGTCGTCGGTCGGCCCCTCGACGCCGCAGTTCCAACTGTGGTTGTCGTTCGACCCGTCGCGGCTCTCCTCGCCGTTGGCCTCGTTGTGCTTGTGGTTGTAGCTCACGAGGTCGTACAGCGTGAACCCGTCGTGCGCGGTGATGAAGTTGACGGAGTGCCGCGGCAACCGGCCGCTCCACTGGTACAGGTCGGCGCTGCCGCACACGCGGTCGGCCAGCGCGCTCGCGAGGCCGGTGTCGCCCTTCCAGAACCGGCGCACGTCGTCGCGGTACTTGCCGTTCCACTCACTCCAGCGGCGGCCGAACGGGAACCGCCCCACCTGATACAGCCCGGCCGCGTCCCACGGCTCGGCGATCAGCTTGGTGTCGGCCATCACGCCGTCCTCGGTGATGCTCTCGATCACCGGCGGCTCGATCATCACGTTGCCGTTGCGGTCGCGCCCCAAGATGCTGGCGAGGTCGAACCGGAACCCGTCCACGTGCATGTCGCCGACCCAGTACCGCAGGCACGTCATGATGAGGTCGCGCACGACCGGGTGGTTGCAGTTCACCGTGTTGCCGCACCCGCTGTAGTTCAGGTACGCGCCCCTCTCGTCCATCAGGTAGTACAGCTCGTTGTCGAGGCCGCGGAAGCTGAACGTGCGGCCGTCGTCGTTGCCCTCGCCGGTGTGGTTGAACACCACGTCCAGAATCACCTCGATCCCGGCCGCGTGCAGGGCCTTCACCATGTCGCGGAACTCGTGCGTCTGGCCGTGCTGCTTGGCGGTGGCGGCGAACGCGGCCTTCGGCGCGGCGAACGCGATGGGGTTGTAGCCCCAGAAGTTGGTCATCTTCTCGCCCGTTTCCGGGTGGAAGAACGGGCAGTCGCACTCGTCCCATTCGAACACCGGCATCAGCTCCACCGCGGTCACGCCGAGCCACTTCAGGTACGGGATCTTCTCGACGAGGCCGCGGAACGTGCCCTTGTCCGCGACGCCGCTGGACGGGTCGCAGGTGAACCCGCGGACGTGGACCTCGTAGATGAGCGAGTCCTCGTACTCGGTCAGCGGGGGAACGTCGTCGTCCCAGTTGTAGCGGGTGCCGCGCCGGTACAGGCTGCGGCGGAACGTGCGCTGCGGGTCGATCTCGCAGGTGCCGGCCCACTTCTCGCCGTGCGAGATCATCACCGCGGCCGGGTCGAGGAGCAGGCGCGACGGGTCGAACCGGGTGCGCGGCCCGTGCGGGCCGTCCACGCGCCAGCCGTAGCAGAACGCTTCGGGCAGGTCGTGAACGCGAATGTGCCAGTGGTCGCCGGTGCGGTTGATGCGGGCGTCGAGCGGCAGCTCCGCGAGCGGGGTGATGCCGCCCTCTTCGGGCAGGATGACGAGGGTGACGCGCCGCCCGTGCCGGCACAGCAGCGCGAAGTTCGCGCCGTCCGGGGTGAGCGACGGGCCGAGCGGCAGCGGGCGACCGCGACTGGTACGAAACGGCGGCATAGCGGACCCTTTCGAGTGCGGACGTGGTCACAATACCCGATGCGCCGGCCCCGCGCAATGTTGCCCCCGGCCCCCGCCCGGGGGCTTGACCGCGGGCGGTTCGCGTCCCACAGTTCGATACGAACTGCCCGGCGCACGGGGCCACAGCACAAGGACGATTCTGGTGTCGGCCACACTTTTACGCTCGCCGCCGAACGCCCACGGTGCCGATTCGTCCTTTTCCTCACGCGCGGACGTGCTCGCGGTCCTGCTGAACACCAACCGGCTCCCCACCCCGCCCGCGGTCGCGCTCCAGATCGTCAACGCCGCGAGTCGCCCCGACTGCGACCCGGGCGAGATCGTCGCGCTCTTGGGCACCGACCCGGCCCTGTGCGGGAAACTGCTCAAGGCCGTCAACTCGTGCCTGTACGGGTTGAAGCAGCCGGTAGCGTCGGTGCAGCGCGCCGTTCACGTATTGGGCCTGACCACGGTGCGCTCGCTGGCGCTGGGCCTGTCGCTCCCCGCGGTCAAGGTCGGGGCCGGGGCCGCCGTGGACCTGCGCGACTTCTGGATCGGCTCGGTCAGCGGCGCGATCATGGCGCGCGAGTTGGCGGTTCACATGCGCCGCCCCTCGCCCGACGACGAACTCGTTGCCGGGCTGTTGCGGGACTTGGGCGAGGTGCTGCTGCGCCAAGCGTTCCCGGAGGCGTGGGCCGAGCACGCGGCGCGCCACAGCGACCGCGTGCTCACCGACCCGTGCGCCGCGGAACTCGAGTCGTTCGGCATCGACCACGCCGACGTGAGCGCCGAACTGCTGGCCGGGTGGCGGCTCCCGGACGAGACCGTTACCGCGATCCGCTACCACCACCGCCCGGACCTGATCCCCGAAAGCGCGCGGGCGTGCCGCGAGCGGGCCGAGTTGCTCCAGTTCGCCAGCGACCTCGTGCAGCTCGACACCGTGGCCCAAGACCAGTTGCTGCTCACCCGCCTGCTGATGACCGCAGAGAGCCGGTTCCGGATGCCGCACGAGGCGCTGGTCGCGTTCCTCCAGCGCATCGCGCCGAAGATCGAAGCGTTCGCCGGGGTGCTGAGCCAAGACATCGGCCAGTGCCCGGACTTCGCCGCGGTGCTGGCGGCCGGAGCCGCGGAACTGGTGAACCTCACGGTGGAGAACAGTCGCAAGAAGCTGAGCGGCACGGTCCTCGTGGGGGCGACGGTGCGCACGCCGGTGGTGCCGGCGCGGACCCCGCCGCCGGCGCGCCCGGACGCGACCGTGTGCGCCCACGAGGGGCCCGAGTTCCTCCCCGAGTTCGTCGCCAAACTGCCCGAACACGGGTGCCGGCTGGCGGAGTACAACCTCGTGCAGTCGCTGGGCCGCGGGGCGATGGGCGTGGTGTTCAAGGCGTTCGAGCCGAACCTGCGGCGGCACGTGGCGGTGAAGATGCTGGCCCCGGAACTGGCGGTGTCCGAGACCGCCCGGCAGCGGTTCGCGCGCGAGGCCCGCGCCGCCGCGGCCATCCAACACGACAACGTGGTCGCGGTGTATCAGGTGGGCGAGGCCGCGGGATTGCCGTACATGGCGATGGAGTACGTGCCGGGGCGGTGCCTCGAGTCGCACGTGCAGCAGTACGGCCCGATGCCGATCCCGCTCGTGGTCGGGGTGGCGCGACAGATCGCGAGCGGGCTGGCCGCGGCGCACGCCAAGCACATCGTTCACCGCGACGTGAAGCCGGCGAACATCCTGATCGAGGACGAGACCGGGCGTGCCAAGCTGACCGACTTCGGGCTGGCGCGCGTCGCCGACGACGCAACCCTGACCACCGACGGGGCGCTGATCGGCACGCCGTTCTACATGGCCCCGGAGATCATCAACGGCGCGCCCGCGACCACGGCCTCGGACCTGTTCAGCCTCGGCGGGGTCATGTACTTGATGACGACCGGGCGCGTGCCGTTCCCCGGTCAGAACGTGGCCGCGGTGTTCGGCGGCGTGACGATGGGCGAGCCGGTGCCCCCGGAAAAGCTGCGCCCGAACGTCCCGCCGTGGCTGAGCGACGTGATCGCCCGGCTGCTCCGCAAGGCCCCCCCCGAACGGTTCCCGGACGCCGGTGCGGTGGCCGCGGCACTCAACGGCCCGTGAGTGCCGAAACGGCCGTTCGAGTGGTTGACGCACCGGCCGGAAGATCCACTAAACCCGCGCCCCAGTATTAGACTCGTTGCGCAATAGCGATCGATGGCCTATTCATAGGGTTATGACGAATTACGAGAAATTGCGTCGGAAGCCGTTGTTGTTCCGCATGTTCACGGGGCTCTCGGCCGACGAGTTCGACAAG
>VGZJ01000436.1 GCA_016872595.1 Planctomycetota bacterium
GCCGCGCCGCGCTCGGAGCGGCGGTCGCCGTGGTCGCGGTCGGCCTCGTCGCGGCCGTGCTGTTCGGCGCGTTCGGTGGGAAGCCCGCGCCGGAACCCGCGCCGTCGCGCGCCGAGCAGGTGCGCGCCGGCAAGACGGTCGCGCTGACCGACGACAAGGGGAGGCCGACCGGCGAATGGGATTCGGCCGCCGGGCACCCCGTAACCGGAGTGACCAAGGACGGGTACTTCTGGTTCACCGCCGGCCCAGAAGGGATCGCCACCATTGCGGACGACGACTGGGGCTGCGACGTGCGCGTCGAAGCCGATGTCGCCGTGCGCTACACGACGGAGCCGGACCACCGGCACGGCGGCGTATACGTCGGCCGGCGCGAGTGGACCGGCGCGCACGAGCGCCACGACTCCTTCGTCTGGTTCGGCGTCGGGCCGCGTTTCGACAATTCCCTCGATGCGGCGAAGCGGCACCGGATGGGACTGATTGCCGGTGCACACTGGTGGGAACACAACCAACTCGGTTCGCCCCGTCGAACCCGCGAACTGCGTCAACCGTGGAACGCCGGGGCCGCGAAGGAAGGGCCGCGGTTCGCCCGCGTCGTCATCGACCAGACCGGCACGACCGTGACCGGCACCGTCGACGGTCAGCCCCTTCACACACACACCGAGAAGGAACTGCTGAAGTACTTCCAAGAGTGCGCGATCCAGTTCCCCGGTTTCAAGTTCGAGCCACCGGCCCTCGGCCCCGGCATCGGGGTGTACTGCAACAACTGCGAACTGATCGTCGCGAACCCGACCATTTCTAAACTCACCCCGCGCCCCCAACCGTAAAGGAACCTGCCCGTGGCCAAGAAGAAACCTGCCGCCAAGAAGCCCGCGCCGAAGAAGCCGGCGGCGAAGAAGAAGCCGGCCGTGAAGAAAGTCGCGAACAAGAAGCCGGCGAAGAAACCGGCGAAGAAGCCGGCCCCGAAGAAGCCCGCGCCGAAGGCGAAGCCGGCCGCGACCAAGACGGTCAAGAAGCCGGCCACGCTGAAGTACGCGACCAAGAAGCCGAAGAAGGCCACCACGACCCCGATCGGGCTGCTCGGCGGGCCGATTGTGACGGAGGGCGGCGGCGGTGGCGGCGGAGTGCCGGGCGGCGCGAACGCGGTCATCACGATCACCACGCCCCCAGCCGGCCCGGTCCCGCCCGGTGCCCCGCTGGTCGTCAGTGTGACCACGAACCGCCAAGACCTGCGGCATCAGGTGATCCTCACGGACATCACCGGCGCGCCGATGGTGGTCCTCACGATCCCCGTGGCTCCGATCACGGGATCCCCGTTCTCGGTCCCGATCCCCGGCGCGAACCTGCCGCCGGGCCGGACGTTCCAGATTCGCGCCAAGATCGACCCCGTCGACGGGCCGACCCCGCCGCACGGCCAAGACAGCATCACCATCACCACCTGATTCCAAAAGCCGGCGCGCGACCGCGTAATCGGTTCGCGCCGCGCCCGTGGGGCGCGGCGCGGGTCGCTACCCGGCCGCGCGCCGTAGCCTGCGCCGCGGGCGACCGGTAGAGTTCCCTCCGGCCGCCCGCTCACGTTCCCAAGGACGCGACATGGACCCCGTCTCCCAAGCCCGCGCCGGGTTCGCCGGCATCGACGCCGCCGCCGACCTCAAAGAGAAGGCCCTCGCCAACCTGAACACGTGGCTCACGCACGCCGACTTCGCCGCGTACCGCCCGCAGATCGAGTGGCTCTGCGCCACCGGCAAGTGGTCGGTCCTGCTCGACAGCTTCTATCAGGTGATGCCGTTCGGCACCGGGGGCCGGCGCGGGGCGGTCGGGATCGGCCCGAACCGCATGAACCTGTGGACCCTCGGCGCGAGCGTGCAGGGCCACTGCGAGTACCTGCGCTGGCGGTTCCCCGGCGCGCGGGCCCCGCGCGTCGTGCTGGCGTTCGACGTGCGCCAGTTCGCCGACAAGCGCAAGGTCTACAACGCGGACCTGCCGAACCCGGTGTTGGGCCTCACCAGCCGCGAGTTCTGCCAGCACGCGGCCGGCGTGTACGCGGCCAACGGCGTCACCGCCGTGATCCTCCCCCCGGACAGCAAGCGGTACGTGCCCACGCCCGAACTGTCGTTCAGCATCCGCCACCTCAAGGCCCACGGCGGGCTGAACATGACCGCCAGCCACAACCCGCCGGACGACAACGGGAGCAAGTTCTACGACGACCGCGGGAGCCAACTCGTGCCCCCCGACGACCAGATCATGAGCGAGATGGTGGAGGCGGTCGCGGCGATCAAGCACACCCCGTTCGCGGACGCGGTGAAGGCCCGCAAGGTCGAGTTCCTCGACGACGCGCCGCACCGGGCGTTCATCGACCTGTGCCGGCGCGAGAGCCTCGTACCGCCGCCGAAGGCCGACGAACTGCGCGTCGTGTTCACCCCGCTCCACGGGTGCGGCGGGTTCTGCGCCGGCGAGGTGCTGGAGGCGCACGGGTTCAAGCCGATCCCGGTGCCCGAACAGGCGACCCCGGACGGCCAGTTCCCCAACGTGACCAAGACCCCCAACCCCGAAGTGCCGGAGTGCATGGACCGGGCCGAGCGCGTCGGTCTGGAGAAGGGCGCGGACCTGATTATTTCGACCGACCCGGACGCCGACCGGCTGGGCGGCATGGCGAACCGCGCCGCCGACGGCAAGGGCGCGTTCCGGTTCCTCACCGGGAACGAGCTCGCGGCCCTGCTCACGCACTTCAAACTGGCGCAGCTCGCGCGCGCCGGCGCGCTGCCCCCGTCGCCCGTCGTCATCACCACGGAAGTGACCACCGGGCAGATCACCCGCATCGGCCGGGCGTTCGGCGCGCAGGTCATCAACGACCTGCTCGTCGGGTTCAAGTACCACGCCGACGCGCTCTGGCAGATCGAGACCACCGGCAAGTACGGGGACGTGCGCGGGACCGTAAAGGACTTCGTCATCGCCACCGAGGAGAGCCACGGGATCATGGCGACCGCGGGCGTTCGCGACAAGGACTCCGCGTGCGCCGCGCTGCTGCTGGCCGAGGCCGCGCTCCACCAGAAGCGGCAGGGCCGCACGATCCCCGACTACCTCGACGACCTGAACCGGCAGTTCGGGTACTACCGCAACGAGTTGCTCAACATCGTGCTGACCGGGCTGGAGGGGAAGGTCAACATGGGGCGCATGCTCGACGCGCTCCGCACCAACCCGCCGGCGGAGATCGGCGGACTGCCGGTCGGCGGGTTCGAGGACCTACAGGACACCAACGGCCGGTTGAAGGAGTTCAAGGGCGACACGGACAAGGCCGCGCGGAACTTCCTGATCTTCCGCCTCGGCACCGGCGACGTACAGGCGAAGGTGTGTCTGCGCCCCAGCGGGACCGAGCCGAAGGCGAAGGCGTACATCGAGGTGTGCGGCGCGCCGTGGAAGCCGGGCACGCCGCAGGCCGCTTGGGACGCCACGTGCGCCGCCATAGACGCCCGCGTGCAGCGGGTCGCGACCGACTTCCTCGCGACCGCGCTCGCCACCATCGGTCAGACGCCCAAACCCGGCGACGACAAGTTGAGCCGCTGAGCGCCGGCGCGCTCAAGGGTTCGGCTTGTCCTCGCGCAGGTACTGGTGGCACTTCACACAGGTCAGCGTCATGTCCACGTAGGCGAGGGCCGCGGCGTCGAGGTTCTTGTCCTTCGCGGCCTTCTTCACCGCCTCGGCCCGCCTGCGGAAGTCGGCGCTGTGCGCGAGGTACTTCTCGGTCTCGTTGATCTTCCACGTCGCGTCGTTCACGCACTCCAGCAGCCCCGCGCCGCCGGACCCGATCTTCTCGAAGTTGTTCGTCGCCAGCCCCTCCAGCACGGTCTGCGAGTGCAGCAACTTGCGCTGCATCAGGGTCAACTTCTTCGGCTCCTCTTTGGGCTTGTCGCCGGCGCGGGCGTGGCCGGTCAGGGCCGCCGCGAGCGCGACCGCGAGCAGGGCGAGCGTGCGGGTCAGGTGCGTCATCGGACTCCTCCGAGCGAAAGGGGCGAAACAAGACTTCTCTATCTTCTTTATATTAGACTCGTTGCGCAATAGCGATCGATGGCCTATTCATAGGGTTATGACGAATTACGAGAAATTGCGTCGGAAGCCGTTGTTGTTCCGCATGTTCACGGGGCTCTCGGCCGACGAGTTCGACAAG
>VGZJ01000437.1 GCA_016872595.1 Planctomycetota bacterium
GCGCGGACACCGCCGCGGGCGGCGGCGGCACCGCGGCCACGACCCGCGACCGCGGCGGCCCGGCGCGGGCCGTCAGTTGGTCGAGCGCGGCGATCAGGTCCGCGTACTCCCCGTCGCCCTCATCGCCCGACAGTTCCAGCGCCGTGAGCATCTTGCGAATCGCGTCCACCACGCGCAGCAGCGCGGTCGCGATTTCGGCGCTGAAGGTCAGGTCGCCGGCCCGGAGCCGGCTGAGGAGGCTCTCGCTCGCGTGACTCAGGCTCTGGAGCTTCGACGGGCCGAGGAACCCGGCCGTGCCCTTGACGGTGTGCAGCGTGCGGAACGCGCGCGCGAGCGTCTCGCGCTCCCCCGGCTCCTTCTCGAGTGTGACGAGATCGAGATCGAGTTGTGCGAGGTTCTCGTGGCTTTCGAGCAAGAACTCGCGGACAATGTCGTTCACGGGGCGCGCGGCTCGCATTCGGGTTTCGCTGCCGTCCGAAGTCTTGGACGTGCAGTGCGGCCGGGCAACCGGGCGGCAGCGACTTCCAGCAGATGTCGGGGCAAAACCCCCGCGATTTGTGGCCGGGGCGCGAGTTTCAGCCGCGGCGCGAACGCGCGCCCGGCCGCGGAGGGCGACACATGCGAATCACACTGGCGGCGCTGGTTGTGGCCCTCGCGGGCCTGCCGGCCGGGCGCGGCGCGCCGGTGCCCCCGGACGCCGTGCCGCCCGACGTGGTGAAGGCGGTGAAGGCGAAACTGCCGGCCGGGTGGACCGCGACCGTCCGGGGCGCGACCCTCACCGTGCGGCGCGAGAAGAAGGTGGGGCTGATCAACGCCATCGGCCGCCCGCCGAGCCCAGACGGACTGCCGCCCGCGCCCGACCGCACCGAGCATTACGAACTGGTGCTGACGTTCCGCCCGCGCGTGACCGCGGCGGCGTTCGGGGAGATGGAGAAGGAGAACGCGGAGACCGAGACGAAGCTCGACACGATGCGCGACGGGCTGCGCGCGGCCCGGATCGCGCACAAGTTCGACGACTGGTTACCCGGCACGCCGGAGCAGAAGAAACTGGTCGCGGAGTACCGCGCCGCGCAGAAGGCGCTGCCGTACCACCGGCTCCCAGACGCCTTCACCGAGACCCGCAGCATCGACTTCGACGAATCCGTCGGCCATTGGCTCAGCTTCACCAACGGCGACGAGGCGAAGGAGTGCCGCGACACGAGGGACGCCGTTCGCGCGCTGTTCAAAGCACACGCGCGCTAGCGGCGGTCACGGGCCGATGGCGTCGGTGCCGCGTTCGCCGGTGCGGATGCGCACGCAGTCTTCGAGCGGCAGCACGAAAATCTTCCCGTCGCCGATGGTCCCGGTGTCGCCGGTGCGCGCCGCGTGAACGATGGCCTCGACCGTCGCCTCGACGAACGCCTCGTTCACCGCGATTTCCAGTTTCAGCTTCGGGATCAGCTGAATGCGCACCTCCGTGCCGCGGTACACCTCGGTGTAGCCCCGCTGCCTGCCGCACCCGCGCACGTCGCTCACGGTCATCAGGTACACGTCGCGCTCGGCGAGCGCCTGCTGCACGTCTTCGAGTTTTTCCGGCCGGATGATTGCGACGATGAGTTTCATGATCGTGTCGGTGGCTGGTGTCAGTGCTGGTAAAGAAGGAGACCGAATCGGCCGCGCGAAGTGGCTGCTGCCTTCACACGGGCACGAGCCACCGACATTGGCACTCCTAATGCGCCGCGACCGGGGCGCTCGCGGTCACGCCCTTGCCGACGTGCCGCGTGAACAGCGATTCGAGGCGCTTCGCGACCTCGTTCGGGTCGCCGCCGCGACACCGGAACGTGGTGCCGCGGATCGTCGTCACGTGCTTGTACACGGCCACGAAGTCTTCGTCCGGTGTGCCGTCCGGCTTCGGTTGGCACAGCTCGGACCACACGGCCATTAGTTCCTTCGCGTCGGCCCCGGTCAGCGCGACCTCGAACCGGCCGTTGCCGCGCGGCACGCTCGCGGCCCGCGGCTCCGCGCTCACTACCGTTACGGACTCCGTCGCGGAGCTGAAGTCGAACCCGACCTCGCCGTGCTCGGTGCGGTCGAGGCCGTCCGCCTCCGACTTCGGGTCGGTCTTGAAGTTGCTCCGTGTCAGCAGTTGCGTGAGGTACACGAGCGCGACGCTCAGCACCAGCGCGAACACGAGCGCGAACACCGCGGCCTTCGTCTGGATGTAGACCTGCGACAGCGCCGACTTCTTGTCCTTGCCGCCGTTCGCGGCGTCGTCCTGCTTGTCCGCGAGGTCTTGGAGCAGCTTCAACTCGCCTTCGAGTGCCTTCTGCGCAGAGTCCTTGTCCGCGGCCACGTCCTTGAGCGGCTGCACGGCGTCGGTCGCGGCCTTGAGCGCGTCCTTCGCCTCCTTGAGTGCGGGTTCGAGCGGCGGCTGCGATTCCGGCGGGGTCTTGTCGAACTTCTCCTGAAGGGCGGTCGCCGCTGCGGTCAGGTCTTCGACCTTCAGCTCACTCTCCTTCGCGGTGACGGCGCGGTTCGCAGTATCGGTCGCCTTCTTCGCGTCGCCGATCAGCTTCCCGTCGTCCTTCTTGAAGGCGTCGAGGCGCGCGCGGTGGGCCGAATACGCGAACGGCCCGTCGGCCCCGGCGGGGTTCACGAGCGCGGAGCAGAACACGCCGGTCAGGATCGCCCCGGCGAACCCGCCGACGCCGTGGACCCCGAAGGCGTCGAGCGAGTCGTCGTAGCCGAGCCTGTTCTTGAGCGCGACCGCGAGGTAACACACTACGGACGCGACGACGCCGATGATCAGCGCGCCCCACGCGAACACGAACCCGCTGGCGGGCGTGACCGCGACCAGCCCCGCGACCACGCCGGACGCCAGCCCGAGCGCGGTCGGCTTGCCCTTGTGGATCCACTCGATGACGAGCCAGCACAGCCCCGCGGCGGCGGCGGCCACTTGTGTCGCGGCGAACGCCGACACCGCGAGCGGCGTGCTGTTCACCGCGCTCCCCCCGTTGAACCCGAACCAGCCGAACCACAGCAGCCCCGCGCCGAGCAGCGTCAGCACCATACTGTTCGGGTGCGCCACCTGCTTCGGGTAGCCGAGGCGCTTGCCGAGCACGAGGCAGCACGCCAGCCCCGCGACGCCGGCCGCGATGTGAACGACCGTGCCGCCGGCGAAGTCGAGCGCGCCCATCTTCCCCAACAGGCCGATGGCGCTCTGCCCGCGCTTCGCGGCCAGCACGCTCGTGTCGAACCAGTCGAAGGCCCAAACCATGTGGGCCAGCGGGCAGTACACGAACGTGACCCACAACAGCATGAATAGACAGAACGGCAGGAACCGGATGCGCTCCGCGACCGCACCGCTGATGAGCGCCGGGGTGAGGATCGCGAACATGCCTTGGAAGATGACGTGCAGGTAAACCGTGACGTCGGCGTTCGGGAGCTTCGTTTCGGCGGCGACGCCCTTCAGGAAGAGCAGATCGTTGCTCCACCCGAACAGCCCGCCGGCCTTCACCCCGAGGAAATCGACTGTTACCGCGGACGGGCCGAACGCCAGCCCGTACCCGACCACGACCCAGTAGACACCGACGACCGCGAGTGCGGCCATGCTGTGCATCATGGTGGCGAGGACGTTCTTGCGCCGCACCATGCCGCCGTAGAACAGGGCGAGGCCGGGCACCATGAACATCACCAGCGCGCACGACACGAGCATCCATGCGGTGTCGCCGCGCTCCTTCGCGGTGGTGGTGGCGGCCTTCACGCCGTCCTCGGCCGCGGTCTTCTGATCGGTCAGCGCCTTCTTGGTCGCGGCCAATTCCGTGCGGGCCGCGTCGAGGCCGTCCTTCAGTTCCTTCACGGGGTCGCGCGGCGCGGGCGCGGCCTCGACTGGACCGGGCTGCGCACAGGCACGCGCAGCGGGCAGAAGGGTGCAACCCGTGAGAAGAAGCAAGACGAGGAGAACCCGACTCGCGGCCATGTCGTACCTCAAGATGCCGTCGTGGGGACACGGACCGCCACAGAGGAGCGGTCGGCGGGAACGCCTAATCAATAGACTCGTTGCGCAATAGGTGTTGGTTCAGTCGCACTTCGGCCAGACGATCCTGTGTGGTCGTTACCCGTACATCCGGTTGTGGAGTCCGGCGACGTTCTTCATCATCACCGTGTGACGACGGGGCG
>VGZJ01000438.1 GCA_016872595.1 Planctomycetota bacterium
AACGAGATGTTGGGGTCGGCGAGGGCCGCGCGGGTGTTCGGCGGGAAGTAGGCCCGCGCCGGGGTGCCGGCGGGCGACTCGTACTTGATCGCCTTGCCGTCTTTCTGGCGCGGGCGGTCGGGCTTCACCATGACGTGCCCGGTCACGGTGCCGTCCGCGCCGACGAACGGGAAGCACAGGCACGGGCCGAGGTTCGAGGCCGGGTGCTTCCAGCGCAAGAGGGCCGCGACCGCGCCGGGGTCGGACTCCGAGTACAGCCCGGCGACGGCAACCTGCGCGTCGGACAACCCGGACGCGCGCAGGTCGGCGCGGTGCTGGGGCAGAACCCGCAGGTCGGGCTTCTCAGGTTCGGAGCCGGGTGTTACGATGTTCATAGATGGTTCCAATCGCAACGGGTCGGGGGATGCTTGCCACGGCACCCCGGCCCGTTGTCGTTTCGTGTTGTGAGTGTCAACGGGATGTCACTTGAGGCCGCGCATCGCGCCGCCCACGTTTCGCGGTCGGGCGCGCCGGCGTCGAGCCACGCGCGAATCTCGTCGAGTCGCCACACGACGCGCCCGCCGATGCGAACCGGCGCGGACAGCTTCCCGGCCGGGACCGGCGCGGAACGTGAGCGCCCCGCGCGGCTTGTTCGCGCGTGACTGGTCTGGTATTCTGGGTGACATTAGGGCTCCTCCTAACGACCCGGCGCACTTCGTGATGGGGGTGCGCCGGGTCGTCGTTTAGTGGGTGGTAAAAGTGGGGCCGAGGGCCGCGTCGAGAGCCCGCATCGCGGCCTTGTGGCCGCGCCGCTGTTGTGCTGCCGTTTGGGTCGGAGGCACGGTAGGGGGCGTGTCCGTCGTGGGCGTGAGCGCGGCCATGTAGCGGTTGATCGCGGCTTTGGACGTGAGCCACCGGGTACCGAGCCGCGCGGCTTCCAACTTCACGGCGCGGCCGTCCGAAGTGCGGGTCCCGGTCTTGATCCAGCGCCACACGGTCGACGGGGACGCGCGCCCCGTGCCGCGGTGCGCGGGGAAGAGTCGCGCGGCGGCGCTCAAACCGAGCGCGTCACCGGCGAGGATTTCGGACAGGACGTGTTGCGTGTCGGCCATGATGCCCCTCGCGAAACTTGGTGCGAGGTCATCATTCGATGATTGTGTTCCTAGCTCTACCCTAGCTCCACCTTAGATCAATCGCGCTGTTCAGCGTGCCACTTCCACAATATCCCTTCGCCGGTGCCGTCCATCTCGAAGATGATGGGGACTTTGGCTTGGCGGACTCCGTTGTTCAGGTTGGCAACCGCCTTATTGGTGGTGTCTTTGCTTGGGAGCGGGGTGTCTATCCTCGTCGGCCACCCCTCTTCCTGAAATGCGGCAAGGATCGGCTCCTGTCGAGTTGCCCGCTGTCGATACCGCTTCGTTTTCCCCCGCGCCGTCAGCGTACGACGTGCAGCATCCCATACCGGTGCGTCCTTGCCTTTGGTCCCGCCCGGTGACGGGTGCAGGACTATGGCTTCTGTCATCTCCAACACGACCAGTCGTGCCATCTTCCGGTCCCGTTCGTGCAGTCGATTGTCGATCTCGTTCGCCTCGCTCCAGAGCCCCGCCCAGTCGTGTGGGACACCACAGACATTGGCAGAGTTCCATTCGTGCCAACTGGCGTAAGGGGGGCTGTTGAGGAGCCGGGTTGCGAGCGACACCGCGTCTTGATTCAGCCTGTAGAGGGTTTGGGACACGAGCAGTCGCGCGGCGGTGTCACCGACCGTACTCGCCGTGGACTCGCACGCGGACAGTTGTTGTTGGAGGTCCCTGAGGTCGGCTGGGGGCGACGGCGGTTTCGACCTGTTGAGGTGCGTGTGGATCGACCACCATAGTGAATGCACGGCATCAAACCAGTTCGTCCACGTTGTGGGCAACGACTCGGTGCTCATGGGGTCGTCTCGTGGAGGAGGGCCGGCGTGGGGCGCGCCGGCCCGCGTCGTGGGATCAGCCGATCTTGTTCGCGGTCGCCACGGCCAGCGCCTCGTTCTTCTCCGCGTAGATTTCGGTCGTGCTCGCCCTCGTGTGACCGAGCGCCACCTGCGCGGCTTCCAGACCGAACTCCTTCCGTACCCGCGTCGCGTAACCGTGTCGCAGTTGGTTCGGGTGCCAGTGGTGAGCCGTCCGCCACGCCTTGACCGCGTTGCGCTGGTTCTCCGTCAGTCGTCCCCACCACGCACGGTGCGACTCCATCCGGCCGTTGTCTTGTGTCGTCGGTGCGAGTTCCTGTGGCGGCGGGAACGCGCGGTCGCAGGCGCGCGTGACGGCGGTGAGGTAGGCGAGCCGGGTGTACCGCTCGGCGGGCGAACGACGGCGCTTCGCCCCGACGCGCTTGCTCTCGTTCCGTCTCATGTGCGACGGATACCGGGGCGTCTTCCGCTTCGCCGCGCGCTCGGCGATGAACTCCTCGGTCGCCCGGCGCGGGCTGAACAGGTAAACTTCGATGTCGGGGGTAAAGTACCCGCGCAGCAGTTCCTGCGCCTTGGGTCCGACAGCGATAGTACGGGTCTTACCCCGCCACGCGGTCTTGTGGTGAACCGGCTTGTACAGCCACACGGTCCCGCTCATGTCGAGGTCGCAGCGCCGGAGCCGACAGGCTTCACCGGGACGGCACCCGGTCAGGCGCTGGAACTCGACCAGACCCCGAACGTGGCGGTTGAGGTGCACGAGTGTCGCGCCCACGGTTGCGTCGTCCACTGGACCCACGGGTGCCGACTCACGCGCGGGGGTGCGTCCGCGTTGGAGACCACGTACGGCCGCGAGCGCTTGGTACACGCCCGGCGGGACCAGTTCCTCGGCGACCGCCCACCGGAACATCCGGCGCACCCGCTCGACGCGCCCGTTGACCGTCTTGCGGCACCACTTGAGTTCAACGAACCGCTGGCGCACGGCCTTCAGCGCCAGCGGTCCGAACTCGACTGCCGGGATCGCGCCGTAGAGGTCGCGGACGCCCCGGAGGGCGGCTTTCAGGTGCCTCACCTCTTCGGTCGGGTTGCCGTCTTGGTCTCGGTAGTGTTGGTTGGCGAACACGAGATAGGCGCACATCACCTCCGCCACCGTGACGGTTTCGGGAGGTGTCGGGGTGCCGGTGGGAGAGGCCGCGAGTTCGAGTTCGAGACGGGCCTTGGCCGCGAGCGACTCCGGGGAACCGAACGGCCCCGGCAGAAGTTTCTCGTGCCGTAGACCGAGCGCGTCGTACCACTGGAGGCGACCACGACCGGACTTGGCGTGTGGGATGTAGGTAGGGCTGACGTTGCGAGGACGGGACACGGTGCGGAACCTCCGATGAGGTTTTGCGGAATCGCTCCGCAAAACCCACCATCTGGAAGCCGCACCCGGCACCCGCCGGGGTAAGCAGGAACTGCTTCGGCTGTAAGGCTTTAGGCTGAGTGGGCGATACAGGATTTGAACCTGTGACTTCGTCCGTGTGAAGAACGCACTCTAGCCACTGAGTTAATCGCCCGGTGCGCCCGCCCAAGGCAGCGGGTGCGGAGTTGATTTAAGCGACGCGGGCGAGAACGTCAAGGTTCGCGCTGGAGGTCAAACCTTTGGCGGGGCGTTGCCGGGGGCCGGGGCGTCGTCGAACTTCGGGGCGCTCGAGGGGGTCACGCGCTGCGGGGCCTTCACCGGCTCCGGCTCGATGGCCGCACGCGGTTGCGTCGGCTCGTTCACCTCGTCTTCGATCCCCTTCACGCCCTTCTTGAACTCGACGATGGTCTTGCCGAACGAGCGGCCGATGTCCGGCAGTTTGCGGCCGAACAGCAGGACACCGAGGACGAGCAGCAGCAGGATTTCCGGGCCGCCGATGCCGGGGAAGATGCCGAACAGGGATGCAGCCATGAGTGTTCCTCCTCTTACGAGTGGTAAGCGTGGCGAACTGGGTTGTGGAGGAGGTTGAAGGTAACCCCACCGGCGTGTGGCTCGCGAGCCATTAGTAACTATAACCGTTAAACCCCCGTCCGGGCAAGCGGGGCCGCGGATTTTTCTCAACGATCCGCGAGAGGGCTAAAACCCAGGTGATTCGCGATACCTTCGCTCCAAGTCGGCCATGAGTATTGGCCGCTTCTTCTTGGATCGTGCCTTCTTCATGATCTTGCGTCGTTTCATGGCCTCT
>VGZJ01000439.1 GCA_016872595.1 Planctomycetota bacterium
TGGCGCGAAGTGGGCCGACGGCCCGGCCGCGGTGGTCGCGGTGCGCGGCGGCGCGCCCGCGGTGTGGGTGGACCGCGCCGGCCGCCGCGCCCTTCAGTTGAACTGGTCGCTCACGGGCACGACGGAACCGGGCGAGCGCCGGTTCGAGTTGCGCGCCCCACCCTGCCCCAACTCCGTCCTCGAACTAAACCTCCCGGCGGCGCAAGTGCCCACAGCCGCCTCGGACGTGCTCCTCACGGGACCGTTCGCCGTGCCGGGTGCGGGCGACCGGCGCGCGTGGAAACTCCGGTTCGGCGCACGTCCGAAGGTCGAGTTCGCGGTACGCACCGGTGGCGCGCCCGCGGGAGCGGCGCAGGCGAAGTTGCTCGCGCGCTACGACCTCGCGCCCGGCCAACTCACCGCCACGTTCGAGTACGACCTGCACCCGGCGCGCGGGACCGCGGGCGAGTGGGCGTTCACCGCCGACCCCGGCCTGCGCGTGCTCGACGTGGCGACCAACAACCGGGCCGCGTGGGCCGTTGACCCGCCGGGGCCGACCGGCGCGCGGCGCGTGCGCGTCACCCTGCGGCAGCCCGGCCCCGGCGGGAAGGTGATCGTCACCGCGGTCGCGCCGTTCCCCGATCCCGCGCGCCCGGACGCGCCGCTCCCCGCGGTGCGCCCGCTCAACGCGGTCCTCGACGACGAGCACCTCGACCTGCGCCTCGCGCCCGCGCTGAAGCTCGACGGCTGGACCCCGGGCGACTACCGACTCCTCGAGGCCAGTGCCAGCCCGCTCAGCGCGGTCGATCCGGCGCGCACGTTCGCCCTCAGCGGCACGCTCCTCGGGCCCGGTTCGGACGAGGCGTTCCGCCGGATGCCGGCGCTCCGAGTCGCGCCCGCGGAGGCCGAGTTCGCGACCCTCGAGCGGCTCGAATGGGAACCGGGGCCGGGGCAGTCGGCACTGGTCGCGCGCCTCGGCCTGCGCGGGCGGCGCGGCCCGCTCTTTCAGATCACGGTGCGCCCGCCGGTCGGGTACGTCCTCGACCGCGGCGCGTCGGCGTCGGACGAGTTAGTTTCATACGTCGGTCCGGCGACCGCGGCCGGGCACGTGATCGAGTTCGCGCGCCCGCTGCTGGCCGGGCACCGGGCCGAACTGCGCCTCGAGTTCCGCGGGCCGGGCGCTCGACCGGGCGAAGCGGTACCGTTCCCGGCGCTCGCGGTCGTCGGCGCGAGCGAGCGCGACGGGTGGTTGAGCGCGACGGTCGGGCCGGAGTGGGACGTGGTCGCGAAGCCGGGCGCGGGCGCGGCCCCCCCCGGGCTGTGGGCGTGGTTCACCACCGACCCGCCGGCCGGCGCGCGCGCGCAGTTCCTCTATCGCGGGCGCGAGCCGGACGGAACCCTCGCCCTCGTGCCGGTGCGCGTCGCCGTGGCCGCGGACGCGCGCACGCTGGTCGAAGGTGCGGGCACCGACTGGACAGCGACGACGCGCCTCACGCTCGCGGTGGCGAGCGGCGCGACCCCGTCGGTCGCCGTGTTCGTACCCGGCGCGCCCGCGCCCCGGACGTGGAAGCTCCCGGACGACTCGGGCACCAACTCGGTCGCGCTCGCCGTGCCGGTGCCGGGCGAGTGGGTCGGGCTTCGTGGAGGCACGCTTTGGGTGCTGCGGTTCGCGCGCCCGCTCGTCGGGTCCGCGGTGATCGAAACGGCCGCCCCGGTTCGCGTGCCCGACGACCCCGAGGTCCCCGCGCCGCGGCTCCTCGGCGCGCCCGACGCGCCGCGCGTCGAACTCGCGCCCGCGGCGCGCGACCGCGCGACACTCGACGTGATGGCCGGGGGGAGCGTTCGGGTCAACCTTCTGGGGGTGGGCTACAACCGCCCGGTTCGCGATGCGTATCTCGTGACCGCGGTGCGCGGGCCGGGCGACGTACTGGCCGCGTTCGGGGGGACCGTAACAGGCGGCGGTACGGTCGGCGTGTTTCTGCCGGACGGGGCCGAGGTGCGCGGCGTGTGCGTCGCGGACAAGTGGCTCGGCCCCGCCGCGTGCGCGGTTCGCGACGACAGCGGCGCGCTGCCCGTTCCGATCCCGACCGGGGCCGCGGTGCGGTTCGAGGTGCGCTACCGTGTGCCGGCCTCGCGCCGCTGGCCGACGTACCGCGTCGAGAACCGCGTGACGAACACGACGGCCGGGTCGGTGTTCCCGCTCAAGCAGTGGTCGGTGTTCGCCCCCGGTACGCTCCCGGCGTCGTTCGGCCCGTGGGCCCCGTCCGGCGAGAAGCCGCCGCTCCTCGGCGGGCCGCTCACGGCTGACCCGAACGCGCTCGTCGTCCGCGTGTCCGACGACGCGGAGACGTTCCGCGCGGGATCGACGCGCGCGGCCGACACGTTCGCCCTCATCAACGCGACGCTGCTCCTCATGGTGGGGGCGGTGGCCGGGCGGCGGCGGCGCGCGCGCGGCGCGATCATTTTGGGAACGGCCGCGGTGCTGGCACTCACGGTCGCGGAACTCGGCCCGCCGTGGTGGGCACGGGCCGCGTGGCCCCCGCTGTGCGCGGCGCTCCTGTCGCTCGCGGTGGTGCTCGCGCGCGTCGCCTTGGGCTCGCGCCCCGGCCGCGCACTCGGCACCGTTGCCGCGGCCTCGCTTCTGTTGATCGTTCACGCCGGGGCGCAGCAGCCGCCGACGGCCACGGTGCTGATCCTCACGGACGTGGACGGGCGCGAGGACGTGGTCGCGCCGCGCGCGGCGCTGGACCGGCTCGACGCGCTGGCGAAGCCGACCCCGCCCGCGCCGGTGATCGCCGCGGCCGAGTACGACGTGCGCGCCGACGACGCCGGGGCGCGCGTCACCGCGAAGTTCGTCGTTCAGGCGTTCCGCGATTCCGACAACGTGCTGGCGCTGCCGCTCACCGACGCGCGCCTCGAACGGGCCACCGTCGACGGCGCGGCGGCGTTCCCCACCGCGCCGCGCCCGGACCTGTACGCGCTCGCGCTCGCCGGCCCCGGCCGGCACGAGGTGGAACTGCGGTTCGCGGTGTCGGTGAGCGCGACCGGCCCCGACCGCGAGGTGCGGTTCGGGGTGCCCGAAGTTCCGACCGCGACACTCACCGCGCAACTCCCTGCGGCGGCGCGCGAGCCGGCCGTGCCGGGGCGGATCGGCCGACAAACGGTTTCACCCGGCGACAAGCCGACGATCACGGCCGACCTCGGCGCGACGAAGCTGGCCCACCTGCGATGGCGCGAGGGCGCGGGCGGCGCGCCGGCGGTTAAAGTGCGCGAGGCGTGCGTGTGGGACGTGACCGACACCGGGGCCGAGTTGACCGCGGCATTCCTCGTGCGCGTGGAGCAGGGCGCGGTCGCCGCGATGCGGTTCGAGGTGCCGGCGGAACTGGAGGTGCTGCGCGTCGTGGCCCGCACCGGGGACCCCCCGGGCGCGCCGTTGGCCCTACGCGACTGGACGTTCGGCGACGCGAAAGGGGAGTTCCGCCCGCTCCGCCTCGACTTCCAAGCGCCGGTCGCGGGGCGGTTCGTCGTGGTTTTCGAGTGCGCGCCGCGCAAGCCGCTCACCCGCCAGCCGGTGCTCCGGTTCCCGCGCGTCGGGTTCGGCTCGGTCACCGGCGATGCGGAATCGGTATACGGGCTGCGCACGGCGCGCGTGACGGTCGACGGGGTCGGCCTGAACGGACTGTCCGACTTCCCTCCAGAGGCGCTGAAGGACCGCGACTTCGTCGCGGTCGCGGACCTGCGCCTCGATCCGAACGGGACGGTACGCGCGTTCCGCCCCGCACCCGGACCGCCCGGCGAGTTGCGCCCCGCGCTGCGCGCGTCCGACCCGCCCGCGGTGCGAACCACAACCGCGTGGCACGTCGGCCCGCTCCGCGCCGACGCCAGCGGGGTGGTGTCGTGGAGCGCGAGGGAAACGGTGCCCCTGATCGAGTTCGCCGTGCCCGGCGTGCGCGTTCTGGAGGTGCGCGGACCGGACGTGGTGAGTTGGGCACAGGGCGCGGGGCGCGTGCAGGTGTGGCTGCGCGCCGGCGCGAAGGAGGGCGCGCTTGAGTGGCTCGGCACCCAAGCGTTGCCGCCGGGCAAGGCGGGCGAGCCGGTGCCGTTCGACCCGGCGTGGCCGCGGGTGACGGGCGCGCGCGGC
>VGZJ01000440.1 GCA_016872595.1 Planctomycetota bacterium
AGCAGTTCGTGCGGGTTGCAGTGCCGTTTTGCCGCGCGCGGAAAACCGGGTTGAAGCGGGTTAATATCGGCTGTATGCGTGTCGGGCCGCGCCACACGCCTTCGGCGTGCGAATACGTGTCGGTTGACACACATCGGACTCAGTAGCGGCACACGACGCCGATCAGTACCCCGATCAGCGCCGAGTCCGGGCCGGGGACGAACTTCGTGGCGGGCATGTCCGCGTTGCGCGAGTGCAGGTAGACCGTGCCGCGGGTCCGGCGGTACACCTTCAGGAACAGTTCGTCGTCGAACCGGGCCACCACCGTCTGCCCGTCGAGCGCCTCCACCCCGCGCCGCACGATCACGTAGTCGCCCGGCTGGATCGCGTCGTCGGCCATGCTGTCGCCACGCAAGCGGAACGCGACCACGTCCTCGCCGTTGATCAGTTCGTGCAGGCAGAGCCGCTCGTGGGTGTTATCCGGCACCGAGAGGCGCAGGCGCGCGTGACCGCGGCCATCGTCATCGCCGCGCTCTGATTCATGAAGATGGCCCCGTTGTCGCCGGGAGGACCGTGTAGTCAGTGGCCTTGGCGATCCCTTGTGGAACAGGCCGCCGCCGCCATGCAGGTCGTCGTCGAAGAGGAACCGCACGTACATCTGGCGGCGGGCCAGAGCGGCCTGTTCGTCGAGCGCGTCGGGGTACTCCAGCCGCGGCACGTCCTTAGAGGGGTGCGCGCAGACGGCTTGGTGCAACAGGGCCAGATTGTTCACGTCAGCCCCTTTCGGCAAGCGCCACGCGGCCGGACGCGACTTCAGCAGGGCCGCCAGTCGCCACAGTGGTAGGAGACCGAACTTCGCCACCAGTTGCGCCGCGGCGCGGGGGGACGGTGGCACGGTCACCGGCTTCAGCTTCGGCTCCGCTGCCGGGGCGGGGTCCGGGTTTCCCGTGGGTTCACCGGCCCGCTGCGCGAACCGCGCCGGGCTCGACACCGGCACACCCTCATCGTCAAGAACGTTGGCAGCGACTCTATTCACCCCGCCACATTGACTCGTGCACTGGCGATGTTCAACTGTAGCGCGGGCACCGTACAGTTCGGGCACGAGCGATTCTTCGAGTACCATGACCCCTCGGTCGGGTAAACTCTGCTCACACGTCGGGAGACGCCCATGCCTGCCAACGATCCCGGTCCGCCCGCCCCGCGCTCCCGGTCCGGTGAGAGACCGCACGACGACATGAAGCGGCGCGGGGTAGGTGCCGGCTCCGCCGGCGCAAACGAGACCCTGTACTTTTGGGCCAAACTGGGATTCGAAACGTGGCCGAACAAGTACCACCCGGTGCTCTGCCACCTCATCGACGTGGGACAGGTCGCCGCCGCGATCTGGCGGGACGCGCTCCGCGACCACACGCGCCAGCGCGTCGCGAAGCAACTCGGCTTGGGTGATGACGTGGGCGCGGCCGGGGCGTGGGTCGCCTTCTGGGTCGCCGCCCACGACATCGGCAAGATCACGCCCGGCTTCCAGTTCCAAGTCGGTGACAGAGCTGAGCAACTGAATCGCAAACTATGTGCGCGCGGATTCGACGTGAGCGGCGGGCACAAATACCACGACCAAACGGGCACGAATGTCCTGTTCGAAGCACTTCGAACGGGCGGGACCAACTGGCCCGCGCTGGATCGGAACTTGGTGGACAGCGTCGCGGTCGCGGTGGGCGGGCACCACGGCACGTTCCCGACCAACTGGTACGACTTCACGAACCAACACCTCGGTAACGAGAAGTGGGCCGCGGCGCGGTGCGTGGTGGTCGAACAACTCGCGCGCCTGTTCGGGATACCGGCGCAACCCAAGCCGACGCGGGCCGCGGGCAACGACCAGTCGGTCTGGATGTTCCTCGCCGGTCTAACTTCGGTCGCCGACTGGGTCGGCTCGAATACCGACTTCTTCTCCGCGTTCATTGACGAGAAGAACCCGCTCCCCAGTTCATTCAACGCTGACACGTACTTCACGGAGTCCGGCAAGAATGCCGGCCGTGCGCTGCACGAACTCGGTTGGCTCCCGCGCGCGGCCCTGACGGGTACCTTGCCCACTTTCGAGTCGGCCACCGGCATCTCGCACCCGCGCCCGCTCCAAGAGCACACCATCGCGCTCGCCCAGTCGATGACCGAACCGCGGCTCGTGATCGTGGAAGCGCCGATGGGGGAAGGGAAGACCGAGGCCGCGTGGTACCTCGCCCGGTGCTGGGACGAGCGCGGCGGCGGGGGCACCTACGTCGCGCTCCCGACGATGGCGACCAGTAACCAGATGTTCGAGCGCGTGGAGAAGTTCCTCGACGCACAAGACGGGAAACGCCACCTACAACTCCTCCACGGGAAATCCGCGCTCAACCCGAACTTCGCGAAGCTGAAAGCGTTCGCCGAACAGTACGGCGAGAGCCAAACGTCGGGCGTGGTCGCGGAGGAATGGTTCGCGAAGAACAAGAAGCAGGCCCTGCTCGCCCCCTACGGGGTCGGCACCATCGATCAGGTGCTGCTCGCGGTGCTGCAGACGCCGCACGTCTTCGTGCGGCTCTTCGGCCTCGCCGGGAAGTGCGTGATCCTCGACGAGGTTCACGCATACGACGCATACATGACCACACTGATGGAGCGCCTGCTCCAGTGGCTCGCGGCACTCGGCTGTCCCGTCGTGCTGCTCAGCGCCACGCTCCCCGCGGACAAGCGCGCGGCCCTCCTCAAGGCCTACGCCGGCAACGTTCAAGAGCCGGAGAGGAAACCGTACCCGCGCGTCACGAGCGTCGTACCCGGCGGCGTGCCGGAAGGGAAGCACGTCCCGGCCGATCCGACGCGCGCGAAAACAATTTCGCTGAAATGGGTCGAGAACGACAAGTTGGTCGGAACGGTGAAGGAGAGGGTTCAAAACGGCGGGTGTGCGGCGGTGATCCGCAACACGGTCGGCGCGGCGCAGGAAACGTACACCGCGCTGCGCGACGCACTCGCGGGCACGGGCATTGAAGTGGAACTGTTCCACGCGCGGTTCCCGTTCGGCCGGCGACAGGAGATCGAAGACGCGGTGCTCAAGCGGTTCGGGAAGTCCGGCGGGCCGAACGAACGGGACAAGCGCGTTCTGGTGGCGACGCAGGTGATCGAGCAGAGTCTCGACTTGGACTTCGACGTGATGTTCTCGGACGTGGCCCCGGTGGACCTCGTGCTCCAGCGCGCCGGCCGCCTGCACCGTCACGCCCGCGGCAACCGAGGCCCCCTGAACGAACCAACGCTGTGGCTGATCGAACCAAACAAGAAGGAGGGGCCGCCGGACTTCGGGTACTCGGAATGGGTGTACGCGCGGTTCGTCTTGCTGAAGTCGTTCCTCGCGCTGAAAGACCGGCGCGCCGTCGAACTGCCGAGCGACCTCGAAGGGCTTGTCGAACAGATTTACGGTAACGAACCGACTCCGAGCGGCAATGAGTATCAACAGGCGCTCGAAGGGAGCAGAGTGACGCTATCGGACGAACAACGAGTGCAGCGGCAAAAAGCGAAGGGAGTAATGATCCGCAAACCCGATGCTGCGGACTTCTTCGACCAACAGAGCGCGCAACTACTCGAAGACGATCCCGAAGCGCACAAGAAGATTCAGGCCGCGACGCGCGACGCGGAGCCGACCATCCATTTGATCTTGGTCTACCACTGCGACGGCCACGATTACCTCGATCCGGGTTGCACCGACCGGCTCGACCCGAGCGACACACCGAGCGTAGCGAGGTTGCGGATGATCTTGGAGAATGAGGTCTCGATCTCGCACCGCGGCTGTGTGCTGCACTACGCGAAGCGCGACGTGCCACCCGGTTGGAAGAAGAGCGGCATGCTGCGCTATCACCGGCTGCTGCGCCTCAGCGACATCGGGCAAGCTCTCGACGGATTCGTGTTGCGGTATCGAAACGATGTGGGTGTAACGTTCGCCGTTGAATAGCTAGGTCACGGGCCGCCGGAGCATTAGACTCGTTGCGCAATAGCGATCGATGGCCTATTCATAGGGTTATGACGAATTACGAGAAATTGCGTCGGAAGCCGTTGTTGTTCCGCATGTTCACGGGGCTCTCGGCCGACGAGTTCGACAA
>VGZJ01000441.1 GCA_016872595.1 Planctomycetota bacterium
CGCGTGTCGATGTCACGCTCACGAGTGGCGGGAGCCTGCGGACCGCGAAAATGGACGGCGGGGCCACCGTCCGCTACAAGCCGACCTCCGCCACCGACCCAGTGCCGACGATCGACATCGGCGAGTTACGCGGCGGTGCCACCGTGAAACCGACGATGTAGCCGATCCAAAGGGTTGACCCGCAATGTTCGACATCATCATCGGTCGCCGCACCCGCCTGAGCGACAACAGCACCCGACGCGACATCCTCCGGGCCGGGCTATTAGGTGGCCTCGGCTCACTCGCGTTCGGCAGGCTGGGGTTCGCCTCCGACCCGGTGAACGCTGGGCCGTTCGCCCGTGACAAGTCGATGATCTTCCTGTTCCTCGCCGCTGGGCCGAGCTACTACGTGACTTTCGACCCCAAGCCGGACGGCCCCGAGGGACACACGAGCATCAACGGGCACAGCCCCACGTCGGTTCCGGGCGTGCGGTTCTCGCTGTACCTCCCGAAGCTCGCGAAACTGGCCGAACGACTCACGGTGGTCCAGTCGTTCCGCACCAAACACCCCGAGCACAATGGCGCGCACAAGCAACTGATGACCGCCGACCTAGCGGTGCAGGACGGCAAGCCGATCACCGAGCCGGGCCTCGGCGCGATCTACGCCCGCGCGGCCGGGTCCGTGAACCCGACTTCCGACCTGCCGCGACACGCCTTCATCCCGACGACCACCCGCAACAGCAAGGGCCGCGCGGGGTTCAACGGAGCGTTCGAGTCGGTGGTCGAGGGCTGTCAGCCCGCCGGCCTCGGAGCCGCGTTCGGGCCCTTCGAGTTGCTGGCACCACTGTCTGACGTGTTCGCCGAGGAGAAGAAGAAGTGCAAGCCCGGTGAGGAAGGGCCACCGAACCCGCTCAACGTGTTCGATCCGAAAGTGCCGACGCCGCAACTCGACCCCCGCCTCGGGCTCCACCGGGAACTCGATCGGTTCGACCGCGCCGCCGACGCCGCGGGGGCCATGAAGCGGCTCGACGAGTTCACCCGGCAAGCCCCGGTCGCGTCGCAAGGCGCTCGACGTGTCACTCGAAGACCCGGCGACGATCAAGGCCTACGACACCGAACGTTTCCTCAACTGGAACTGCGACGACAACTCGAAGTTCATCCGGTCCGGTCCGTCGGTGGGGTCGTCACTGGGGCGGCAGCTGCTCCTAGGTCTCTATGAGGTGTTCCGCCACGAACTGGGCAATGAGGGCCGCGTATGGCAAGCAGCGGCAGTCGTGCGGCGAGTGAGCGGCACAACCGCCGCGAGCGTTGATTAAGTACGACCTGCCACCGATCCGATTATTCGCAGTTCATGAGTGTCGGGCTGGTCGATCAGCTCCCCGCCGGTATCCGCCTCTCGCCCTGCGTTGCTCAACGGCTTCGCCGCGGACTTTGCGGAACATCGCGCCAAGCTCAAGTTGTCCCAGTGGAGTTGCCCCTCTTTGGACAGCAACTCTTCCATTGTGTTGTGGCGGTTTTGTGGCAGAACTTGACATCCGGCGCCGGGCTTCCTGAATCATTCGCTCTTGATGTCGGTGGCTGGGGGGGTATGATTCGCGTGAGTTGCTGCATTCGGGACTGGCATCTGGGCTGCGGTCAGAGAATCCCTCCCTCTCCGCTCGACCCGGACACGACCCCGGCTCCGCCGTGGTTCGTTCGTTTGGTGAACGACATCCCGCCTCAGCGCCCGCCGGCGCGCCGGAACGGAGTTGCCCTCATGAGAAGCGTGAGCCTCAGCGGGGCGGGCGCGGTCCTCGCTCTCCTCACGTGCACGGGCGCGCCGGGGCGCGCCGCGGACGACGACTTCGAGAAACACGTCCGACCGTTGCTGATCCAGAAGTGCGTTTCGTGCCACGGGCCAGACAAACAAAAAGGTGGGCTACGCCTCGACACCAAAGCCGGCTGGCAGCGCGGCGGCGACAGCGGCACGGCGATCGTACCGGGCGACCCGGAGAAGAGTCTGTTGGTTCGGGCCGTCCGGCACTCCGGCGATCTGAAGATGCCGCCGAAGGAGAAGTTGAAGGACGCGGAGCTTGCGGCGCTCGTTCGGTGGATCAAGGACGGGGCGGTTGACCCGCGCGACGGCGGCCCGAAGCGCATCGGCGGCGTCACCGTTGCGGAGGCGAAGAAGTGGTGGGCGTTCCAGCCCGCGCGCCGCCCCGCCGTGCCGAGGTCCGAGTACGCCAACCCGATTGATGCGTTCGTCGCCGCGAAGCTCGGCGAGAAGAAGTTGGCGCTGTCGCCCGCGGCCGACAAGCGGACGCTCCTGCGCCGCGTCACCTACGACCTCACCGGCCTCCCGCCGACGTGGGACGAGCTCGCGGTCTTCGAGAAGGACGTATCCCCTGATGCGTTCGCGAAGGTTGTGGACCGGCTCCTCGCAAGTCCGCAGTACGGCGAGCGCTGGGGACGGCACTGGCTCGATCTGGTGCGCTACGCCGACACCGCGGGCGACAACAGCGACCACCCGCTACCGCACATGTGGCGGTACCGCAACTGGGTCATCGACGCCTTCAACCGCGACCAACCGTACGACGAGTTCCTGCGTGAGCAACTCGCCGGCGACCTGATGGCGCTGAAGGGGCCGCCGGAGAAGTACGCGCCGCGCGCCGTCGCCACCGGGTTCCTCGCACTCGCCCGGCGGTTCGAGCACGACAGCGACAAGGCGATGCACCTGACCCACGAGGACGGCATCGACACCATCGGCAAAGCGCTGCTCGGCCTCACGCTCGGTTGCGCCCGGTGCCACGACCACAAGTATGACGCGATTTCGACGCGCGACTACTACGCCCTTTACGGCATCCTCGACAGCAGCAAGTTCTCGTTCGCGGGGTGCGAGGCGAAACAACAGCCGCGCGATCTGGTGCCGCTGTACTCGCCGGACGAGTGGGCGCGCGCCGTCAAGCCGTATCAGGACAAGCTGGCGAATCTGGACGCCGACCTGCGGGCGAGCGCGGGGGCGCAACTGAAGCACGCGCGGGCCGCGCAGACCGCGTTCGCGCAGGCGCGCAAGGTACTCTCAGCGGGCGAAATCGCCGACGGCGGCGCGAAGCCGATTCCCCCGACCGAGATCGAGGTGAAGGCGGGCGAAGTCGTCTTCCTCTCGATCACCCCGCTCAAGAACCACGGGGCCGACACCACGCTCATCGAGTTGGAGATCGCGGAACTCGGCGACAAGAAGCGGACGTGGAGCGCCACCGCCGACCTCGTCGACGACCTGCTCGCGGGCAACCCTCACAAGGACCGACACGGTCACGACAACGTCTGGTGGCTGCTCGACACACGCAACCAACCGCTGCCGCTAGCGGAATCCGTTCGCGACGTGAACGGGAAAGCCGGCCTGCACGCATGGCGCAACGGCGACACGCCCTCGGTGATCGTCAACTCTACCAAGACCGAAATCGCGGCGTGGACCAAACTGAGTGCGCGGTCGTTCTTCGTTCACCCCGCGGCCAACGGCAACGTCGCCGTCGCGTGGCTCAGTCCGATCAGCGGGAAGGTGAAGGTCACAGGCCGCGTCACGGACGCGCAACCCGGCGGTCCCGACGGCGTCGGCTGGGTGCTCGAACACTTCGGGACCGACGCGCGCGCCGAACTCGGCGGGTTGGCGACGGCGGCCGAACGGCGCGCGGCGCTGGAGCGGCAACGGGCGGACCTGATGCACGCCGCGCCCAAGCAAGACGTGGCCTTCGCCGTGGTGGAGGGCAAACCGGCCGACGCGCGGGTTCACATCAAAGGCGACCCGGAGAAACTCGGTGACGCGGTGCCGCGGCGCTGGCTCGAAGTGTTCGGCGGCGCGCGGATCGCGTCCCCGACGACGAGCGGCCGGCTCGACCTCGCCGGCTGGATCGCGTCGAAGGACAACCCGCTGACGGCCCGCGTTATGGCGAACCGCATCTGGCTCCACCACTTCGGGAAGGGGTTGGTGCAAACGCCCAACGACTTCGGCACGCGCGGGCTTGCGCCCACGCACCCGGAACTGCTCGACTGGCTCG
>VGZJ01000442.1 GCA_016872595.1 Planctomycetota bacterium
TCGGTCATTTCGGCAGGAAAGAGGCAGAAACGCTGGGAATCCCAGGGTTCCGGCGCACATGCCATGCCGAAAGTCGAAGGTCATCTGGGAAATAGGGGTCGGTTGTGCGAACGCGGCCCGCGCGTCACACTGAGGCCAACTCGAAAGAGGGCGAACCGATGATGAACTTTCGCGTACTGGCGGTGTTCGCGGCGTGCGCCTTGTGTGGAACCGCGCGCGGTGATGAGAAGCAACCCGCCATCGTGCCCGTCAACAAAGCACTCGAACTCGATGATGTCGTCAGGACCGCGAAGAAGCTGTTCCCTGCGGATACGGTCATCGTGCCGTTGCGCCATGAACACGCACTGTTCGTTTTCATGACCGAGAAAGAACTGCGCGAACTGCAAGAGATCATCCGGCCGATAGGCGAGAAGGCACTCGCCCCGCTCCCGCGAAGGAAGTACACGTTGTACTTCAAGGACGCGAAGTGGGATGACGTTCTCGACTGGTATGCGCAGGAAAGCGGCCTCACGCTCATCACCACCGTGAAACCGACTGGCACCTTCACTTTCACGCCGCATGCCGGGACGATGTACACGCTCGACGAGGCGGTGGACATTCTGAACGAAGGATTGATGAAGCAAAGGTTCATTCTCATTCGCCGGAGCATGACGTTCTTCATCCACCCGGCCGACGAAAGAGTCGACCAGCGCTGGGGACGGACCGAATTGACCG
Organism: Planctomycetota bacterium; assembly: GCA_016872595.1. Classification (GTDB taxonomy): domain Bacteria; phylum Planctomycetota; class Planctomycetia; order Gemmatales; family Gemmataceae; genus Gemmata. Next base: position 715 of record VGZJ01000442.1, read on the forward strand.
AACTGCACAAGCGCGGGCGCACTGAGATCGTTGAGGTGATATTGCCGATCAAAGGGGTTTCGGCCGAGAACGCTCAGAAGGAACTGAAGCGATTGCTTACGCCGTTCGGCTCGATGGTTACGTTGGAGAAGTCCAACGCTCTGCTCGTTCGCGACACTGTGGGCAACATCCGTCGATTGCAGCAATACATCGAAGATGCGGCTCTCGATCAACCGCCCGCGAAGCCGGAGCCGACGAAGACGCACGCGCTCAACTTCAAAGGCGTCACTTGGGACGATGTGTTCGCGTGGTATGAACGGATCACGGAACTGAAGGCCGACGTGCGTGTGAGGCCGATGGGGACGCTCACGCTGCGCGCTGGTGACAACCGCGAGTTCACTACGAACGACATCACCGACCTTGTGAACGAGCAACTGATCAAGCAGAAAGTTCTGCTGATCCCACATCAGCGGTCGTTCGCGGTCGTGTCCGCAGAAGGCAAGATCGACCCCAAGCTCATTCCGGCGGTCGAGTTCGCCGACCTGTCGAAGCTCGCGCGAACCGCCATCGTGGAGACGCGCGTCCCGCTGCCGTTCGAGTTGGCTGATGGTGACGTGGACGAGTTGAAGCGGCTCCTCACGCCGTTTGGGGAAGTCCTCTACGCGAAAGGGAAGTGGCTGCTTCTTCGCGACACCGTTGGCAACATCGCGCGCATCCACAGCGCGATTCACTCCCCGGATTGCTCTGATAAGTTCCCGTTCGCGTTCAGCTTCAAGGACGCGCGCTGGGAGGACGTGTTCCAACGCTACGAAGCGCTGACCGGGTTGAAGGACATCGGGAAGGTGAAGCCATCGGGCACGTTCACGTTCGTGCCCACGAAGCCGACCCAGCGATTCACGCTCGCGGAGATTACCGATATCCTCAACGACGCCCTCGCCGGGCAAAAGCTCTTGCTGATCCGCCGGCACATGACGTTCGTTGTCGTGCCCACCAACAAGCCCATCGACCGCGACCTCGTGCCGCGAATCTCGACCGACGAACTCGCCACTCGCGGGCGCACTGAGTTGGTCGAAGCGATCCTCGGTGTAAAGGGAGCGGACGTTCTCGACTTCGCCGAGCAGATGAAGAAGCTGTCGGGGCCGTTCGGTTCGATCACTCCCCACAAGAGCGTGTTGATCGTTCGGGACACCGTGGGCAACGTTACGAAGATGCGGGCGCGGCTCGCGGAGTTGGACGTGCCGAAGAAGTAGAGCGCACACAGGGCTTCCGCCCTGTGCTACGGAAGCCGGCCCTACCGGGCGGAAGACAGGGGCCTGTTTTCTCTTCGCCCGGTAGGGCCGGCTTCCGTAGCACAGGGCGGAAGCCCTGTGGCTCCTTTGACGGAGGCGCTTGCCGTGGATATGACCTACGCCGATTACCTGTTCGTTGACGAACTGCTCGCGCTCCAGAAGCCGCGGTCGGAGCCGGAGGAGCACGACGAGTTGCTGTTCATCGTCGTGCATCAGGCTTACGAGCTGTGGTTCAAGCTGCTGCTACACGAACTCGACAAGGTGAAGGCCGACCTCGCCGCCGGCCGCACCTACCCCGCGATCAGCACGTTCAAGCGCGCCCGCACCGTCATGAAGGTCGCCGTCGAGCAGGTGGACATTGTCGAAACGCTGACGCCGATGTCGTTCAACAGCTTCCGCGACCGGCTCGACAAGGCCAGCGGGTTCCAGTCGGCTCAGTTCCGCGAGCTGGAGTTTCTACTCGGCTACAAGCGAGCGGACATGCTCAAGCACCAGCAGACCGGCACACCGGCGTACGCGCGGCTCGTGGCGCGCCTGAACGAGCCGTCGGTGGTCGATGCGCTGTATGCCTTCCTCGCGTTCCACGGCGTACCGGTCCCGCACCACATCGCCGCTCGCGACCTCACGCAACCCGTTCAATCCGACGAGCAACTCGAAGAAGGCATCCTGCGCCTGTACAAGAGCCGTCCGGACATCGAAATCCTCTTCGAGTTGATGACCGACTTCGACGAGGGGTTTCAGGAGTGGCGGTACCGGCACATCAAACTGGTGGAGCGCACCATCGGCAGCAAGCGCGGAACGGGTGGCTCGCTCGGCGTGGAGTTCCTGAAACGCTCGCTGTTCCACCCGGTGTTCCCCGACCTCTGGGCCATCCGCCACAGACTGTAGTCTCAAGTCGTAAGGTCGAGAGTCGTACCGTCGAAGAGCTTCACACGTGAGGTCTTCGACGGTACGACTTTCGACCTTACGACTTGAGACTTGTAAGATACCCGCGACCAACGGGAGGTACGCGATGCGGAAGGTCGTGTTCGTTCAGGGCGGCGGGTTGGGGCAGGATCAGGAACTGGCCGTGCGGCGGCTGTTCAAGGCCGCGAAGGTCGGCGTCGAGTTCGACGTTCACCTCGCGGGGCGCGCCGCCATCGAGAACGGCATGGACGCCTTACCGAAGGCCACGCTCGACGCAGTGCGCGCGTGCGGACTCGCGCTCAAAACGAAGCTCCTCCAGCCGAAGGGCGCGGGGATGCCGACCGCGCACGGGCCGGTCGTCCCCACAAATTACAACGTCGCGTTCCGCAGGAAACTGGGGCTGTTCGCGTCCGTGCGCCCGGTCCACAACCTGCCGGGCATCCCGAGCCGGTTCACCGGAGTCGATTTCCTCCTCGTACGCGAGATCACCGAAGACCTGTACACCGCGAGCGAACACGAGATCGTGCCCGGCGTGGTGCAGAGCTTCAAGATCGTGACCGAGGTCGCGTGCGTGCGGTTCTTCAAGCTCACCTTCGAACTGGCCCGTAAGCACGGCCGCAAAACGGTCTACTGCATCCACAAGGCCAACATCCTCAAGATGGCCGACGGGCTGTTCCTCGACTGCTTCCGCCGCGTGGCGAAGGACTACCCGGACGTCGTCGCCAAGGACCTGATCGTGGACAACACCTGCAACCAGATGGTGAGCCGGCCGGGTCAGTTCGACGTGGTCGCCGCGGGCAACCTGTACGGCGACCTGCTCTCGGACCTCGGCGCGGGGCTGGTGGGGGGCGTCAGCACGACGGCCGCGATCAACCACGGCGCGGACGCCACCGTGTACGAGGCCGTGTACGGCGCGAGTCACGAGCTGGTCGCGCCCGACACCGCGAACCCGCTGCCGCTGATCCTGCCGGCCATCGAGTTGCTGAAGGACATCGGCGAGACGGCGGGGGCCGAGCGGATCCGCAAGGCCGTCGAGGGCGTGCTGACCGAAGGTCAGGTTCGCACGAAGGACATCGGCGGCA
>VGZJ01000443.1 GCA_016872595.1 Planctomycetota bacterium
TCGCCCACCCGCTGCACGGCCAGCCGGCGGCGGGCCTCCAGTTCGGCCGCTGTACCTTTGGTCCTCATGGCAAACAGGTTACGACGATCCGGTGGGTTGTACAGGGCTCGCTACCTGCCGGTCAGTAGGAGGACAGTTCCGACCAATTGTGTGTACGGGCCCACTCTGCCGCTTCGGAATCCGAATGGAACGATTGTACGCCGGCCCGAAGCATCGCGTCCGGTGCGGCGAGCGCGAGGCGGTTATCGTCAATGAGCAATGTAAGTGGCAGCCATATGTCACCGGAAGGTTGCTGTAGACGCGCCCAAGTGCGCAGACTACCCGCGACCACGCAATACCGCGAAAGTGGCCGTTCGGTAGTCAGTTCCGCGACCACCTCGGCATCCGTTAACTGCGCGCAACTCATCCGCAAGTCTCCGCAATCTGATTTGGAAGTGGATTGTTGCAAGCAGCGGCGGGCAGGTCAACGGCCGCGGGCTTCAGTGTGGTCCGCTCGCTCCGCGAGCGGGGCGCTACCATGTGGCAATCGGATTTTCCCCTTTGGCAACGGCGCGCATGTAGCCCCGCTCGCGGAGCGAGCGGACCACACTGAAAACAAGAACGCCCGCGGGGCTTCCACCCCGCGGGCGTCGGCGGCTCACCCCCCGGTGAGGCCTTATGCGCTCTTCTTGCCGGGCTTCTTCTCGCCCAGTTTGCGCTCGCCGCGGACCACTTCCGCGGTGATGACGTGCTTGCCCTTGTGCTCCATCTCCGGCAGGTCGTACATCACGTCGAGCATCACGTCCTCGACGATGGCGCGCAGCCCGCGCGCCCCGGTGTCGCGGACCTTCGCCAGCCGCGCGATCTCCTTGAGTGCGTTGGTCTCGAACTCGACCTCCGCGCCCTCCATCTCGAACAGCTTCTGGTACTGCTTGACCAGCGCGTTCCGCGGTTCGGTGAGGATGCGGAGCATGGCCTCTTCGTCGAGCGGGTCGAGCGGCGCGAGCACCGGCAACCGGCCGACGAACTCCGGGATCATGCCGAACTCGATCAGGTCGTCGGCGGTCACTTGGCTCAGCAGTTCGCCGAGCGAGCGCTCGCGCTGCTCCTCGGCCACCGCGCCGAACCCGATGGCCTTGCGCCCCAGCCGCCGCGAGATGATGTCTTCGAGGCCGACGAACGTGCCACCGCAGATGAACAGGATGTTCGACGTATCGACCTGAATGTACTGCTGCTCCGGGTGCTTGCGCCCGCCCTGCGGGGGCACGTTGCTCACGGTGCCCTCCAGCATCTTCAGGAGCGCCTGCTGCACGCCCTCGCCGCTCACGTCGCGCGTGATGCTCACGTTCTGCGAGGTCTTGGCGATCTTGTCGATTTCGTCGATGTAGATGATGCCCCGCTGCGCAGCCTCGATGTCGAAATCGGCGGCGTGCAGCAGCTTGAGTAACAGGTTCTCGACGTCCTCGCCGACGTACCCGGCCTCGGTCAGGGTGGTGGCGTCGCCGATGGCGAACGGCACGTCCAGAATCTTGGCGAGGGTGCGGGCGAGGAGCGTCTTCCCGCTGCCGGTCGGCCCGACGAACAGGATGTTGCTCTTCTCGATCTCGACCTCGTGGCGCGCGGCGGTGTCGAGCGAGAGGCGCTTGTAGTGGTTGTGAACGGCGACCGAGAGCACCTTCTTGGCGCGCTGCTGGCCGATCACGTACCCGTCCAGTTTCTCCTTAATGGAGCGCGGGGCGGGGGTGTTGGAGCTGTTGCTCTTCGTCGGCCCGCGGCGCTTCTTCTCTTGGTCGATGATCGACTGGCACAGTTCGATGCACTCGCCGCAGATGTACACGTCGCCCGGACCCTCGACGAGGGGCCCGACGTCGCGGTGCGAACGGCGACAGAACGAACAGTACGCGTTGCGGTTCCGGCCAGCGGTGCCGGGCGGTTTGCGGGTGCCGGAGTCGCCGGTGGTGCGGTCCGAAGGCATTGGGCTCCCCGATCTGAAGATGTCGGATGAACGGGTGGTTGGTGTTCCGCGAGCGAAGCAGGGGCGCGTCCCGACTTCAGCTTAATAATACCCGCCGGGAGGAGTCGAGTCGCGCCGGAACAGCAGAACTCGCGCAATCGCGCCGGTTAAACGCTCGACCGTGCCGGTTGCGCCCGTCACACCGGCCGCGTCGAATCGGGCGGGTTGGCGGGCGGTGCGGGCACTTGCCCCGGTGCCGGCTGCGCCGGCGCGCCGCCGGATACGGGGGCCGCGGCCGGCTTCTTCACGCGCGCCGCCACGCGGTCGCGCAGTACCGCGTATTCCGCCTCCGTGATCTCGCCGGCCTCGTACATCGCGCGGTAGCTGGTCAGGGTGCCGGCCTCGTCCGCGGCCGTGGTCCCGGCCTCCGCGCGCTTCCGCCACTTGTCGGTCGCGTAGATCACGACCGCGCCGACGAGCAGCGCCCCGGTCAGCCCCAACATCGCCCACACCACTTCGGCGCGCTCGAGCAGGTCCTTCGGGCCTTCGGCGAACAGGGACAGCGACCACATCGAAGCGCCTCGCGCGGGTCCGGGCGGTCAACCCTCGCGTAGCTTACCCCGATTATCGGGCCGCGACAATCGGGAAGGTACCGCGAGATTCGCCAAAATACCCATGTTGGGTGTGGAATAGTGCGGTTCCGCTGAGGGGCGGGGTTGGCGCGGGCACAGCGGCTCGCTATGAGCGCCGGACCGCGTGCGCCCGCGCGGGCTTCGGTTCGAGGGTCACGGATGCCCGTTCGCAGACCGCTCGTCGCGCTCGCCGCGCTGGTCGTTCTCCCGCTGCCGGCGTGCTTGCACATCAGCGCGCAACCCGCGCCGGCGGAAGACCCCAAGCCCGCGCCGAAGACGACCGCGCGCGCCGCGGACCCTGCGACGACGCCGCAGCCGCCGCGATTGGATTTCGCCTCACTGCCACGCGTGCCGGGAACGAAGATGCCGCTGCGCCCGCAGCCCGGCCCCGGCGCGATTGCCAACGTCCAGAAGCCGCCGCCGCCCGCGACCGCGATGCCGCTGCTGCCCGCGACCGGGCACGGGGAACCGGGCCCGTTCCCGCTCGTCGCGCCGCCCGCCGCCGCGCCGGAACCGCCCATATTGGCCGCCGTGCGCGAGTACTGCGCCGGGCGCTCCGACCGCGCCATCGAAGTGATCCGGTCGCTCGACAAGCCGAACCAAGACTTGGTGCTCGCCCTGCTGCCGGTGCTGGCGCGCGGCGCGAGCGCCGACCTGACCAACGACCCGGCCACGGTCGCGGCGCTGGCCGAGCAACTGCGCTCCGCGACCGCGCGCCTCGAACCGCGGGCCGCGCTCCAGATCGATAAGGTGGCGTTCTGTAGCGACGTGTCCGGGTTCGGGCGGTTCGTGCCGCGCGCCCCGGACGCCCCGTACCGCCCGCACGCGCAGGCCAACCTGTATCTGGAAGTGCGCAACCTCGGCAGCACCCCGACCCCGGACGGGTTCGTCACCCACGTTCACGCCGCCGTCGAGGTGCGCGACGCCCACCAGCGGCTCGTGGACCAGATCGACCCCGGCGACCACCGCCGCCGGGTGCCGGTCGCGCGGTTCGAGCGCGTGCTCCCGACGCGCTCGCCGCTCCACGACTTCCACGTGCTGTACCAGTTCTCGGTGCCGCCCGCGCCCGGCGTGTACACCGTGACCGTGGAACTGCGCGACGCCACCGGCCGGCGCGTCGCCAAGACCGCCCCCACCCTGTTCTGCGTCGCCGGCCACTAATCAGACGCCTTCGGCCTAGGGGACAGGGGACAGGGGACAGGGGACAGGGGACAGAAGAGCAGGAGCTTCTATTCTGTCCCCTGTCCCCTGTCCCCTGTCCCCCTTGCAGGTGTAGGTTAACCTTCGTGCACGTATGGTTCCAGTAGTACGTCGTCGGCCGATGCTGTCGCGGGCCAGTCGTGGTGTCGGATCGTGCCGGTGGGCATCGGCGCGCGG
>VGZJ01000444.1 GCA_016872595.1 Planctomycetota bacterium
GCCTCGCGCTCGCCGCACCGGACGCGATGCTTCGGGCCGGCGTACAATCGTTCCATTCGGATTCCGAAGCGGCAGAGTGGGCCCGTACACACAATTGGTCGGAACTGTCCTCCTAGTGACCCCTCCTATGCGCGTTCTTTTCGTCCTCGGTATTGCCCTCGCGCTCGCGCCCGCGGCGCGGGCCGACAAGATCGGGCCGCCGGAGAGCTACCAGACGTACTCCGCGGATAAGAAGTTCGTGTTCGTCATGATCGCCCCCGGCGGCGGCATGTTCGACGTCTACACGCGGAGCGGGCTGTACAAGAACGACACCACTACCGAACCGCTGTGGACGGTCGATTGGTACGCGCGGTCGGTCGCGGTCGCCAACGACGGCGCGCACGTCGTCCGGTACGCCGGGCCGCACGGGTACGCCGAGGCCCGGAACCCGGACCGCGCCAAGCGCGTCGTCACCGACGCGGACCTGAAGAAGGAGGCGCTGAGCGTGTACGCAAAGGGGAAGCTGGTTAAGACGTTCGCCATCGGGGATTTCGTGACCGACGCGAAGGCGCTGCCGCACACGGTCACGTTCTTCCGCTGGCACAAACTGGCCCGCCTCGACGACGACAAGGCGCGGCTGATCGTAGACACACTCGACGACACCCGCGCCGTCGTCGAACTGGCCACGGGCAAGATCGTTGAGACGAAGAAGACGCCGTGAGCGTGGCGCGCAACCAATGGGCCCGGAGGGAGTTGAACCCTCTTCCAAGGTTTTATGAGAACCCTGCTCGACCGTTGAGCTTCAGGCCCGTACGCCGCGCGCCCTGCGGGGCGCGGCTAACCGCCATTCTATTGCCCTTTTCGCGCTACTTCGCCACCAGTCCGATCACCTGCACGTCGCCGGGGTGGACGCGCACGTTCAGCGCGCCGTCGGCGGCCGGCGTCAGGTCGCGCGGGTCGGTCCACTCCTTCGCGCTCTTCAGTGGCACCTTCGTGCGGACCACGACATCGACGTACTGCCGGCGGTCCACGCGGGCGATGCCGTGCTGCGTCTTATCGACGCCGCGGTTGTTCATCAGCATTACGACATAGCCGTCCTTCGTCCGGTTCACCTGATATTGCAGTTCGCCCGAAAGCGGCTTGCCGTCCGGTCGTTCGACGCGCACCGGCAGCAGTTCTTGCGTGAGGCCGTTCATCAGGTACGGCAGCACCGGGTGGGCGCGCTCGTCGAGGCCTAGCCCGTGGGGAACGAGGATCGTGATCACCGCCCCGTCGCCGACCTTGTTGCGGACGGCGATGGGCGTCGTCTCGGATGCCCACGCCAGCGGTTCCGCGCCGACGAGCGCCGCGTCCGCGACCTCGTAGGGCGTCGTGGGGTGAAACGTCTTGCGGTCGTGGCTCCACGTTTCGGCGCGCGGGCGGGTCGCGGCCAACTTCAGGCCGAGGAAGTCGGAGTCGAGCTTGCGCGCGGCTTCGACGTTCACGACGAGCGTGCCGCCGGCCTTCACGTAGGCTTGGAGCGGCTTCGCTAGGGCGACGAGGTCCGCGTCACCGGCGGCCCACAGCACCGGGTAGTTCTTCAGCGCCGCGGCCTTGTCGGGCCGGTCCACCAGCACGTCGAAGATGTTCCCGTAGCGGCCGTTGGGCATGCTCTGCACGTCCGGCGCGGCCGGCTTGCCCTCGGCCACGCCGACCGGGTGCCAGCACACGTTGAACAGTTCGCGCAGCTCGCGGTCGTAGACGTTTTCGGGGAACAGGTTCAGCATCTTGCAGGCGTTGTTGACGCGCTCGTAACCGTGGCCGTGGCTCAGCAGGAGGCCGACCGGGGCGAGCGGTTCGCCGCGATCCGGCAGGCGCTCCGCGAACGCGAGGAAGTCTTCCGTCGCGCGGCCGAACGGGGAGAGCTGGATCGGGTGCTTACCCGGGCCGGGCATCATCCACTGGTTGCCCAAGCCCTGTTCCCAGTAGATCGCGCTCGCGCCGCCGAGGTGGTTCAGGTAGTACATCTTGCGGTACCAGCCGATGCTCACGCCGTCGGTCACCGCGTACTTGCTGTGGAACCAACTCGGCGCGCCGCGCGGCACCACGGGCTGTTGCGTGAAGTAGTTGCAGGCGTCGCCGAAGTTGCCGCTGGCGTAGTTGATCCACGCCCCGCCGTACTGCCGCGCGGCCCCGCGCTCGAACGCGATCCGCATCGGCGTGTGGATGTTGGTCGCGTCCAGTTCGTACCCCACGACCTTCGCCCCGGTCTGGTGGTACAGGTGCGCCAGCGCGATACTGTCCACCGACATGCACGAAATCCCTTTCGTCCAGTGCGATTCGGGCACGGGCGTCTTGTAAATCTTGGTCCACTCCGCGGCCTGTTGCTTCATCATCAGCTTGCCGAAGCCGTCGATATGGTCGCGCCGGGTCGCGCCCTTCACCACGTCGGCGTGGCCGACGCCGCCGGTGCCGTAGGCCTCGCCGTGGATGTAGCCCATGAACTGCTCGGCCAGCGGCCCGGTGAGCGCCGCGTAGGTCGCGGGGCCGGTCTTGTCGGTGTACGCGCCGCTCGCGTAGTTCGTCATGATGTAGAACGGCTGCTTGCTCGCTTCGAGCCACTTGCGCAGCGGCGAACCGGGCGACAGGTCCGGCGTCGTGCCGAGGTAGAAGCCGGGCACCAGCAGCGGCGACGAGATGAGGGGCAGGTCTTTCTTCCCGGCGAAGTCCTTCTGGAACTGCGCCCGCAGGTCGTTGGGTGGCGAGAACTGGAAGAAGAGGTCGTATTTGCTGGTGGCCGGGTCAAGTTTCTCCCACTTCTTGGCGTCGAAGTCCACACCGGTCCACATGGCGAAGTCGCGCCCGCCGACCTTCGGCCGCGCGAACGCCGGAGCCGGAAGGCCCTTGCCTCTCCACTCCGCGCCGGCCTTCGGGTGCAGGTCGAACGCGCTCAGGTACGCGAACGGCGGCTTCTCGCGGCCGACCGGCTCGTACTTCGCGTCATCGGTAATGAGCAGCGCGTCCACCTGCCGCCAGCCTTCGCCGGCCTTGTCGATGCTCAGGTCGATGCGCGTCTTGCCTTCGGGCAGCTCCGCGTCGAACGCGGCCCAGCCGAACGAGAAGCCCCAGTACAGTTGGTACTCGTCGTTCTCGGGCACGGTCGGCTTCGTGCCGAACTCGTGTGCGATTGCCGGCTTGCCCGCGGGCGTCAGCTTCACGGTGAACGGCTCGGTCTTCTTGCGGTGATCGACGAACCGCGCCCACACCTTATACTTGCCGGCTCGCGGCACGACGACCTCGCGCCCGCAGGTGGCCTTCGTCTCGGTCGCGGGCACGCCCATCGAGTTCCACTCGCTCTCGCCGCCCTGCGTCCACTCCGGCGAAATGCCCGGCCCGGCGATGCCCCATGTGCCGGTCGGCTTGGCCTCGCCGGTCCAGTACCCGAAGCTCCCCTTCACGCCGTCGAACCACTCCGGTTCGAGCCACAGGTACACGGGCGGCTTGTCCGCGCCGCGGGCCGCGGCGGACGCGCACAGGAGCAGAACGAGAGCGGAGAGGCGCATGGGTGGGATTCCGAGAAGAAATGGAGAAGGTGTATTCGCACGAAGTTGCTTGCGGCTTCACGTCAGCCGTGAAGCCGCAAGCAACGATTCCCACTGCTGCTCAATGTCGCGCAACGTGAGTGTTGAGCAGAGGGAGGCTGGGGTGTCGGATAGACGCGATGACCTTACTTCTTGTTCCCACTCTCGGTGAGTTCCAGTATGTATTCGCTCTTGTTCTTGCCCTGGTGGGTGATGACATGCAGTTTGACGAGTCCCAGAGAAAGCTCTTTGGAGACCCATGCTTTAACTTCAACGATCCGCGAGAGGGCTAAAACCCAGGTGATTCGCGATACCTTCGCTCCAAGTCGGCCATGAGTATTGGCCGCTTCTTCTTGGATCGTGCCTTCTTCATGATCTTGCGTCGTTTCATGGCCTCT
>VGZJ01000445.1 GCA_016872595.1 Planctomycetota bacterium
TCGCCCACCCGCTGCACGGCCAGCCGGCGGCGGGCCTCCAGTTCGGCCGCTGTACCTTTGGTCCTCATGGCAAACAGGTTACGACGATCCGGTGGGTTGTACAGGGCTCGCTACCTGCCGGTCAGTAGTTTATCCGGGAGTCGGCTGGCGAGTAGCGTGCGTGGGAGCAACCGCGGACGTGTACCGGGCTGGACTTCTCCACCGTGTTTTGGCCCCGGTCGGCCTTCACCCCCGGCTGAGGACGGCCGGGGCCAAAACACGCGGCCCCGTCGGGACGCGTCACGTCCCCGAGCGACGGCGCTTGGCGTCCTGCAACCGGTAGCTCTCCCCGGTCCGCTCGACGATGTGGCACCGGTGCGTCAACCGATCCAACGCCGCCCCGGTCAGCCGTTCGTTCCCCAGCACCTCGGTCCAGTTCTCGAACGCCAGGTTCGTCGTCGCCATGATCCACCGCATGCTCCGATGCCTCCACCCCAAACCCTAGGTTTCAAAACACACTCTCAGCGTCACTGAACGCGACGTCGCCCTAGCGAAAAGGAACCCGTCTATCACGTGATCTGCCGGGCGCGTACTTCACTTCTTCTCTCGCGGTGGCGGGGTGACTTCCCGGCCGGCCTGTTTCCGCAGTGCCTCCTCACGGTGTTTCTTCAGTTCGGCATTGTCGGGATCCCCGCTGCCCGTGAGGATCCGTTGGCCGTCGGGACTCCACGACACGCTCCTTACCTCTCCGTTGTGACTCCACGCCACACTCCTCACCTCTCCGTTGTGACCCTTGAGGGCGAGGACTTCCTGGCCCGACGCGGCATCCCACACCTTCGCCGTGCTGTCAAAGCTGCCCGTGAGCAGGCGCTTGCCGTCGGGACTCCACGCCACGCTGTTCACCGAACTGTCGTGAGCCTTCAGGGTGAGGACTGCCTGGCCCGTCGCGGCGTCCCACACCTTCGCCGTGTTATCCTGGCTGCCCGTGAGCAGGCGCTTGCCGTCGGGACTCCACGCCACGCTCGTCAATTGTCTGGTGTGTCCCTTGAGGACGAGGACTTCCTGACCTGTCGCGGCATCCCACACCTTCGCCGTGTTGTCCCCGCTGCCCGTGAGCAGGCGCTTGCCGTCGGGACTCCACGCCACGCTGTTCACCGAACTGTCGTGACCCTTGAGGACGAGGACTTCCTGACCTGTCGCGGCATCCCACACCCTCGCCGTGTTGTCCCCGCTGCCCGTCAGGATGCGTTTCCCGTCGGGACTCCACGACACGCTAAACACCTGTCTGTCGTGACCCTTCAGGGTGAGGACTTCCTGGCCCTTCGCGGCATCCCACACCTTCGCCGTGTTGTCCCCACTGCCCGTCAGGATCCGTTTACCGTCGGGACTCCACGACACGCTGTTCACCTCGCTTTTGTGTCCCAGAAGGCTCTGCTTGCTGTTGAAGCGAGTCCAGAGGTGACGATGTTCCCAACCGCGCAGATTCCACTGGCCGTCCTCCAGATGTTGCAAGGCCACACTCCAATTTCCTTCGGCGAACGCGCTCTGGGCCAGCGTCAGTTTGCCCGCGTACACCAGCCCTTCCGCTCGACGCAGTTGCACCTCGGCTCGTTCCGTCTCCGCCTCCGCTCGCTTCGTTTCCTTCTGCGCCAGTGATTTAGCCGTGGCTTCAGCCTTCTCGCGCTGCTTGGCGTCATCCTCGGCTTTGCGAGCGGCATTGGCTTCGTGCGCGGCTTTGCCCTCCGCCCGGCGTGCCGTCTCGGTCTGCTTCTTGGCCTCGATCATGCCGAGACTGGTACCGATCACCCCCGCCACTAGGGCCAAGAACACGAGACCGGCCGCCAGAACCTGCACCTTGTTCCGCTTCACGAACTTCTTCAGCCGATAGCTACGGCTAGGCGGTCGGGCCTCGACCACCTCGTCGGCCAGGTAGCGTTGCACGTCCGCCGCGAAGGCGTTCGCCGACTCGTACCGCCGGGTGCGGTCCTTCTCCAGCGCCTTCAGCACCAACCAGTCCAACTCCCCACGCAACGACCGCGTCAGTTTGGCCGGCTCGGTACTCCGGTTCGCCGCGATGTTCGGCAGGGCATCGGCGGTACTGAGCTTGGTGCTCGGCCGGGGCGGTTCCACCTCCCGCACCATCCGCAGCATCTCCAGGATCGCCCCGCGCTTGAACTGCTTGCTATCGATCGGAGGAGAACCTGTCAGCAGTTCGTAGAGCATCACTCCGAGGGCGTACACGTCGGTCCGCGTGTCGATGTCCATCGAACTCGGGTCCGCCTGCTCCGGCGACATGTACGCCGGCGTGCCGACGATCGCACCCGTGTCGGCGAAGCTCATGTCGGTGAGCTTCAGCTCGGTCGCCTTGGCCACGCCGAAGTCGATCACCTTGGGCGTCGGCCGCCCGTCCACCTCGGTGACGAGCACGTTGCCCGGCTTCAGGTCGCGGTGGATGATCCCCTTCTGGTGGGCGTGCTGCACCGCCTGACACACCGCCACGAACAACTGCAACCGGGCGTCTACCGTCAGCCGCTTCGCATCGCAGTACTCGGTGAGCGGCACCCCCTGCACCAGCTCCATGACGAAGAACGGCTGACCCCGCTCGGTGACGCCGCCATCGAAGATGCGGGCGATGTTCGGGTGGTCCATCAGGGCCAGCGCCTGCCGCTCGGCGTCGAAGCGAGCCAACACCGCCTTCGAGTCCATCCCGGCTTTGATGAGCTTCAACGCGACTTGTCGTTTCACCGGCTCGCTCTGGGTGGCGAGGTACACCGAACCCATCCCGCCCTCGCCGATCACGTCCGAGAGGGTGTACCGCCCGGCGATCACCGTGCCCAACGCGGTGGCGGTGGGCCGCTCGCGGCGGGGCGGGATGCCGTCGTACGTTTCCGTCGGCCCGTCCGGTCGGTAGTCACCGGTGGCTGGGGATTTCGAGCGCGGCGCGAACGTGCCCGTGGCCGCGTCACCACCCGGCAGATCGACCGTCCCGGCAGTGCCGGGGACGAACGCACCCGTCGCGTCCGTCGGGAGGGGTGACGGGGGTTCGAGGATGCTGTCGGGATCGGCGTGGGCCGACAACAGCCGATCGACCTCGGCCCGCAACTCGGCCTCGCCGCGGCACACGTCGGCCAGATAGTTCGACCGCTGTTCGGCTGGCAGCTCGGCGGCGGCGAGGAACACGTCGCGGACGCGGTTCGGGTCGGCGGGCATGACAGGGCCTCCGGGGTTCACCCCTCAATGCGGATTCTCGGACGACAGAATCTCAAGAAACCGGGAATTATCGTCCCGGCCCGTCGGCGAGCCGGGTGGTGAGCCATGCCCGGGCGTAAGTCCAGGTACGGAAGGCGGTTGCCCGGGGAATGCCGAGGGCGTCGCCCGCCTCCTCGACGGAGAGCCCTCCGAACACCCGCAACTTCGCCAGTCCGGCCGCCTCCGGGTCGGTCGCCTCGAAGAGGGTGAGGGCCTCGTCGAGGTCGAGCCACCGGTCGGGATCGTCAGCGGCGGCCGGTAAACGCTCCGGGTCGAGAGCAACCCGCACGGGGCGGTTACCGCGTCGGTCCGCCTGCTTCGCCCGTGCGTGATCGACAAGCACCCGCCGCATGGCCTCGGCGACCGCGGCGAAGAAGTGCCCGCGGCCGTCGAACTGTTGGTCGCCGACGAGCCGCAGGTACGCCTCGTGGACGAGGGCGGTGGCGTTCAGGGTGTGGCCGGGGGCCTCGGCGGCCATGCGTGCGGCGGCGAGCGTCCGCAACTCGTCATACACGAGCGGGAGCAGATCGGCCGCGGCCTTGCGGTCGCCGGCCCGTGCGGCTTCGAGAAGGCGGGTCACGTCAGTGCTGTGCACAACTGAGTATCACGTCGCCACCTTGGCCTTTCGTGCTTGGCGGCGACGTTGAACCGACGTGTGTGCCCCTTTCTGTTTCGCGGCGTGGCGGCTGGCTCGGGGCGACTTGTTGCG
>VGZJ01000446.1 GCA_016872595.1 Planctomycetota bacterium
CGCCCCGTCGTCACACGGTGATGATGAAGAACGTCGCCGGACTCCACAACCGGATGTACGGGTAACGACCACACAGGATCGTCTGGCCGAAGTGCGACTGAACCAACACCTATTGCGCAACGAGTCTAATGTGTCGAAAGCCTGTTCAGCGGCCGGGACAGATTTGGTGCGGTCGTGCTCGTTCACGGGCGGCCTCGGTGAGAAGGTCGCCCGATTGTAGCCGCTATCCGGGAAGCCGCAAGCACCTAGCCCCGCTTCGACGGGCGCTTGCCGGTGCTGGCGTAGACGTCGGCGATGCGGCCGTTCTCTTCCACCGCGACGTGATACCGCGTGTCGCCTTCTAGCTTGTGGACCGTCATGTGGTAGGCCTTCGCCACCTTTGCGAGATAGGCGAGCTTCTCCGGGGCGTTGGGCGCGCGGAGTTGGCCCCACGAGCCGTCGCCGAGGTACGGCACGCCGTACTTATCGACGTGCCCGCCCTTCAGCGGGTGCGTGCGCTTGAAGGTGTGGTCGTGGTGTTCGAGGACCGCGTCCACCGCGTACCGCTCGAACAGTGGGCACCAGTACTTGCGGTTCTCCTCGCCCGTGCCCAGCGCCTTCCCCTTCAGGCCCATCAGCGCCAGAACTGGGTCCACTTCCTTGGGGATAATCGTGCCGGGCGCGCGGTACGACGGGTACGCGGGGACGTGGTTCGCCACGATCAGGTGCTGCCGGTCCACGCGCGCCGCGAGCGCCTTGTCGAGCCAGTCCGTTTGCGCGCCGCCGATGGGCGAGACGTGCCCGCTGTCGAGCAGTACGAGGCTCAGGTAGTCGCCGAAGTCGAGCGCCCCGTAGGTCGTGTCCTTGTACAGGCCGTCGAACAGCGGCAGGTAGTACGTCGCGTCGGCGCGCTTGCCCTTGTACCCGCCCTTGACCTCGTGGTTGCCGAGGCACGTCACCATCGGAATGAGTCGGCCCTTCGGGTCGATCATGTGCTTCGAGTAGTTCTGCAAGAACTGGAGCGCGGTCTTCGCGCTGGTGCCGTTGTCGTAGCCGAGGTCGCCGCCGATGAGGGCGAAGTACGGCTCCTGCTTCGCGGCGATCTGGTTGGTGCCGACGGCGTGCGGGCCGGTGCCGCAGTCGCCGCCGGACACCCACGTGAAGGTGTTGGTGGCCTTCGCGGGCATCGTGCGGAACCGGCACACCTGCGGGTCGGTGCCGATCTTCAGCAGGTACTCGGTGCCCGGCTTGAGGCCGGTGAACTCGGCCCGGTGAACCTTCATGACCGTGTTGCCGAACGGCTTCTGCACCACGTTCGCCGCGACCCAATCGTCCTTCGTGTTGGTCGCGGACACGCGCGCGGTCGTCGGCGCGCCCGCGGGCGCGCCGACCCATTGCGCCGTGATCGTGGTCGTCGGGTCTTGGCTCCACGTGAGGAAGAGCGTGTCTTGGTGCTTCAGGTTGGTGGGCAGCACCTCGACCGCGCGCGGCGGCGGGGCGACCTCGACGAGCCGGCGCGGGTCCGGCGCGACGTCGGGGGTGTCGGACGCGGAGGCGGCGGACCCGGCAAATAGCGCGGCCGCGGACGAGCGCAGAAACGCACGACGGTTCGGAGCGTTCATGGTGGCAGTGTGGGAGCGAGTGCGAGGCGGGAGGGAGGCAGTACAGCTATGGTTGCGAATGGAACGCGAGAATGGAAGAGGGAACTTACGATTTTTTGCGCGGACTTTGCGCGAGCCATACGAACAACAACGAGTTAGCCGCGAGCCGCAGGCGAGCGCGAACACGCGCCGCCCGCAACTCGCGGCTATCAACGAAGCCCGGCGACCTACTTTTCGACCTTCTCGACCGGGAGGATCACGTTGCCGCCGGCGCGCCGCTGAATGATCGCGGGCTTGATCGCGGGCAGTGGCTGCACCGCCGGCAGGTCAACGGCCGGTTCCTGCTTCGGCTCGCCCTTGCCCGGTGTGGTGGTCTTCTTCTTGGTCTGATCGACGACCGGGTTCGGGAGAACGAGGTCCGCGCTCACCAGAACCATCACGTCCGGGTGGAACCCTTGCAGGTACGCGGCGTCGGGCATCTGGTTGTTGCCGGCCACGATCACCATCCCGCCGGCCGCGAGGCGCTTGAGGGCAGTGCCCTTCGGGATGAACTTGCCGGTCAGGTCGTAGGCCTCGAACTTCACCTCGGCGAGGGGCTTGTTCACGACTTTACCGCCGTATTGTTGCGAGCCGTAGTCGATGTAACCGATGTCGCCGCGGAAACCCTTGCCGCGCCACGCCCGGCCGCCGCCCTCGAACATCATTTCGTCGTAGTACACGCCGCCGTTGGCGTTGAGCGGTTGGCTGGTGCAGGGCGCGATCACCTTGCCGGTCTCGTCCGCGCCCAGCATCGTGAGCCGCGGGGCCGGGGTGGTCGGCAGCGCGCCGCCCGCGCCCCACTGCGGCTGCGCGTGCGACAGCCCCTCGGCCACCATCACAACGGTATCACCGGACACGGCGCGGAGCCACGTCTTGGCAATCGGCTTTCCGTCGGCACTCGCGAGCACGGTCGCGCCGTTCTTGATCCGGCTCGTCGCGTCGGCGAGGCTCAGCGGTTTGCCGTCCGCGGTGCTGAACGTGCCGTTGAACTCGGAGAGCGACTTGTTCAGGTACGTCGTGGTCACGATGTCCTGATCGACGTTCTTCTGTACTTGGCGCTGGACCGGCTGGCCGTTCTGCACCACCTGTTCGATGGTGAAGTGGGTGTTGGTGACGGTGACTTTGGTCGGGACCGTTCCGATCACGCGCACCGCGCCGCTGGTGTCGGCCTTGAGTGCGAGGACGCGCGGGGCCGGGCCGGGTTCGGACGGGGCGGCGTCGCGCGGCAGCGGCGCGGCCGGGGCCACGAGCGCGGCGGCGAGCAGGAGCGAAGGGTTCATCGCGGCGAGTCTCCGGGGCCGAATGTCGGCTACTGGAAATAGAATACCCCGGCCGAGGGCCGGGGTAAAGGCGCAATGTGCGGTGTTACATTTCCGCGACACAACGGCCGAAGCCGCTCTCGGCTTCGATTACTTCTCCGGGGCCGGCGCGGGGGCCGGTTGCGGGGCCGGAAGCGCCGGGACGATCTCGATCTGGATCACGCCGGGCTGAATCTGGATGCCGGGCACCGGTTGGATCGGGGCCGGCAGCGGCACCACGTTGCCGGGCAGCGGCTGAATCTGGATCGGCGGGCGCGGGCGGATGATGCCGCCGCCGGGCAGCGGCTTGCCGGGCATATAGCCGTTGAGTTGCGCCGGTTGCAGTTCAGGCGAGGCGAACACGAGCACGTCGTCCTTGAACAGCTTCAGGTGCATCGGGCTGACCGGCTTGCCGTCGGCCGACACCACGACCACGCCGCCGGCCTTCAGCTTCGCGACCGCGTCGGCCACTTCCAACTTCTTCCCGTCGGCCGTCGTCACCTTCAAGTCCTTGACCTCGCTCAGCTCGACGGTCGCGTGCTTGGTGACGGGGACTTCGCGGGTGATGACCGCCGGCGCACCGCCGTTCGGGTTCACCGCGCCGCCCTGACCGATCACGATCTTCTGCATCTCGGTGCGGATCACCGTAACCATGATCTTGCCGCTAGCGTCCGGCTTGAATTCCATCAGTTGCGGGATCGGGCCGCCGGCGACCGGGGCCGGCGGGGCAACGGGCACGGGCGCGGCGAGCGCCATGGACATCACGAACGAAGCGAGCATTGGTAAACCTCCGAGAGCAAATGGAGAGGGTGCGGGCGTTCCCGCGCGAGTCGCGGGCATCCCAAGAAGACGAGATACCCTACGCTAGAGATTAGATGTTCTTCACGATAAGGTCGGCGCCCGTGCGGCCCCGCCGCGTGGCTGATCGGCGGGTGGGTTCAGGCGTCGATCATCCGGTTCACCAGTCCGGCGATGGCCCGGACCCGCATCCCGTGCCGC
>VGZJ01000447.1 GCA_016872595.1 Planctomycetota bacterium
CCACTGCGCGAGGCGCTCATGAACCACCCGTGGCGGCTCAAGAAAGCCGTCACCTACCTGTTCGATTGGATCGCCACCATGCTCCGCAAGCTCCTGCACCCGCACCCCAAACTCACAACCAACACTGGGTGAACTCTAGGGTTTATCGCTTTCGCCCCCCTTGCCGCCGCGCGCCGCAACTTCGACAATGCGTGCGCCGCCTGTTTTCCTTTCCCGGAGTTCCTCCCATGATTCGCTTCGCTGCCCTCGCCGCGCTCGCGTGCGCGCTGTCGTCGTCCGCGCCCGCCGCCGACGACGTGCTCAACGTCAAGGTCGGGGACAAGTTCCCCACCGTGCCGCTGGCCGCGGCCCAGATCGACAAGGTGAAGAAGGACGCCAAGACCGTTTCCATCGGCGACCTCAAGGGCAAGACCGTCGTCATCTTCTTCTACCCGGCGGCGCTCACGAAGGGCTGCACGGTCGAGTCGTGCGGGTTCCGCGACCTGATGAAGGACGAGGCGTTCCCGAAGGACGTGGTCGTTCTCGGCGCGAGCAACGACACCGTGACGAAGCAGCAGGAGTTCATCGACAAGGAGAAGTTGCCGATGGCGCTGTTGGCCGACACCGAGCAGAAGCTCATCAAGGAACTGGGCATCCTGTCCGGCAAGGGGCCGCGCGCGAAGCGCGTCACGTTCGTGATCGACAAGGAGGGGAAGATCGCCAAGATTTACGACAAGGTGACGCCGGCGAGTCACCCGAAGGAAGTGCTGGAGTTCGTGAAGACGCTGAGGTAAGCACCTACTGATCCGTAGGTTGTTGGCGTTGTATGCGGTTTCCCCGGCCATTTGGTCCGATGCGCTTGCCGAATCTGAACGCAACGCCAACAACCTGCGGATCAGGAACACAGCACGCGGCGAGTGTGAGCGAGCGGCGGCGTCAGCCCGCCGGTAGTTGCTGAACTCAACCACGAATCACGGTTCTGGGTTGTGTAGCTACCGGCGGGCTGACGCCGCCGCTCGCTCACACACGCCGCGCCCAGCCCCATCACTTCGCCACGTTCTGTTTGATCGCGGCCTCGAGTTGCGCCTTGTCTTTTCCGGGGTGGCCGCGCCAGAGCACCTTGCCGCTCGCGTTCATCAGGAGCGCGTACGGGTACGATTTCACCTCGTAAAGGTCGCGCACGGTTCCGGCGTCGCCGGCCTCGACGAACATCGCGTAGTTCAGGTCGTGGTCGCGGGCGTACTTCGCGGCCCGCGCCGCGCGGGCCTTCTGCGGCAGGTCGTCGCACTGCACGCCGGCCACTTGAAGCCCGCGCGCCCCGTACCGGGCCTGCAAGTCCTTTAGGATCGGCAGCACCTGCGGGCAGTAGATACACGACGTGCTCGCGAACTCGACCAGCACCAGCCCGCCGGGTTCGACGGCGTCCAACCCCCACGGGCGCTCTAGCACATCGACCAGCGCGAGCTTCGCGCCCGTGGCGGGCGCGGGAGCGCGCCCGGTGGGGCCGAGGTTGCCGGGCAACGGGGGCAGCGGCGGGACCGGGGGCGGCGCGTACGGGGCCGGGCCGGGCCCGGGGATGTTCACCGGCGGTGCCTTGAACGGGTCTTTGGGCACGTCGGCCGTGTTCTCCGGCTTCGGCAGCGGCTTGTCCGGCGGGGGAACGCTGATGTCGTCCGGCGGCGGCAGCACGCCGGGCGGCGTCGGCACCTTCGGCGCGCCGCCGATTGACGGCGGCGGCACGCCGGTCGCCGGGCCGTTCGGCCCCCACGCCCCGTCGTTCACCTTGTCGGCGGGCTTCGGCGCGGGCGGGAACGCGCCGCCGGGCGCGAGGTCGTCGCGCAGCAGGATCAGCACGACGGCGTTCGGGACGCGCGTTTGGATGATGCCGGAGAGCTTGCGGCCCTCGGTGGTGGTGGCCTCGGCCGTGAGTTCGTAGGCTTGGCCGGGCTTGAACCCGCTGGCGGAGAAGTAGCCGTCGGCCTTGGTGTAGATGCCGAGCGGGGCCGCGCCCGCGCCCGCGCCGACCTGTTCGATGCGGACGAACACGTTGCGCGCCGGGCGGCCGTCCGGGTCGAGGACGCGCCCGCCGAGCGAGTCTTGGGCCGCGGTCTTGGGGTCCGCGCCTTTGGGGATGCCGGTGCCCGCGCCGGGCAGTTTGCCCACGTCGTCGAGCCACGACCCGCCCTTGCCGGGCGCGTCCTTATCTTTGTCCTTGCCCTTGGACTTGCCGAGCAGCCCGCCGGTCTTGTCGTCCTTGGGGTCCGTGGACTTGCACCCGGCGAGCGCCAGAAGAACGGCCGCGACGATGATCCCGGCCCCGGCCCGCCTCATGGACACGCCCTCGCACGCGGCTCGCGCGTAAGATTTACAAGTCCCCGGCGCATCATTCCCGCGCCCCGGCCCCCGGTCAAGGCCACCCGGGGGGCGAACCGGCCACGAGTGCCGTTGAGTCTGAGGGCGGGCGCGACTATAGGGCGCGTGCCGGTCGCGGTGACTTTCTTGACGGCCCCGCGCGGCCGACCTATCGTGACCCGTGGCCCGCCGCGCCCCACCTTCGCACGAGACCCCGATGGCCGACCGCACCTACCGCTGGCTCCTCCTCGCGCTCGCGGGCCTCGGCCTCGCGGCCGATCTGGGCACGAAGTACGGCGTGTTCCGGTGGCTGTACCGCGACGGGCAGTTCGCCGACAAGAGCGGTACCGGGAACGAGTCGGTGGTGGTGCCGGGGTACTTCAAACTGGTCGCGCAGTTCGACGCCGAGGCGCCCGCGGGCGACTGCGCGTGCCGGTCGTGGAGCGCCCCGGTGATGCCGCGGGTGAACCACGGCGCGCTGTTCGGGATCGGCGGGTCGAAGAAGGGCACCGCCAACGGCGCGTTCGCCGCGGTCAGCGTGGCCGCGGCGCTCGCCATTCTGGTGTGGGGGATGCGCCGCACGACGGCCCGCGAGCGCGGCCTCATGGCCGCGCTGGGCCTGATCCTCGGCGGCACCGTGGGCAACATGTACGACCGCCTCGTGTTCGGCGGCGTGCGCGACTTCCTGCACTTCTGCATCGAACGCTCGGACGGTACCATCGCCTTCGACTGGCCGGTGTTCAACGTGGCCGACTGCTGCCTCGTGGTCGGGGCCGGGCTGCTCCTGTTCCAAGCGATGTTCGTGACCCCGCCGGCCGACGAACCCAAGCCCGACAACCAACCCGCGGTGAGTTGAGTTTGGCGCAACAACGGCCGGGGTTTCAGCCCCGGTCTTCAACCCGCTACCCGCACACCTCTTGGTACACGCGGGCGTGTTGCTCGACGAAGTGCGCCGGTCCGAAGCGCGCGGCGGCGCGGGCGCGGCCGGCGTCGCCCATCTGCTTGATCAGGTGCGGGTAGGCGTACAGCGCGCCCATCTTCGTGATGAGCGCGGCGCGGTCGCCGGGCGGCACGAGGTAGCCCGTCGTCCCGTCGTCCACGATCTCGCCCAACTCCGGGGTGTGGTACGCGACCACGGGCACGCCCGCGGCCATCGCCCGCAGCGCGAGGTGCTCGCCCCCGCGCGTGCCCGTCACCCAAACCACGTCGGCCAGTTGCAGCACGGCGGCGAGGTCCGGGCGCGCCCCGGTGAACCGCACCCGCATGTCGTCGAACGCTAGGGCGCGCGCCAGATCGGCGGCCGCGGTTCGGTCGGGGCCGTCGCCCGTCAGTACCAGTTGCGCGTCCTTCGCCTCGTAGCGAATCAGGTCGAAGGCCATGACCGCTTCCTTGATGCCGTGGGCCGCGTCGAGCCGCCCGCCGGCGAAGACGAGCGCGGACCCCGGCGGCGCGCCGATCTGCGCGCAGAACGCGGCCCGGTCGGGCGGCGCGCCCGGCGGCTCCACGGCCGGGCCGATGCGCGTGAGCCGCTCGCCGGGGACGC
>VGZJ01000448.1 GCA_016872595.1 Planctomycetota bacterium
ACCTTGTCGAACTCGTCGGCCGAGAGCCCCGTGAACATGCGGAACAACAACGGCTTCCGACGCAATTTCTCGTAATTCGTCATAACCCTATGAATAGGCCATCGATCGCTATTGCGCAACGAGTCTAGTGTAGAGAATGACGAATCGCGAGAACCGCGCCAACTACAATCCGCCGCCGGCTGCCTTATGTAGCCGGCCTTATGAGGCCGGGGCGACCCGCGCCATTAAGCTTCCGGCTTCAGAAGAAGGTCTTCTGTTTTCTGGAGCCGGCCTCAGTGAGGCCGGAGCTACACGTTTCGCATCGCTCCGGCCTACAGAAGATTAGACGCGGCGCGCCCGTCTACGGATTCTTTTCGCGCCACTCCTTCCACTTTGCCGCGGCCTCTTTCCGCTTGTCTTCGGGGATGCTGTAGCGGTTGTAGGTCATCGTGGTCGAGGCACTGCCCTTGAGCCGGTCCTCGATGTGGTAGGTCTCGAGCTTCTGCCCGGTGAGCATCGCGGCGGCGGCGAGGGCCATGTCGCCCACGGTGATGGTCTGGAGCTTGCCGTTGATCGCCATGCGCGTGACCATGGTTTCGTCGCCGATGAGCTTCTCGATGGCCGGCAGGTGCTCCTTCGAGTTGATGCGGATGAGGGCGGCGAAGGCGTACCCGCGGTAGATGCCCGGCGCGCCGGCGGTGCCGAGCAGCCGGGCCGCGAGCCGCCCCGCCGCGGGGTCGTTCTGCGCGCTGCTCGCCATGTTCATGGCCGAATACATCTCGTAGGGATCGGTGCGGGTGTCGATCCACGCGCTCAGAATGGCCCGCATCGCGACCGCGCGGCCGTCGGTGCCCTGCGACGCCTGCGTGAACCCGGACGTACTCAGCACGGTGGTGAACACGTTGGTGCGCGACGCGCCCTTGCCGCCGGAGAGCGCGTCGGCGAACATCACGGCCGCGACCTCGCCCACGGTCGCCGCGCGGCCCGCCCCGCCGGTGCGCGGGAACCGCATGTTGTACAGTTCCTGCTTGAGGGTCGCGACGAGGTTCGCGAGGTCGTCGCGCGGGCCGTCCACCGCGGTCATCAGGGTGCGCCCGCCGGGGGCTTGGAAGAACTCGATGAACAGTTCGCGCGCGGCCCTGTCGGTGGCCTCGTCGGTGCGGGCGCGGAGCGTCCACCCCATGATCTTCCACTCGCCGCGGACCATCGCCCGGAGCTTGTGCCAGCCGGGGAGGTCGTGGTCGTACTTGCCGGCGGTGTCGGCGAGGAAGGTGTCGAGCCGGGCCTTCATTTCGAGGGCGTTAGCCTTCGGCAGCAGGCGGGCGGCGCGGGCCCGCACTTCGGGGTCGGCGTCGAGGTTCACCCCGTCGAGCAGCGCGGCGCGAGCGGAGCGGCCCATTTCGGCTAGCGCGCGCTCCGCGGTCTCGCGGTCGCCGTACGTGTCGCTCCCCAGCTTCTGAACCAGTTCGCGGGCCTTCGACAGTTCCTCTTGGGGAACCACGAGCGACTTCGGATCGGGGTTCGCGGCCGACGCCGCGGACACAAGCCCCACGAGCGCGGCGGACGCAAGACAGACTCGGAGCATGAGACGTCCCCTCGGCAGCGAGAGAGGCGGGCCGGGAAGATACGAGACCGGCGCGCACCGCGGCAAGGCAGGTGAGAGCCGCGTGAGCGGGCCGACAGACTCGACATTATATCGGACGACTCAGCGTCAAGCCATAACCGGGGATTTTTCCGCGCGAAGGGCAAAATGTCGAACATAATGCGCCGGCTCCGTGTCCCGTAGCCAACAACTATGAACACTTTACCCCCCGACCACCGCGAACGGATGGCGCGCGCCGCCGTCGCCCTCGACGGCCTCTCCGTGGGCGACGCGCTCGGCGAAACCTGCTTCCGCGATCACAACTGGGAGGCGCTCCAAGAAGACCCGCGCGCCACCACGCGCGGCCCGTGGCCGTTCACCGACGACACTGTGATGGCCCTCGGCATTTACGAGGTGCTGTACGAGTGCGGCACCATCGACCAAGACCGGCTCGCGCGGGTGTTCGCGGCGCGCTATGCGGCGCAGCCGTGGCGCGGCTACGGGGCCGGTGCGCACCGGCTGTTGAAGCAACTCGGCGGCGACGTCTATTGGGGCACCGCGGCGGAACTCGTGTTCCCCGGCGGCTCCTACGGCAACGGCAGCGCGATGCGCATCGCCCCGCTCGCCGGGTACTTCGCCGAAGACGATTACACCACAATCGCGCACCAAGCGCGGCTCTCCGCGGGCGTGACGCACGCGCACCCCGAAGGGCTGGCGGGCGCGGTCGCAACCGCCGTCGCCGGGGCGTATGCGTGGCGCAACCGCGACCGCCGCGCCGACCCGCAGGTGAAGCGCGACCTCTTCGACGAGGTACTCGCGCACCTGCCGCGTGGCGACGTGATGCGCGGCGTCGAGCACGCGGCGCTACTCGACTTCGGCCTCTCCATCGAAACGGTCGTCCCGCTGATCGGCAACGGCCGCGGGATCACCTGCCAAGACACGGTGCCGTTCTGCCTGTGGGTGGCGGCGAACCACCTCGACGACTACCAAACGGCGCTGGTGCGGACGATCCGCGGCGGCGGCGACATCGACACGAACGCGGCCGTCGTGGGCGGCATCGTCGCGCTGGCGACCGGGCGCGCGGGCATCCCGAAGGACTGGCTCGACGACCGCGAACAGTTGGTGATCGAGTAACGGTCCCGCGCCGTAGACTGGTTCCGATAGTGCCAACGTCCACTCACGCGGGGGAACCATGTCCACGTCGCGAAAGGTCGCGCTCGTTACCGGGTCGGCCACGGGCGCGGGGCGGGCCTGTGCCGTCCGGTTCGCCAAACTCGGGTTCGCCGTCGTCGTCAACTACTCGAAGTCCGAGGCCGACGCGCACGAAACCGTGCGGCTGGTCGAGGCCGAAGGCGCGCCGGCGCTGTTGTGCAAGGCGAACGTCGCCGTCGAAGCGGAAGTGCGGGCGATGGTCGAAGCCGCGCGCGCCGCGTTCGGCCGGCTCGACGTGCTCGTGAACAACGCCGGGACGACGCACTTCGTCGCGCACACCGATCTGGACGGGCTGACCGATCAGGTTTGGGAAGACATCTTCGGTGTGAACGTGATGGGCACGTTCTACTGCACGCGCGCCGCCCTACCACTGTTGAAGGCGGTCAAGGGGAACGTGGTGAACGTGACCAGCGTGGCCGGGCTGACGGGGCAGGGGAGTTCGATCCCGTACTGCGCGAGCAAGGCGGCGCTGAACTGCATGACGCAATCGCTGGCGCGGGCGTTCGGGCCGGACGTGCGGGTGAACGCGGTCGCGCCGGGGCCGATCAACACGCGCTGGCTCGCCGGGCGCGAGGCGCACATCGCGAAGTTTTTGGAACAGGCCCCGCTCGGCCGCGCCGCGGACCCCGACGACGTGGCCGACGTGGTGCTGTACCTCGCCACCGGCACCACGCTCACGACGGGCCAGGTGCTGGTGGTGGACGGCGGGCGCACGATGTAACGGGGCGCGCCTACTTGCGGTGGCGGATCCGCGACCGCATCCGGCGCTTCTTGCGACCCACCTTCCGCCGTCCGGTTCCGCGCCGCCTGCCCATGGGATCGCTCCTGTCGCTCGCGAGTGTGGTTGCGAGGGTTCGTGTTCGGTTGGAAGCGAAGATTCTAGCCGGTCCGGGTTGCGCGACAAGTGGCCCGCGCCCGATACAACTAGAGTTCACCCAGTGTTGGTTGTGAGTTTGGGGTGCGGGTGCAGGAGCTTGCGGAGCATGGTGGCGATCCAATCGAACAGGTAGGTGACGGCTTTCTTGAGCCGCCACGGGTGGTTCATGAGCGCCTCGCGCAGTGG
>VGZJ01000449.1 GCA_016872595.1 Planctomycetota bacterium
TGGCTGCTGGTCGCGCGCGGGGCGTGGGCGCTCGCCGAGGCCGCCCGCGCGCAGAACCCGCTGGCCGCGGGCGCGGTCGTGGCCGTGCTCGTCGGGGCGAGCGCGTGGCAAACGCTCGACGCCGTGCGCAAACCGCCGCGCCGCGAACAGCTCAGTTCCGTGCTGAACGACGTGCGCGGCGACCTGCGCCCCGGCGATAGCGTGTACGTCTACTACGGGGCGGTGCCGGCGTTCGCGTTCTACACCCGCGACCGCGCGCTGCCGGTGCCGGTGGCCCTCGGTACCGAGCACCGGGGCGACCCCGCCGGCTACCGCGCCGAACTCGCGCCGCTGCGCGGGCGCGTGTGGGTGATCGTGAGCCACACGCACGCCGACGAGGAAACCGCGCTCCGCACGATGCTCGACGGGCGCGGCCGGTGCGAACGCGCGGTCACGCGCCCCGGGGCCGCGGCGTGGCTGTACGCGCTGGAATAATCGTGACAGGCGGCGCGGCGGCGCGGCATCTCAACCGGAAGGCGGTCCACTTGTGCGCTCGCGCGCGGGCGCGGCGCGGGCCGAACCGCGGCGCGGACGGTTGCTCCGGCCGGGCGGAGCGGATATGGTCAAAGGTGGCACTTCTCGCCCCAGCGGAGTTCGCGATGACGCCAGACCTGCGGCTTTCCCGGCGCGCGTTCCTCGGCGCGGCCGCCGTTTCCGCGCTCGGCGGGCCGAACCTCGCGCTCGCCCAGCCCAAGCCCAACGCCGGCGAGAAGAAGATCGACCCCATCGACCTGCCGCTCGACAAGCCCGGCGTGTGGACCCTGCACTTCCGCTACAAGCCGCCGCGCATCCTCACGCTCGACGGAATCGGCAAAGACGGCAAGCCCGAAAAGAAGGTCGTCTGGTACATGTGGTATCAGGTCTACAACATGCCGCGCGAGGACCGCGAGCCGGAGCCGGTCGTGTTCCTGCCGGAGTTCGAACTGGTCACGAAGGACCTGTTCACGAACCACTTGGACGAGCCGCAACCGCTCGTCATCGGGCAGATCAACAAGATCGAGAACCCGCAGGACCACCCGCGGCTGTGCGTGCAGACCACCATCGAGATTTCCAAGCGGCCCATTCCGCCGACGAAGCCGGACTCGATCCCGCTCGTCGTGACCGGGGCCGCGGTGTGGACCGACATGGCCCAGAACGCGCCGAAGACGAACATGTTCAGCGTGTACGTTACCGGCCTGTCGAACGGGCTGGCGACCGAAGACCTGCGCACCGACGAGAAGCTGATCAAGCGCAAGACGTTGCAGATCAACTTCGTGCGCCCGACGGACGACAACAAGCCGCAGGTCACGGACATCCGCCCGGACGACAGCGCCGGCCCCGCGGAACAGTGGGTGTACCGCACGACCTCCGTGGCGAAGAAGACAAAGGCCGGCGGCCCGAAGCTCCCGCCGCCGGGCTGAGAAAGCCGCTCGCGGCACCGCAGGAGTGCGCCGGGCGCACGTCGCGAAGCCGCGAGCGACTCGTATACTCTCCCCATGTCCCCGACTCTCGCCGCCCTCCTTCCGCTCGCACTGGCGTATCTGGTCGGCGCGCTCCCGTTCGGTTACCTCGTGGGCCGCGCGCGCGGGGTGAACCTGTTCACCGCCGGGAGCGGGAACATCGGAGCGACCAACGCCGCGCGCGTCCTCGGCAAGTCGTTCGGCGCGCTCGTCTTCCTCCTCGACTTCCTCAAAGGCGCGCTGCCGGTCGCGGCGGCCGTGCCGTTGGCGGGCGCGCTCGCGCCGGACGGCGCGGCCGCGCTCGGCGGGCCGGACGTGCTGCGCGTCGGGGCCGCGGCGCTGGCGTTCCTCGGCCACCTGTTCCCCGTGTACCTCGGGTTCCGCGGCGGCAAGGGCGTGGCGACCGGGGCCGGCACCGTGTTCGTACTCGTGCCGATCCCGGCGGCGCTCGCGGTGCTGGCGTGGGTTGTCGTGCTGTTCGCGTCGCGTATCGTGTCGTTGGCCTCGCTCGCCGCGGTCGCGGTGCTGGTCGCCGCGCGCCTGATCGGGACGCCCGCCGCGTTCGGCCCCGACCACCTGCCAATCACCCTGTATCTCGTCGTGGGAACGGGGTTCGTGATCGTGAAGCACCGCGCGAACGTGAAGCGCCTGTTGGCCGGAACCGAGAACCGGATCGGGGACTTTCCCGTGCGCGACACGCTCGTTCGCGGCCTGCACGTGCTGGCGCTGGGCCTGTGGTTCGGCGGGGCCGCGTTCTTCAACTTCGGCACCGCGCCGGCGATCTTCGCGTCGTTCAAGGACTTGGTGAGCGCCGGGCCGAGCGACCGCACCGCGAACCAGAAGATTTTCGACGCGGGCGACGAGACGGACGAGAAGAAGGTGCAGGCGAAGAAAGACGCGCTGGCGAACGCGCTGGCCGGGTCCGCGGTGGGGCCGGTGTTCCCGCGGTACTTCGCGCTGCAAGCGGTGTGCGGCGCGGTCGCGCTCGTCACCGCGCTGAGCTGGTACAAGCAGGGCGGCGTTCACCGCTGGCGCGTGTACGTGGTGGCGCTCGCGGTGGTCACGGTCGCAGTGGCGTGGCCGATCTCGCAGGAAGTGACCCGGCTGCGGCTGGCGCGATTCGACCCGGACGCGACCGTCGCGGCAGCGGCAAAGGCCGCGTTCGGCCCGTGGCACGTCGCCAGCTTGCTGCTCAGCTTCGTGACGGTGACACTGGCGGGGTTGGCGCTCGCGCTGGCGGCGAAGCTGCCGGTGAGTGGTGCTTCTGTAGCCGGCCTCTCTGAGGCCGGTGCTCCGCGCGGCAAATAACTCTGGGCGAAGACGTGTATGCGCGGGAGTTGTTACCGAAACTGAACGGCGCGCGTAGCTCCGGCCTCGCAGAGGCCGGCTACAGAAGAGGTCTTCGACTTGCTTGGTAACTGGACTCTGCGTGCGGCTCCGGCCTCGCAGAGGCCGGCTACAGAATGGCGTGGCGCGCCCGGTTGTAACGCGCTGCGCGGATGCGCCGGTGCTTGCGCATGGCGCGGATGCGCCGCGTGGCGCGGCGCGCGCGCCCGCCGATTTCTCTTCTTCTTTTGCGCGCTCTGTTGACCCGACCCAGTTTCTCTATTCCACTGCATACATCCCAGACGGAGTAATCGCGCCGCGAACTGGAAAATCTCGCGAGTTTGGCTCAACTCCGTTGATAGGCTGCTTGAAAGCGCTCTGGAGCCAACGTAGAGTTGTCCCGACTCGACTCGCGGGCCAGAGAACTCCCGTTCGGCCTCGCGTTCGGCCCCTCACACCGGATCATCGGGTTGATCATGCCGGCCCGCACCACGCGCCACACCGCCGAGCACCCGCCCGAAGGGTTCCGCTCCGTAGCGCTGCCGGGATTCCCGACGCGGCCGGTTCGGGTGTACCTGCCCACGGACTACCAGCCCAAGTACGAGTACCCGTTGGTCGTGCTGTTCCACGGCGCGGGCGAGAGCGAGGAAGAGGCGGTCCGGCTCGTGCCGCGGTTGAGCCGGCGCAACTACGTCGCGCTGTGTCTGCGCGCCCCGACGAACCTCGGGCCGCGCCCCGACGGCCGCCCGGCGTTCGCGTGGGGCGCGGGCGCGGACCGCGGGGCGCGTGCGGCCCTGCGCCACACCACGACCGAGTATAGCATCCACCGGGACCGCGTGTTCCTGTTCGGCGTGGGCGACGGGGCCGCCGCCGCGCTGCGGTTCGGCCTCGACCTCGGCGACCGGGTCCGCGGCCTCGTGATGATCGACGGCGAACCGCCCGCGGGGCGGGTGCCGCCCACCGGCCTGAGGGTGCTGCTCGCCAGCGGGCGCGCGAACCCGGCCGCCGCCGCCCGGCTCCGCG
>VGZJ01000450.1 GCA_016872595.1 Planctomycetota bacterium
CGCCGGACTCCACAACCGGATGTACGGGTAACGACCACACAGGATCGTCTGGCCGAAGTGCGACTGAACCAACACCTATTGCGCAACGAGTCTAATATCATGATTCGCATTACGAACGGCAAGGTTTACGACCCCAAGAACGGCGTCCACGGCGTCGTGCGGGACGTGTGTCTCGACGGCGGCAAGGTGGTCGCCAGCGTGCCGGCGCACGCGCGCGTCATCGACGCCGCGGGCATGGTGGTGTTCCCCGGCGGGGTCGATGTTCACACGCACGTCGCGGGGGCGGCGCTCAACTTCGCGCGCGGGCTGATCCCCGAACAGCACCGCAAAGCGCGGCCCATCTACCACTCGCCGCAGTGCCGGGCCGGGCTTTGCGGCAGCACGCCCACCACGTTCGCCACGGGCTACGTCTACGCCGGCATGGGCTGGACCACCGCGAACGAGGCCGCGGTGCCCATCCTCAGCGCGAAGCACACGCACGAGGAGCTGCGCGACACGCCCATCATCGACAAATGCACCTGCGTGCTGATGGCGAACAACGAGATCATCCTCGACCTGTTGGAGAACGCCGAGTTCGAACGCGCCAAGCAAGTGACCGCGTGGCAGGTGTGGGCGGCGAAGGCCTACGGCGTGAAGGCCGTGAACCCCGGCGGCGTCGCGGGGTGGAAGTGGGGCAAGGACTGCAAGGGGCTGGACGAGGTCGTCCCCGGTTACAACAAGGTCACGCCGCGGACCATCATCAAGGCGCTCGCGGACATCATCGACCAGCTCGCGCTGCCGCACCCGATCCACCTGCACTGCAACAACCTCGGCGCACCCGGCAATTACACGACGACGCTCGAAACGATGAAGACGCTGGAGGGCAACCGGGCGCACATCGCCCACCTCCAGTACCACGCCTACGGCGGCGACGACTGGTTCACCATGTCGAGCGCGAGCGTGCCCATCGCCGAGTACTTCAACGCGCACCCGAACCTGACGTGCGACGCGGGCGCGGTCCTGTTCGGCGACACGGTCACCATCACCGCGGACGGCCCGTGGCAGCACCTGCTGTACGAACTGACCGGCAAGAAGTGGGGCAACCTCGACGTCGAGAACGAGACCGGCTGCGGCGTCGTGCCCTACGTTTATAAGGAAAAGAACCTCGTCAACGCGATCCAGTGGGCCGTGGGCCTTGAGCTGATGCTGCTCATCACCGACCCGTGGCGCGTGAGCCTGACCACCGACCACCCGAACGGGGCGTGCTTCTGGCGCTACCCGGAAATCGTGCGCCTGTTGATGGACCGCGAGTTCCGCAAGGAGGAGATCAAGAAGCTGCCCGAAAAGGTGCTGCCGCGGATCGTGCTGCCGGAACTGGACCGCGAGTACACGCTGAGCGAGATCGCCATCATCACGAGCGCGGGGCCGGCGCGGACGCTCGGCCTGCCGCAGAAGGGGCACCTCGGCATCGGGGCCGACGCCGACGTCGCCATCTTCAACGACCGCGCGAACGCGATGGAGATGTTCTCGTATCCGCGGTTCGTCATCAAGGCCGGCACCGTGATTATCGAGGAGGGCGAACTGCGGAACTCCATCGAGGGGAGCCAGTTCGCGTCGAAGCCGGTGTACGACGAGAAGATCGAGGACTACCTGCGCCCGCTGTTCCAGCAGCACTACACGATGTCGTTCGAGAATTACCCCGTGGCCGAAGAGTGCGTACACGGGCTGGAAGTGCATCAGTGCGGCGAGTGCGTCACGCCCACATAATCACGCAGACTGCCGCGAAGGTGTGCCGTTCTTGTAGGGTGGGACAAGGCACTGCGCCGTCCCACCGTGCCTTCCTGTAGCCGGGGTCTGTGACCCCGGAAGCTGAACCTAACGTGTAGCTCCGGCCTCACAGAGGCCGGCTACAGAAGACCGAAGATGGTGGGACGGCGCAAAGCCTTGTCCCACCCTACAAAACAACCATGCTCACGCTCACGCTCAAATCGTCGCTCACGGTGCCGCTGGAAGCGGAGTGCCTGTCGCCGGACGTGCTCGCGCCTCTCGCGCATGATGCCGTGCGCGCCTTGCCGGTCATGCTCGGCAAGCGCCAGCACCGGCTCGACGATCACTTCACGGTCGAAGGCGACGGCTCCGACGAGATCGAGCTGCGCGGCGACCTCTCCAAAGTGAAGTGGATCGGCCGGCTGATGACACGCGGGCGCGTCGCCATCACCGGCAACGCGGGGATGCACCTCGGCGCGTACATGAAGGGCGGCACCATCGAGGTGACGGGCAACGTCACCGACTGGCTCGGTGGCGAGATGAGCGGCGGCACGATTCACGTCCGCGGCAGTGCCGGCCAGCAACTCGGCTCCGCGTACCGCGGCAGCGCCAGCGGCATGAGCGGCGGCACAATCATCGTGAACGGCAGCGCGGGCATCGAGATCGGCATGCGCATGAAGCGCGGGCTGATCGCCATCGGCGGCCCGGTGCGCGACTTCGCCGGCCTCCAGATGAAGGGCGGCACCATCGTGCTGATGAGCGGGGCCGAACTGCGTACAGGTGCATGGATGCAGCGCGGCACCATCATCTCGCTCAAGCCGCTCAAGCTGATGCCGACGTTCGCGACCGCGGCCCTCTACAACCCGTCGTTCATCGGCCTGTACGCCAAGCACCTCACGCGGTTCGGCCTCGCGCTCCCCACCGCGGGCGGTGGCTACCGCCGGCACCTCGGCGATTCCTCCGTGCCCGGAAAGGGCGAAATCCTCGTCTGGCAGCCGACCGGCGAGTAACAACCTGTAACATCGGCCGCGCCGCAATCCGCGACGCGGGTAGACTCGTCTCCATATCTGAGACGCAGGCACTCCCGCGCCCCGTCCGGGGCACTTACTCCGAGGTTCTATCATGGCGAACAAGTGGCTGATGGTCGCGCCGGTGGCCGGCGCGCTGGGGATCGGGGCCGCGGTGGGGCTGGATCGCGCGCTGGGCGCGGCCGAAGCGAAGCAAGACCTGAAGCCGGCCGTGAGCCTACCGATCACGCGCGTCGTGCTGCTCAACAGCGGCGTGGGGTACTTCTCGCGCAGCGGCGAGATCGAAGACGACGCGCGGGTGGACCTGACGTTTCCAGAATCGGACATCAACGACCTACTCAAGAGCATGGTGCTCGAAGACTTCGGCAAGGGCCGCATCAGCGCCGTCAGTTACGACTCGCGCGAACCCATCGCGCGGACCCTGTCGAGCTTCGCCATCAACCTGAACGGCAACCCCACCTTCAGCGGGATCGTGTCGCAGATGCGCGGCGAGCGCATCGAGGTCCAAGTCAGCGCGACCGCGGCGAACCAGCCCGGCAAGCTGACCGGCACCATCGTCGGCGTCGAGAAGCAGAAGGTGCCCGTCGGCCAGACCACGACCGACGTGGACGTGCTCAACATGTGGTGCGCCGAGGGCGTGCGGGCCATCAAGTTCGGCGACATCCAGAGCCTCAAGTTCACGAACCCGATCATCGAGAGCGAGTTCCGCCGCGCGCTCGACGTGCTGGCCCTGAGCCACGACAGCCAGAAGAAGGCCGTGCAACTGCACTTCGCCGGGCAAGGCAAGCGCCGCGTCCAAGTCGGCTACGTGGTCGAAGCGCCGATCTGGAAGACGAGCTATCGCCTCCTGCTCGCGGAGAAGGAGAAGCCGTACCTGCAAGGGTGGGCGATGGTCGAGAACCCGACCGACGAGGACTGGCAGAACGTCAAGATGGCCCTCGTCAGCGGGCGCCCCATCAGCTTCAAGATGGACCTGTACAACCCGCTCTACATCAACCGCCCCACCGTCGAACCGGAACTGTTCGCCTCCCTCCGGCCCGT
>VGZJ01000451.1 GCA_016872595.1 Planctomycetota bacterium
AGCCGGTGGTCCAGTTTTCGGGGTCCACCATAGGGCCGGCGGGTGGGGGGTGAGCGCCTTTGCGGTTCTCCAAGACCCTCACCCCCCACCCGCCGCGTGCAAAGCCACGCGGCGACCTCCCCCTCAAGGGGGGAGGCGAAGACAACCCTCACCCCGCGACGACGAAGTTCACCAGCCGGCGCGGGACCACCTTCACCAGCTTCACGGCCTTGCCCGCGAGCTGCGCGGCGACGGTCGCGTCGGCGCGGGCCGCGGCCTCCAGCGCCGCGTCGTCGGTCTCGGCCGGCACCCGCACCCGCGCCTTCACCTTGCCGTTGATCTGCACCGGGATCTCGATCTCGTCGTCCTTAGCCAGCTCCGCGTCGAACAGCGGCCACGGGGCGTAGGCCAGCGTGTCGGTGTGGCCGAGCGCCTTCCACAGCTCCTCCGCGATGTGCGGAGCGTACGGCGCGAGCAGCAACACGAACGGTTCCAGCGCCGCGCGCGGCCGGGCCTCCAACCCGGTCATGTGGTTGACGAACTTCATCATCTCCGCAATTGCGGTGTTGAAGCACATCCCCTCGGTGTCGCGCGTCACCTTCTGGATCATCTGGTGCAGCGCGCGGAGCGTGTCGCGGTCCGGTGCGGCGCTCGTGACCGCCGGCGACAGCTTGAACTGTTCGCCGTCGTCGATCATCAGCCGCCACGCGCGGTTCAAGAACTTGTACACGCCGGCGATGGACGCGGTGTTCCACGGCTTCACCGCTTCGAGCGGCCCCATGAACATCTCGTACAGGCGCAGGCTGTCCGCGCCGTACTCGCGAACCACGTCGTCGGGGTTCACGACGTTGCCGCGGGCCTTCGACATCTTCTCGCCGTTCTCCCCCAGAATCATGCCCTGATTCACGAGGCGCTGGAACGGCTCCGGGCAGTGCAGGTAGCCGCGGTCGAACAGCACCTTGTGCCAGAACCGCGCGTACAGCAGGTGCAGCACCGCGTGTTCCGCGCCGCCGACGTACAGATCGACCGGGAGCCAGTATTTCAGCTTCGCGGGGTCGGCGAACGCGCCCGCGTTCTGCGGGTCGATGTAGCGCAGGAAGTACCAGCACGAACCGGCCCACTGCGGCATCGTGTTCGTTTCGCGCTTGTACTGCTTGCCGCCGACGTTCACGTTCACCCAGTCCGTTGCCTTCGAGAGCGGGCCGTCGGGCGCGCCGGTCGGCTTGAAGTCTTCGAGGTCCGGCGGGATCAGCGGCAGCGCGCTCATGGAGAGCGTGACCGTGTCGCCGCCCTCGCCGTGCAGTACCGGGAACGGCTCGCCCCAGTACCGCTGCCGGCTGAACAGCCAGTCGCGCAGCTTGTAGTTCACGCGCCGCGTCCCGATCTTCTTCTCTTCCAGCCACGCGATGATCTTGGCCTTCGCTTCGGCCGTGGGCAGGCCGTTGAGAATGTCGCTGTTGATCGCGACGCCCTCTTCGCAGTACGCGGCCTTGAGATCGTTCGCGCTGCTGCCCGTTTCTTTCAGCCACGCCTCGCTCGGCTGCACAACGGTGACGACCGGCAGGTCGAACTGCTTGGCGAACTCGAAGTCGCGCTCGTCGTGGCCGGGCACGGCCATGATCGCGCCGGTCCCGTAGGTCGCCAGCACGTAGTCGGCGATCCAGATGGGGATTCGCGCGCCGTTCACGGGGTTCACGGCGTACGCGCCCGTGAACACGCCGGTCTTCTTCTTCGCCAGCTCCGTGCGCTCGAAGTCGCTCTTCCGCGCCGCCGCCTGTTGGTACTCCTCGACCGCCTTCTTCTGTTCGGCCGTGGCGATCTGCGCGACCAGCGCGTGTTCCGGCGACAGCACCATATAGGTTGCGCCGAAGAGCGTATCCGGGCGCGTGGTGAAGACGCGAATGGCCTCGCTCGCCTGCGGCTCGCGGCTAACGGCGAACTCGACTTCCGCGCCCTCTGATTTGCCGATCCAGTTGCGCTGCATCTCCTTGATGGAGTGCGACCAGTCGAGCGGCTCCAAGTCGTCGAGCAGGCGCTCGGCGTAGGCCGTGATGCGCATGAGCCACTGGCGCAGCGGGCGGCGCTCGACGGGGTGCCCGCCGCGCTCACTCTTGCCGTCGATGACCTCTTCGTTCGCCAGCACCGTGCCCAGCGCCGGGCACCAGTTCACCGGCACCTCGGCCTGAAACGCCAGCCGGTGCGCGTCGCGGTACTTCTCCACTTCGGCCGGGCCGCGGTCGCGCACCTCGTCGGGGATCGGCAGTTCGCCGATGGGCCGGCCCTTCTTCTGTTCCGCGTCGTACCACGTGTCGTAGATGGTCAGGAAGATCCACTGCGTCCACTTGAAGTACGCCGGGTCGGTGGTGTCGACTTCGCGGTCCCAGTCGTAGGAGAAGCCGAGCGATTTGATCTGCCGGCGGAACGTGTCGATGTTGGCGCGCGTGGTGATCCGCGGGTGAACGTTCTTCTCGACCGCGTACTGCTCCGCGGGCAGGCCGTAGGCGTCCCAGCCCATCGGGTGCAGGACGTGGAACCCGTTCATGCGCTTGAAGCGCGCGAGGATGTCGGTGGCGGTGTACCCTTCGGGGTGGCCGACGTGCAGCCCGGCCCCGCTGGGGTAGGGGAACATGTCGAGGATGTAGTGTTTCGGCTTCCCCTCGGTTCCGGGCTCGCCGGGGTCGGGCGTGCGGAACGTCTTGTTCGTTTCCCAGAACTGTTGCCACCGACGTTCGACGTCGGCCGGTTGGTAACTCGGCATCGGCTCGCCTTCGCGGAAAGAGTTGGGGTTGGCTTATGGGCGCGCGAAACCCGCGTCCAGAAAGTGACCGGTGAGCCGGGCGCGGGGTTCGATCCCCACCCGGGATTGGGTGAACGTACGAGCGGCGGAAATAATTCCGCGCGGAATATTTGACTCTCCATTTCTGATTGCGCACGCTTGTACACATCAGGTCTTTTCGCCCGCAATTCGCGTCGTCACGCCCCACCCGTCTTCAGGAGGTCGCGTCATGCGCGCTGCTACACTCGCGTTTCTTCTGCTCGCCCCGCCCGCACCCGCTCAGGATTCTCCGCCGCTGAAGGTGCCGGAACGCGTCGCGATCCGTGCCGGGGGGCTCGGCAAGCTCCGCGCCGAAACGCCCGGCAAGGTCGTGAAGTGGGTCGCGCTCGCGCCCGGTCTGTCCATTGAGCCGGTCGAGGGCGGCCACCTGCTCTACTTCGCCGGGTTGCCCGGCACTTACGAACTGCTGGCGTACACCGCGACCGGGGACGTGCCCTCGGAGTCGGCGCGGGTGGTGGTCGTGATCGAGGGCGCGCCGCCCGCGCCCGGCCCACCGGACGAGTTGCGGGCCAAGCTCGCGGCGGCGCTGGCCCGCGACCGCGGCGCGCGGGCCGACGTGCTCCAACTCGCCGCGATCTACCGCGAAGCCGCCCGCGTCGCGGGCGAACCCGACGTGCCGCACTCGAAGGAACTGCTCGCCCGCGTGCGCAAGGTGGCCGAAGCGTTGCTCGGCCCGGCGGCGCTGCCGGCGGCGCGCGCCGCGGTCGCCGCCGAACTGCTCGCGGTGCTGGGGATGAGTAGCGAGGAACCGCTGACCGAGGCCCGGCGCGGCCGCGCCGCGGCGCTGTTCGCCCGGCTCGCCGCACTTCTGGAGGAACTGTCCAAATGACCCGCACATCGTTCGCGCCGCGCGCGTGGTTGGTTCGCGCCGCGGTGGTCGCGCTCGCCGCGCTGCTCGGTCGGTACGGCGTCCCGGTCGCGCCCCAAGCGCACGTGATCGAGGTTCCCGCGCCGCGGCCCGCGCCGGAACCGGACGAGTTCG
>VGZJ01000452.1 GCA_016872595.1 Planctomycetota bacterium
GGTGGATGCGATCCACGAAACCGACCTGTTCAACTGGCACGGGTACGAGTCGTTCGCCGGCAATTCGATGCGCTGGTCCGACGAACTCTCCGCGATCCGGCTACGAATTCCGGCGCAAGACACCCGCGTGCGCTGGGCGCTGCACGGGTTGCGCTGGGATTTGGCCCCGCCAGAGCTGAAGTTCTTCGTCAACGGGAGGCCGCTCCCGCCGGACGGCGTGCGGCTATCGCGCGAGGTGCTGGAACTCGAATTGCGCGCGGCCGATCTGAACCCGCGGGGCGGGCAGCGCCTCTCATTCTCCGTGCGCCCACTGTGTCCGTGGGAGCAGGGCGCGACCGACCGTCGCCGGCTGGGGCTTCCTCTATTCGGCCTGAACATCGAACGCGCAAGTGGGCTGCGCGCCGCGGCGTAGCACTTCGCCCCGCGGCGCGGTACAACCCGTCGCAGACCCACAAGGGCGACGCGATTGACTTCGAGCGCAACCCGACCGAAGCCGGCTTGACCGAGCACATCGATAGGCCACTGCGAGAGTATGTTGACGGGGGAGTAACAGAGCGTGGCGCGAGGAGGCGGGCTGGCTTTCAGGGGTAGGTCATCTGTGAGATGAACTGCTCCTCTGTGATCGTGGGTATAGGTACGGGCGTGGGCCACGGCTCGGGTTGGAACCGGCCGGCCCGCACCTCGCCGGACAACAACCCGGCTAGGATCACCGTCCACCCGACGCAGAACAACCGATGGACTCGCGGGCGGTCCAGTCGGCCCAGTGGGGGAACCGTCTCGGCTCGCGGCTCCAACTCGGCCAACCCGCCCACTTCGACCAACCACAGATGTGGTGTGGTCCTCCGGCCAGCCCGAACATGAGGCAGGCCGGAGGCCCACACCGCAAGAGTGAGGCGCGCCCGTTGTGCAACCGATTTCGATTTCGCGCGGTTACCACACGCGGCCGTTGGCGCGGAGGCGCTCAAGGGTGGCTGGGCCGAGCGCGTTCCCCCAGAGGCGCAACGTGCGCAGGCGCGGGAGCAACCCGGAGCGCAGGAGTGCCGCGGCCCCGTCGTCGGTGATGTCGTTGTTGCTCAGGTCGAGTTCGCGCAGTCGCATCAGCCCCCACGAGTTGCACAGGTAGCGCAGCCCGATGTCGCCCAGCGCCTGCCCCGCGAGGCCGAGCCGTTCGAGGTTCGGGTACTCGCCCTCGGCCAGCGCCTTCGCGCCGCCCCAGCCCAGCGGTGAGCCGCCGCGCACCGTCAGTTCGAGCAGGCGCGCGAACAGCGGGAGCCGCACGGCTTCGCGCAACCGCGACGGCGGCACGTCGATACTCAGTTCGAGTTGTGTGTAAAAGAGCGCGCGGGGGTCGTCGTCGGCCGCGAACACCGCGGAGGTCAAACCCCAAGCGCGGGTTGCGAACCCGCGGCGATAGTTGCCGGTCGTGTGGACGCCGGCCGGCGCGTCGGGCCACCCCGCATCGCACCAAGCGTGGTGAAGTTCGTCCGCACGGCGGGCGAGAACCTCGGCATCGGGGTCGTTGTGCGCCAACCGCGCGGCGCGCACCTGCACGCGCACGAACTCGGCCCGCGCGCTCGCGGCCGGCTCGCCGCGCTCGTCAAGGCAGTCGGCGTAGGCCAGCCGCGGAACGTCCTCGTCCGGGTGCGCGGCGCAGGCCCGCAGGAGCGCGGCTTCGGTGTCGGTCATGCCCCGGATTCTACCCCGGCGCGGGCCGCGCGCCCGCTTTTCGCTTTCATTCCCCTTTCACTTTCGGCAGACTACAACGCGATCCATCGGCCCTCTCATTTCCCGGTTCCCGAAGGTGTCGCTATGACGCGCGTCCGACTCGCTGCGTTCGCCCTGCTGTTCGCTCTTGCCGTTTCCGCGGCGCGGTCCGCGGACGTGGCCCCGTACCCCACGCCCGGCGGCTACAAGACCGTGAAGACCGCTAAGGGCACGAAGGACGCGCCGGCCGGGACGGTGCCGCTGTCGCCGACCGCGGCCGGGTACCTCGGCGTGGTGATCGGCGAGCGCAAGGGCGCGCCGGTGATCGAGGCCGTGGAGCCGGACTCGCCGGCCGAGGCCGCCGGGTTGAAGGAGGGCGACGTGGTGCTAAAGGTGGGAGCGACCGCGACGGCGAACGCCGCGCTCGTGCGCGACGCGCTCCGCGAGCGGTTCGCCGGGGACGCGGTGGCCCTCACCGTGTCGCGCAACGGGCGCGAGAGCACGATCAGCGCGAAGCTGCGCGCGACCACGTCGCCCATGAAGGTCGAAGAGGGCGGCGGCTTCGGGGGCAAGGGCGCGGGCTGGAACGACCGGCTCCCGCGGGCGTGGAAGAAGCCCACGTACAACCTCGCCATCATCGGCGTCGAGTACCCGGACGTGAAGCACAACGAGAAGATCACCAACAAGGACTGGGAAGACTCGATGTTCAGCCTCGGCTCGTACACCGGCAAGAGCGCGACAGGGCAGCCGGTGTTCGGCAGCATGAACGACTACTACAAGGAGCTGAGCTACAAGACGTTCAAGATCGAGGGGAAGTTCGTCGGCTGGTATCAGGTGTCGAAGAAGCGGATGGACTACTCGACCGGGAGCGGGACGAGCGCGGCCGAGAAGCGCGCGCTGCTGACGGAATCGCTGGACGCCTTCACGAAGGCCGCGGGGAGGAACGCACTGAAGGAGTACGACGGGGTGTTCTTCCTGTACGCCGGGGCGCGCGTGCAGACGACGCGCGGCGGGCTGTACTGGCCGCACCGCGCGAGCGTGACCTACGACGGGCGCAGCCTGCCGTACTTCATCGTGCAAGAGGGCGGGAACACGATGAACGACATCAGCGTGTTCTGCCACGAGTTCGGCCACATGCTCGGCCTGCCGGACCTGTACGCCCGCCCGGAAGCGCCCGGCAGCGAGGGCGCGGGCCAGTGGTGCGCCATGTCCAACCAGATCGGCGGCGGGCGGCCCCAGCACTTCAGCGCGTGGAGCAAGGAAGTGCTCGGCTGGATCAAGCCGACCGTGATCGACCCCGCGGTGAAGCAGAAGCTGATCCTCGCGCCCATCGAGGACGACCCGACGCAGTGCTTCAAGATCAAGATTCGGCCGGACGGGAGCGAGTACCTGCTGTTGGAAGTGCGGAAGAAGATGGGCTGGGACGAGCGGCTGCCCGGCGAGGGGTTGCTGATCTGGCGCGTGGTGAACAACCGGCCGATTCTGGAAGAGTCGCACGGGGTGGACGGCGCGCGCGGGCCGAACGTGTTCTTGGGTTCGGTGCCGTACCCCAGCGCCGCCAATAACAGCTTCACCCCGTACACGACGCCGAGCAGCAAGAGCCTGTTGGGGGGCGGCGCGCCGGTCTACATCACCAACATCACGCGCCTGCCCGACGGCCGCGTCACGTTCCACATCGGCTACAGCTACCAGTAGCGGGAAGCGGACCGAGGCGAGCGGCGCGGCGTAGGCCCGCCGGTAACTGCACAACTGAGAAACGTCATACGTATCTCAATTGCACAGCTACCGGCGGGCTTACGCCGCGCCGCTCGCCTCTGTCCTCTGTCGCCCTCAGTTCTAAACTGCCCTCTGTGGCACCCGCAGGAGGCCGCGCGCGATGACGGTGATCGACTGGAACGCGACCGTCGATCCGTCCGACGTGGTGCGCCGGACGCGCGACGCGCTCGCGGCCGGGGCCGCGGTGGTGCTTCCGGGCGATTGCGGGTACCTCGCGCTGTGGCGACCGGGCGCGGCGGTGGCGCTGCCCGCGCCCGCGGTGCTGGCGTGGGGCGCGGACGAGGTCGCGGCGCGCGGCGCTGCCGT
>VGZJ01000453.1 GCA_016872595.1 Planctomycetota bacterium
CGCGAAGAAAATGCTGCGATTTCTAGCGTTTGGAAATTCTGACTTGTCGTAGAGCTTGGCCCGCCCGATTTGGGACCGTGTTCCTCTCGTGTCCCAAGATCACGTCTTGCGAACACCGTGGTGTGCGGCGAGAAGCACCTCAACCACATCGTCCGCGAGTTCCTGACCCATTATCACGAGGAGCGTCCGCACCAATCGCGCGGTAACGTGCCGCTCAGCGATGCCGACGCGGAGGAACCGCGCATCCTCAAGTTCCCTTCGGGCGAAGTGAAGTGCCGCGACCGCCTCGGCGGGTTGCTGCGCCACTACTACCGCGAAGCGGCGTGACC
This sequence comes from Planctomycetota bacterium, assembly GCA_016872595.1. GTDB lineage: Bacteria > Planctomycetota > Planctomycetia > Gemmatales > Gemmataceae > Gemmata. The sequence goes on from VGZJ01000453.1 coordinate 330, forward strand.
GCGCACCTCTCGCCGCGACGACCACAACAAGTGACAACCCGCTGTCACCCGCTCGCGGGGAACCGAGCCGGTGCGCGCCGCGAGGCCAGTACAGGGTCGCGACCTGCGCCGCTGGGCGCGCACCGCTCGATTGTGAGAGACAATCACGCGAGCCGCCAACCCCGACCAGCCCCTACGATTCGCTGCATTTGCCCTGCGACAGAATAATTGCACACGACGGTCCGGGGCGTAGTGGAAGCCGTGCGGCTTGAGCGCGTTCGTGAGCCACACGTTCACGACGCCCGGTTCCACGACCGCGTACCGGTCGCGCGTGTTCACTTCCAGAATGCGCTTCATGCGGGCGAGTGCGATCATCACGCCACCGCCGACGATCACGCACCCGCCCGCGAGGCTGGTGCCGGCCCCGCGCGCGAGGAAGCTGACACCCATCTCGTTGCACACTTTCACGATGCCGACGATGTGTTCGGTCGTGGTGGGGAACACGACAACGTTCGGCTTGGTCTTGGCGATAGTGAACCCGTCGCACTCGTAGGCGGACAGGTCCGCGGACGCGGTGAGCACGTTCTCCGCCCCGACGATGCCCTACATCCGCGCGACCAGCGCGGCGTACTGCTCGGCGGGCAAGTGCTGAACGGCAGCAACCGGAAACGCGGCAGTGGTGCTCATGGTAGTAGTGTAGCGACGGAGTGCGGCGGGTCACTTGGAACGCGGCGCGAGCGCAACCTCTGGTGGCGGTGGCGCATACCACACCTTCGCCGTGTTGTCGAAGGTGCCGGTGACGATGCGGGTGCCGTCCGCGCTGAACGACGCCGCTTTCACGCCGCCCGTGTGCCCCTTGAGCGTGAGCACCTCGGCCCCCGTCTTCGCGTCCCACACCTTCGCCGTCTTGTCGTAGCTCCCGGTGACGATGCGGGTGCCGTCCGCGCTGAACGACGCCGCAAGCACCATGCCCGTGTACCCCTTGAGTGCGAGCACCTCGGCCCCGGTCTTCGCGTCCCACACCTTCGCCGTGTTGTCAAAGCTCCCGGTGACGATGCGGGTGCCGTCCGCGCTGAACGACGCCGCAGTCACGCCGCCCGTGTGCCCCTTGAGGGTGAGCACCTCGGCCCCCGTCTTCGCGATGCCCTCCGGCTTCCCCGAGGGAACCTCCCACACCTTCGCCGTCTGGTCTCCGCTCCCGGTGACGATGCGGATACCGTCCGCGCTGAACGACGCCGCACGCACGTCGTTCGTGTGCCCCTTGAGTGTGAGCACCTCGGCCCCGGTCTTCGCGTCCCACACCTTCGCCGTCTTGTCGTCGCTCCCGGTGACGATGCGGGTGCCGTCCGCGCTGAACGACGCCGCACGCACGCCGCCCGTGTGCCCCTTGAGGGTGAGCACTTCGGCCCCCGTCTTCGCGTCCCACACCTTCGCCGTCTGGTCTCCGCTCCCGGTGACGATGCGGATACCGTCCGCGCTGAACGACGCCGCACGCACGTCGTTCGTGTGCCCCTTGAGTGTGAGCACCTCGGCCCCCGTCTTCGCGTCCCACACCTTCGCCGTCTTGTCTCCGCTCCCGGTGACGATGCGGGTGCCGTCCGCGCTGAACGACGCCGCAGTCACGCTGCTCGTGTGCCCCTTGAGCGTGAGCACCTCGGCCCCCGTCTTCGCGTCCCACACCTTCGCCGTCTTGTCGTCGCTCCCGGTGACGACGCGGGTGCCGTCCGCGCTGAACGACGCCGCATTCACGCCGTCCGTGTGCCCCTTGAGTGTGAGCACCTCGGCCCCCGTCTTCGCGTCCCACACCTTCGCCGTGTTGTCTCCGCTCCCGGTGACGATGCGGGTGCCGTCCGCGCTGAACGCCGCCGCACGCACGCCCCTCGTGTGCCCCTTGAGTGTGAGCAGCAGACCCGAATTGGCGAGGTGGTTGACGTAGTGCCACTCCCACTTGCGAAAATCCTGCCGAGTGCCGTCGAGCAGTGCCCGCGCCCCTTCTTGGTTGTTGGCGAGACATTCTTGATGGGCGACCTGAATTGTCCGACCGTACTCGACGCTCGCCAACTTTTCGCGCTCTTGCTCCACCTGCTTGCGAGCGATTTCCTCGTTGGTCTTGGCTTGCTCGGCGATGCGCTTTTGCTCAACCGCTACGCCTTCTGCCTTTTCTGCCGCGAGGCGCTGTTTCTCGGCTTCCGCTTTGGCGATGTCCGCTTTGTCTTTCTCAGTGAGCGCGTCGTTCTTGGCGATGTCTGCCGCGTCGCGCTGTGTTTCTGCTGTGCGCCACAACGATGCGAAAGCCACCCCCACGCCCCCTGCGAGGAGCAACAGCAGCACCGAGGCCGCGAGTGCGCGTTGTGCGAACCGCCGCTTGCGATCTGCTGCCGCCCGTGCTTCCGCTTCGCGTCGCGTGTTCTCTTCCTCACGAGCGCGTGCTTCCTCAGCCGCCCGTTCGCGCTCCGCTTGCAGAAGGCGCTCTTCCACCTCCGCACGGTACGCCGCGACCGCTTGTGCCAGTTCCGTCGCGTTCGCATGGCGGTCGTCGGCTTTCGCCGCGAGGCACGTCTTGCACAGCGCCAGTAGTTCCGCGTCCGCACCACTTTCATCGAGGCGGGCGAGCGTTTCGCTCAACTCGGCTTGGGCCGCGCGGATGATCGTGTCCATTACACTGTTGCCCGCGAAGGGCGGGTGGCCGGTCAGGATTGCGGCCAAGATGCCGCCCAGCGCGAACACGTCGGCGCGCGCGTCTACCGGTTCGCCGCGCGCTTGCTCCGGGGCCATGTACGCGGGCGTGCCCTTGATCTGCCCCGCGACGGTTTTCAGTGCGTCGTCGGTCGCGTCTGGCGTTGTCGGTGTGCCGGCTTGCTCTTCGCTGCCCACTGCCGGCTGTCCACTGCCCACTTCGCGCGCCAAGCCCCAGTCCATCACTTGCACTTCGCCGAAGGCACCCACCATGACGTTCGACGGCTTCAGGTCGCGGTGAATCAGGCCTTGCGCGTGCGCGTAGCCGACCGCGTGGCACATTTGCTCGAACGCCGCGAGCAACCGGCCGCGGTCCGTGACGAACTCGGTGCGGCGTTTCAGCACCGTGTCGAGGGTGTCGCCGCGAATCAGTTTCATCGCCAGATAGGGCCGGCCGTCGGGCAGTTCGCCGAGGGCGTACACGGGCGGAATGCCCGGGTGCGGCAACCGGCCCGTAATGCGGGCCTCGCGCACGAACTCGGTCGCGTTCATGCCCGGCTTCATTACCTTGATGGCCACTTCGCGGTCGAAGGCGCGGTCGCGGGCCGCGTACACCACACCCATTCCGCCGCGCGCAATCTCGGGCAGCAGGTCGTAACCGGGGATCACGAGCGTGCCGCCCGGCAGGCCGTCGCCGGGCCGCACGAGCGCGGCGTCGGGGTCGGAGTTGGGCGGTGTGATCTGCGGTTGCGTTTGGTCGGTGTTCGGCACGGGCGGCTCCGTAATAG
>VGZJ01000454.1 GCA_016872595.1 Planctomycetota bacterium
GGCGTGGCTCGCGCGGCTGTTCGCCGGCGAGTTCCCGTTCCCCGCGGTGCCGCTCGCCCCGCTGCCCGCCGCCGACCGGCCCGCCGCCGAGCACGACGCGTTGGCCCGCGCCGCCGGGTGCCGCGACCTGTTCGTGCTGCACGCCGACCCCGTGGCCGGCGAGCGTGCCATCGTCGAGGTCGTCCGCGCCGCGAGCGACCGCGTGCTGGTGCTGACCCCGAACTCGGGCGCGGCCGACCGCCTCGCCGAGCGCCTGCTCGCGGCCGGCGTCGGCGTCGTGCGGGCGCTGGCCGACGACGAGAACCCCGTGCGGCCCGCCCCCGCGGTGGCGAAGGTCACGTCCGCGGCCCTCGGCGCGGCCCGCGCGGAGCAGACCCGGCGCGAGGCCGCCGCGGCGCTCGCCGCGGCGCTCGCCGCGGCCCAGCGGCGCGCCGACGCCTTCGCCCCGGTCGCGAAGGCCGTGGCCCGGCTCGCCGAGGTCAACGAGGTACTCGCCGCCCGCGACGCCGAAGTGACCGCGCGCGTCGCCCGCCGCGACCGCGTCGAGTCCGACTTGCGCGCCGAAACCGACACGCCCTTCGCCACCGGGCTGGCGAAGTTGAAGGCCGGCCACGCCGCCGCGGGCGCGGCGGACGCCGCCGAACTTCAGGCCGCGACCGCGGCCCACGCCGCGCGCGGAATGGTGCTGGCCCGCGCGAAAGAGCAACTCGCCGAACTGAGCCGCAAGCCGGGGTTCTTCGGCCGGCTGTTCGGCGGCAAACCGAAGCCCGGCACCCCGGACCCGGCCGACCTCGAACGGCAGGTTCAGGCGCTCGAAGCGGAAGTGGCGGCACTCGGGGCGCGCGCGACCGAGCTTCACGCCCGGAACGAAGCCGCCGCGACCGCGCGCGCCGCGGAGTGCGAGCGGCGCGTCGCGGCCGAGGTCGCCGCGCGCCGCGCCGCGGTCGAAGCGTTGGTTGCGGAAGCCGACGACGCCCGCGCCCGCGCGCGGGCCGAGGCCGCGGCGCTGAACAAGGTGATAACCGCCGCCGTGCCGACCGACGACCACGCGAGCGCCGTCGGCGCGCTGGCCGCGGCCCGCGCCAACGCCGCCGAGGTCGAGCGCACCGCTCCGGAGGTGCTGGCCCGCGCCGTGTCCGACGCCCGCGCGGTGGTCGGCACGCCCGGGTGCGTCGGAACCGACCCGGCGTTCGCCACGATCCCCGAAGATCCGCCGTTCGGCCTGCTCGTGCTCGACCGGGCCGAGGAGCTGCCGGAACCGGAGTTCCCGCGGCTCGCGCGGCTGGCGGCGCGGTGGGTGCTGGTGGGCGACGCGCTCCCGGCCCCGCGGCCCGCGCTCAACGGCCGTGCGCCGCGGCCCGCGGGCGAGGGGCCGTTCCTCGCGCGGCTCGCCCGCGCTCTCGACCGCGAGCCGTGGGGCGCGGAGGGCGACCGCCTCGTGTGCCGCCTCGTGCCGATCACCGCGGACCAGCGCCGCGCGGCCACCCGCGAGCCGCTCGCCGACCGCCCCGAGATCGAACTGCGGTTCGTCGCCGCCGCCGCCGACCCGCTGCTGGCCGAAATCGCCTTCCCCGGCGCGATGCCGGTTCCCGACGCCAAGGGCTTCCTGTTCCACGCGCTGGGCGAGGTGCTGCTGCGCCCGTGCGGCGCGCCCGTGTGGGCGCACGCCCCGGACGCGATCAGCGCGACGTGGCCCGCGGCCGACACCGACCGCGCCGCGGTGTGGGTGGAACTGGAACCGGGCGTGCGCGAGAAGGTGTCCGGGACCGGACCGTTCGCGTACACCGCGGCCGTGAGCTTCGACCCCGCGGCCGGCTGGGACGCCGACCGCGCCGCCGCGTGGCTGGACGCCCACCTCCCCCCGCCCGCCACCGGGCGCTTCGCCGCCCTGCCCCGCGCCCCGCGCTAAACCCGCGCCCCGCGATTGATATTTACTGCCATAAAGTATATTATGGATAAGTGTCCATTTTATGGCGCGGGTGTGCCGCGGTCGGTGCCGCGCGTCGCGCGGCACCAACGAAGGGTGCATTCTGATATCGGTGAGTTGTACGACACGTTGTCCTGTTGCAACTTCGGCGGCGCGGCGGACGGGCCACGTTCTTCTCCACCCGAGTCGTATTCGGTTTGTTGGACGTGGAACTTCAAAACGGTCAGAGGGGGCGTTGGGCAACCGATTGTGATTTCTCACCACTTCGGGTTCGCGCCGGGGCTTCGGGCGGGTACAAGGAACGTACCGCACCGGGGGCCGACCGATGCCGCTCAAACTCGTCGTGTGGGATTTCGACGGAACGCTGGCCGACTCGCTCCCGGCCGCGGTGCGCATCTTCAACCGACTCGCGCCGCAGTTCGGGTACGCGCCGCTCGGCGACGTGGCCGCGGCGCGCAACACCGGCACGCGGCAACTGCTCCGGCAACTCGGCGTGTCGCTGTGGCGGCTCCCGCGGCTCGTGCGCGCGTTTCAGGCCGCCGCCGCGGAGGAGGCCGATCAGTTGAAGTTGGTGCCGGGGGTCGGTGACGCGCTGGCCGCGCTCGCGGCCGGCGGCACGCGCCTCGGCGTGCTGTCGTCCAACCGCGAGGACACCATCCGCCGGTGTCTCCGGGCCAACGGCGCGGAACACCACTTCGCGTTCGTGGTCGGGTACCCGCGACTGTTCGGCAAGGCGAAGGCCTTGCGGCGCATCCTGCGCGCCGAGCACGTCGCGCGGACCGACGCGCTGTACGTGGGGGACGAGCAGCGCGACGTGGACGCGGCGCGGCGGGCCGGGGTGACGGTGGCCGCGGTGACGTGGGGTTTCCACACCGCGGACCTGCTACGCGCCGCCGCGCCGGACTACGTTGTGGGTGACGCGCGCGAACTTCCGGCGGTATTTGCGGCGCACCGCGCGGGCGCGCCGCCTCAGCAACTCTGACGCGGCGCGCCCGCGCGGTACTACTTCGGTTGCGGCGGGGCCGGGAGCGCCACGTCGAGCTTATCGAGGAGCGCCTTCAGCTCGGTCAGCGTGGCCCCGTCGGCGCGGACGATGAGCTGATTCGACCGCGGAACCGCGGTCACTTCGGCGGCCGGGAACACCTTCTTCAACACGGTCGCGATGTCCTCGGCGGCCGCGTTCCGCAGCTCGAAGATCGTGAGGTTCCCGGCCGGGGGCTTCGGCGCGGGCGGCGCGGTGCCGCCGCCCGGACCCGGCGGGAGCGGCGGGAACGGGGGCAGCGGTTGGATCGGCACCGGCCCCGTGCCCTTCGGCTTCGTGTCGTTCTCTTCGATCACCTTGCGAGCCCCCTTGATTGCGTCGGGCGTGCCGACGACGAACAGCGACCCGCCCGGCAGCGCGGTGGCGACGAGCAGCCCTTTCTGGCCGAGTTGCTTCCGCAGCAGTTCCGCGAGGGCCGCCGCGTCCGCGTTCTTGAGCTTCAGCGTGAGGGTATCGAACGCGGCGTTCTCGACCTCGATCACACCGCCCCAGCGCCCGCCACCGGGCACGCCGGGCACGCCGGGCACGCCGGGCATCCCGAGGCCGCCGCCCCAGTCGCTACCCTTCTTCTTCTTGAACACGAGAACCAGTTCGCCCTGCGCGAAGCGCTCGGAACCGCAGAACTCCCAGCCGTCTTTGCCGTGTTGGGTGATGGCGGCCTCGAACGCCTTGCGGTCGCTCTTGGTATCGACGAACTTGTATTCGACCGCGGGCGACGCGGGGAACCCGGCCCAACCGCCGCCGCCGGGCGCGCCGACCGCCGGCCCGCCGCCACCGGGCGGCGCGCCACCGGGCGC
>VGZJ01000455.1 GCA_016872595.1 Planctomycetota bacterium
GGTCGAGCCGTGGAACTCCAACTTGATCTCGCGGTCGAAATCCACACGCAGGGGGTCATTTCGGCGGTCACCCATTGGGTTCCTCGGTCATTTCGGCAGGAAAGAGGCAGAAACGCTGGGAATCCCAGGGTTCCGGCGCACATGCCATGCCGAAAGTCGAAGGTCATCTGGGAAATAGGGGGAAAATCGTTGCTGGCGACCCTTCGCGGGGGTAATCTGTGGCCTCACAGCCGATTCGTGTTCCCAGAGGCGTTCATCTGGGAAAGATCGGTCAGAACGTGTCTCCGCCCCCATTTTCGGGAGACGGCCATGCCCGGCTACGTTCTTTGCCCCTGCTGTAACCAGCCCCTACCGGTGACCGAGGACGACATCGGCCTGTCCGTCACCTGTCCGCGGACGCGGAAACTTGTCGCGGTCAGAGCCTCGGATGTCCTACCCAAGACGGGAGCGGGGACCAAACCCTCAACGACCCGACGCGTCGCAGGGGCACCCGCAACGGCGAACGCACCGACCCCTCGCAAAGGCCCTCCCGCGGTTCCCGCACCGGCACCAAAACGCGCGAGTCAAACCACATCGCCCTCCTCGCCCCCACACCCTGCGGGTCGTAGGGTCGTGCTCGTCGGTGCGGCCCTCATGGTGTCGTCGCTCCTCGCGACCGTGACCGTCCTCGTGATCCGTGCCAACCGACCGCCCGGCGCACCGGCTGACGTCGCGAGCGAGAAAACCCGCCCCGAGCCGCAGCCCGCCAAGAAGGACAAGCCGAACCCGCCGACAGTGGTCGCCCCACCAGCCGCGCCACCCAAACCGCCGACCCCGCCCGTTCAGCCCGTCGTGGAGTCGTTGGCACAGATGGCGGTGACCTACCGGCGCGAAGTCGTGCGCGTGAACCACCCGCGGAACTGCGTGATGTGCCACACGCCCTCGTTCGAAGAGACGGATCCGGTGCGCGGTGCCGTACCGGATCCGAAACAGCCGCTCCCGCCCCCGACCACCCCGGCCTACTACTTGAATGGTGGGCAGTTCGTCTCAGCAGGCACCACCTACCTGCGGCAGGATTTCTCCGTCGTTCTGCCGGTGCTGAATTCGGGCAAGTGGTCCGGTCACCAGCGGTACGACTACTTCGTGACGACCCGCAAGGTGGACGCGGCACCGGCGACCACTACGACGGCCGATAGCCCCTACCGCAACGCCGTCGGTTTCGCGATTCGCGAACTGTCCAAACGCGACCCAGATCGCGACGCCGACTGGCTGACCGCACAGAAGCGAGCCGCGGCTTCGCAGCCGGATACGCGACTCGCGGACGTCGCCCGCCTCGTTTCTCTGCAGACCGACCCGAAGGCACTGATCGCCCTCAAGGCGAGTGAATTCTCCCAACCGCTCCTGTCGTCATCGCGGGACGATCTGGAGAAGACGATCAAAGACATGCAGGCGACGTACGGCGAGGCGGCGACGCGGACGGCGCTCATCGCGTACTTAGACCCGTTGACCCGCACCGGCGACAACACGGTTCGCGGAAAGGCGTCGAGCCTCCTGATCACCGCGTTGGGTACCACGTCGGACGCGGATCTGCCGAAAGCCCTCCGTGCCTCGTTGGCCGCGCCCCCACACCCGGAGCGACCCGATCCCGCACCGCCGGTGCCCAACCGCGGTGCGGGTCCGGCCAGCCCGCCGAAGGACGTGCGCGGCCTGCCCGTGTACAGCCTCGCGAAGCGGCTCGACACGCGGAAGCCGGAGGAACTGGAGAAGCAACTGCTCGGCGTGCGCGAAATCGATCTGGAGACGGAGTCCGGCTCGGGGGTCGGTGCCGATCTGATTTCGTTGGCCGAGAAGCGGAAGAAGAACGGCCAGCCGTATCACGGCACGGCCACCGCGTGTGAGGGGCGAGCGGACTTGGCGGGCCTGCCGTTCCGCATCGGCCTCGATTCGACCCTCGCGAAGGAGAAGGCAGAAGCCCTGCGCGCGCTCTCGAAGAGCCTGCGGGAGACCGTTCAACGGTGCATCCGAGGCGACGACCCCCGACCGAACACCGACCTGCTGTACGAAGCGTTTCTCCCGCGCGACGGTCGCGAGGATCCAGTCGGATTCATCCGTGATGCCAAGAAGTGGACCAGCCCCGAAGCGGTGCCGTGCATCCAACAGATACTCGCGGCCGAGAACCGCGACGTGCGCCGCCTCGGGTGCGAACTGCTGAACCGTATCGACACGGTTGAATCGACGGAGACGCTCCTCCGCTGGGCCGTGTTCGACACCGACGCCGAAATCCGTGCCGCGGCCGTTGAAGCCCTGCGCCCGCGAACCAAGCACGATGTCACGCAGCAACTGCTGCGGTACGTGCGCTACCCGTGGCCGCGCGCGGCGGAACATGCGGCCGAAGCACTGGTCGCGTTGAACTGTACCGACGCCATCCCACAACTGGCTACGTTCTACGATCTGCCTGATCCCGACACTCCGTTCCGCGTTCTCCACGCAGCGCCTGCGGTTGAGGTCCCGCCGGGGACACTAACGGTGCCGTTCGCCGCCAAGAGCATATCGACGCTTGACGCGGCATTCACGGCAATGTTCATGTCGCTCCAGAAGGTCGAGGGGGCACAATTCGATGGGTTCGTCAAAGCCGCGCAAGGCACAGACGTCGATGCCCGCCGGAAGGCTACCGAAGGACTCGCTCACTTCTTGGGTCACACTGACGCATCGTTCCGCCGTCGAGCCGCGGAAGGACTCGCGGACTTGGGTCTCGACGCCGAATCTGTTGCTCCGGCCCTTCGCGATGCAGAGAAAGACACCGACGCGGGAGTGAGAGCCGCGGCTCGCAAAGCACTCGACACGATTCAGGCGGCTCGTGTCGCGGCCGATTTGGCCAAATTGCGAGAGGCTTTGATCCCCATCGTGAAAGACTTGCAGGCCAAGGAACCCGAGGACCGCGTCCGAGCCCTCTATAAGATCGCGGCGTTCGGTGCCGACGCCAACATGGTCGGCGAATACGTCATCGAGGCGATGCGGGACAATACGCTCGCGGTGCGGAAGGCGGCCGACGATACGCTGGCGAAGATCAACCCGAAGGTGTCCCCGCACGTGGTCACGATCCTCCGTGGTAAGGACAAACGCGAGGCGATTACCGCACTCGGCGAATTGGGAAGCGAAGCCGCGGTAACCGTTCCCCTCCTGCTCCGCTGCAACGAGAACGTTTTCCTGTGGGGCGGCGGGAATCCGAAGGCCGGAAAGTTCTACGACGACCTGCTCCCGGTCGTAGCCAAAATCGCGCCGAAGGACAAGCGGTTCGCCGACACCGTGCTCGGTTACGTGTCGGCCCCCAACACCAAGCGGGACCGCACCCTCCGTGAGAAGCGGCTGGCCGGGGTCGCTCAACTGAGCACGATCGACGCGAAATCGACCGAGAAGATCGCCGCGCTCGTCACCGCTCTAAACGACGGCGAGGCGGCGGTGGCGGTCATCAAGGCGCTCGAAGGGTACGGCGCGGACGCAAAGCCCGCTCTGCCCGCACTCCAGAAGCTGAAGAGCTCAACCGACGAAGCGGTTCGTACCGCGGCGATCACGGCTCTCGCGAAGATCGGTTCCGATCCCGCGAAGCCGTAACCGTGGTGCTCCGTGACGAACGCTAGCCCGGATTATTCGCTGCCGCCACCAACAATGGCCTGTCGAAGAGCACAAGCCGATGATTCAACAGGGTTTGCGTCGCTGGATTGGGGCGGAGCAGCGGAAACAGTCTGTTTCGAGGGGACGGGCCGA
>VGZJ01000456.1 GCA_016872595.1 Planctomycetota bacterium
GCGCGTAAACCGGCACGTTCTCGACCTCAGTGCAGCGGGCCTGCGGGTAGCCCGCCAGCGGGTGCGACCGAAAGTGGTCGGCGATTTCCTCCACCAGTGCCATGAGCGCATCGAGGTTCCCCGGCGTCGGGTTGAGCTTCTGCTGCACGGCGACGTCGATCTGGTAGTCGAAGCTGTCGCGGTTGCGGTCGAGGCCCTTGCTCGCGACCGACCGCGGCACCACGCTGACGCGCAGTTCGGTCATCTCGTACAGCTCGAACTGCGGGAGGTAGTGCCGCTCGGCCGAGAGCGGCCGACTGAATGTGGTCGCGTTCAACTGGGCGACCACGGCGTCGGCGATTTGCACAATCGTCGCGGGCATCAGACCTCCTTCGGCACAATCGCCCGCACGATCTGGAGGATCAGGTCGTCGAGCGGCGTGCCCGTGGCCCGCACGATCTCGGTGAGCACCTCGCTGTGAACGATGGCCCGCAGGATCGGTGCGGCCTCACCGGGGGTCGAGCCGCTATTGCGCAGACTGAGCAGTTGCCGTAAGAAGTCGAGCATCACTCCACCCCCACTTGTTTGGTGTGAATCCGAAGTACCTTGCGGTACACGTCCGACCACCGCCACGCCGGCTCCTTGCCGGGTGCCATCACCTCGTACACGAACGTCTTGTCGCCCTGCGCTTCCCGAATCGTGTCACCCCGCTCGGGCAGGACGATTACCGCTCCCAGGTCCGCCACGTGGATCAGGAAGTCCCGGTCGGTCCACTCCATCCGCACGCCGCCGTACCCGTCGTCGAGCTTGAGCAGCGTGCGCCCGATGGTCGCCTGCACGGTTACCTCGACCGCGCCGCGTCGGTACACGACCGGTCGCGATGCGTGCTCCTTGAGCATGTCGGCCAGCCAGTCGGAACCGAATTTCAACAGGTCCGGCATGGTACGCTCACTGGCTCAGTCGCACGCGGACGGTCGCGTCGGCTGCCAGTGCCGCCTTCGTGACCTTGCCGAGCAGCTTGTTGCCGGCCGACACGTTGGTGGCGACGTTGGCCGCGTCGTCCCAGTACACGAGGGTGCCGACGGCGAGCGCCAGCGCCGCGAGCTTGGCGAAGTCGAACACGCCGGTGACCGCGAGCGCACCGGGAACGTTCGCCGGGATGTCCCGCTTGGCGACGCCGACGAGGTCGCCCTGCACGACCACGTCCCCGGCGGCCACATCCGCGCCCGGGGTGAAATCGATGCATTCGCCGTCTTGAACGAACACTGCCTGCGCCATCGTGGAAACTCCGTGGAGGGGTTACGCCTCGCCCTTGACCTTGACCCCGGCGAGCCACTCGGCGAAGTCGACGCCGAAGTCGTGGTAGCCGCGGAACTGCACGCCCAACTGGTTGAAGTCGGCCTCGGCCATGTCCACCGTCGGCGTCTGCACGCCGTCGAGGAAGCTGACCACGACGGACGCGAGGATGCCCGGCGCGCGGAACAGGTACCACGCCTTCGCCGACTGGCCGGTGAAGGCCGGGTCGGAGAGCCAGTCGCAGACCACCGGCTTGTACTTGCCGGCGTGGATGTTGTCGTTCGGCACGGAGTCGTTCGCGGACGCTCCGCCGGTGTTGACCGTCGTGCTCTGGTAGAGTCGCTGCGCGACGAACTGAAGCTCGGGGGGAACCAGCAGGATCGTCGGCACGCCGCCGACTCGCTTGTCGTCGGCCGACTTCAGTTTGCGGAAGGCGAGGACGCCCGCCTGGAGGCCGGTGCCGTTGACGTCGAGGGCCGTGCCGGCCCCGGCGATGTAGTTGCCGCGGGCGGCGGTGAAGAACGCGACGTTGTCCAGGAACCTGGTCCAGAAGACGGTGTTGAGTCGCCGAGCCGCCCCGCCGCCGAGCCGGGTGCGGATGTCCTCGAACGCACCCAAGTCGTCGTTGATCAGGTCGTTGCGGGTGAGCGAGAACATCTTGGCGTAGGTTCGCACCTGCCGGGTGTACGACTCCTCGGACGCCTTGCCGTGTTTGATCTCGCCGCCCGGCGGGAGTTCCTCATACTCCATGTTGTCGAGCATGCGGTAGCTGGTGATCTGCTTGAAGTCGCTGACCGACTTCACCGCCGCGACCTCCCGCCAGGTCTGGTCTTCCTCGCCGAAGCCGGCGAGCAGTTCCTTGTTGGCGACGTTCGAAAAAATGCCCGGCAGCGACAGCGTGCTGAACGCGGCCTGCACCGGGGCGAACGCGGCCCGGAAGACCGACTGCACGGTTTCGCGGTTGACCACCATCCGCCCGGTGTAGCCGTTGGCCTGGGCCGCCATCAGCACCACTTCCTGCAACCCGAGGCCCTTGAATTGGCGGTCGGCGGCGTCGAGCACCTGCTCGGGGAAGAGCTTCTCGTGGTTCGGGGTGTTGAGCTTCTTGCACAACGCCGCCTCGATCACCTCCCCGCTCGGCAACCGGCCCTGGCCGCCCGCCACGGTCGGCGCGGCCGGTCGGTCGAGCCTCATCTTTTCCAACTCGGCCCGCGTCTCGTCCCACCCCTCTTCGATGGCCTGCGCTTCGACGCGGGCGTGCTGACCGGAGAAGATGCGGCGGATGGCGGCGATCCGCTTCGTCTCGTTCGCCGTCGCCGTGCGGATCGCGGCCACGGCGTCGTTCGCCGCGGTCGCGGTCGGGTCGGTCGGATTGGTGGCTGTGGTCATGGTCGAAGTCTCCTGCGCCCGAGCGGCCACGCTCGCACTGGTGTTCCCGTCCGCGCCGAGATCGACGAAGCTGATCTCGCCGAGCGTGGACTTGCGGACGATGACGACCGGGCCGGTGAACTCGCGGCCGTTGGCGGCCGCGACCTGCCCGTCCTTGACGAACTCGAACTGCTCGACCCGAGCACCGATGCTCGCCTGCCAAGGGAAGCCGTTCCGCGACCCGGCGACGACGCGCTCGGTGTCGGGTCCGGGGATGCTCAGCACGCCCGAGGCAACGAGCCTCCCGGCGTCATGCGCGATGGCGTCGGTGTGGCCGACGAGCCGGTCCACGTTGTGGCCGACGCGGATCGGGCGGTTCTGCGACGGGATCGCCATGCCCGCGAGGTCGACGACCACTTGGTACTTCCAACCGGCCAGCCGCATCGCCCCGCCGGTGTACGCGACCATGCTGAAGCGCGGGAGCTTCGGCGCGTCCCCGGTAGCGGCGCTGTCGGCGGCCTCGACCTGCATGGTCGCGGTCATCCAGAGCTTCTCAGGCACCGCTTCGGGCCGGTTCGTCGGCATCGTCATCCTCCGGGGTGGCTTCGGGATCGGACGCGGACCCGGCCGGCGTCAGGCCGAGTTCCGCCATGAGCGCGACTTCCTTGGCCCGCTGCCGCAAGGCGTCTTCCCAATCCCGCCCTTGGCGGGCGTATTCGTGGGCCAGCGTGGTCGTGTGGTTGGCAAGCCGCGTCGCCTGCGCACCCGCTTCCTTCGCGGGATCGACGTGCTCCTGGCCGTCCCAGAACCACGCGTGATCGAGATCGATGAACGGTCCGAGGCGGGCGGGCAGCAGGCCCGGAATGAGCGTCGCTTCGTCGAGCCAGGCGGCGAGCAGGCGGTCGAGGATCGTCTCCTCGATTTGGGCCTGTTCGACGCGGAGCGCCTTGAAGTACGTCTGGTGGTCGAGGCGGCCCGAGGCGTAGTTGTAAGACGACGAGTTGCCCGCCGCGACGTTGAACGGCGCTCCAGAGACGAGAGAAAAGCGAACAACCGATGT
>VGZJ01000457.1 GCA_016872595.1 Planctomycetota bacterium
CTTGTCGAACTCGTCGGCCGAGAGCCCCGTGAACATGCGGAACAACAACGGCTTCCGACGCAATTTCTCGTAATTCGTCATAACCCTATGAATAGGCCATCGATCGCTATTGCGCAACGAGTCTAATTCCTTGTCGATCAGGTCGCGGCCGGCGTCCTTCGCGCCCTCGCGGGCGAGCGCGATCACCGCCTGCTCGAACGCCTTCGGGTCGAGCGCCGGCTTCGCCAGCGTGCCCTTCACCGGCACCTTCACCACCTTCCCCGCGACCGCCCGCGACAGCAGCGGGTTGTTCTTCAGCAGCGGCAGGTCGTTCGGCAGCGGCACGTCGACGACGAGGTCGAGCGTGTTGTCGAACCCGACGGAACCGCTGGTGCGGAACGTCGTGCCGCTGACCCGCACGCTGAAGTTCTGGTGGTACACGCGGCCGTTCTGCACCTGCACCGGCACGCGCTCCTCGTTGGCGAGCGTCATCGTCGTGGCCTTCGCGCCGAGCAACTTGGCGACCTCCGCGACGACCGGACTCGCGCCGATGGTGGCGCGGTGGATGGTCAGCGCGCCCTTCACGTTGGCCCTCGTGTAGTCGCCCAGCGGCACGCGGCACTCGTCGAGGGTCGCGGAGATTTCGCCCTCGGCCTGCCCCGCGTTGGCGACGGCCGGGAGCGCGTAGCCCAGCGCGCCGGCGGTGGCCTGCGGGCTGAGCTTGGCGCGCTCGATCAGCGGCCCCTTCGCGAGGATCAGTTCGCCCGGCGACGGGTCGAGCTTGAGCGTCGGCGCGAGGGTGACTTTCCCGCCGCCGAAGGTCGCGGCCAGCGGCGCGACCGTGACCACGCCGCGCGTCATGGTCGCCTTCAGCTCGCTCGGCCCCACGTCGAAGCCGTAGGCGCGAACGGAGTCCCAACCGACGGCGAGTTCGCCGTTGAGCGCGGCGATCGTGCTCTGGGTCGGTGGCGCGCCGGGCGGGGCCAGCGTGCCGCGCACCGCGAACGGCTTCGCCCCGGTGCCGGTCGCGGTCACGTTGGTGCCGGCCAGCTCGCGCAACAGCGGCGCGAGCTTCGCCCAATCGTAGCGCAGCGTACCTGCGAGGTTGATCTCCTGCGCGGTCGTCACCTTCGCGACCGCGCCCTTCGCGTCGAGCGCGAGACCGGGCCGGTCCACCTTCGCCGCCGCCAGCGCGACCGTGTCGGTCGAATCGGTGTAACTGCCGTCGGCTTCGAGCCGCAGGGCGGGTTCGCTCCAAACGGGCTTGTCCTTCGGCCCGTAGGCGAAGTCGGTCACGTCGAGCGCGCCGGCGAATGTGGTCACGTCGCCGGCGTAGCGGAACCGCAGCGGGCCGCGCCCGGTACCGTGGATCGCGTCCGGGCCGCGCGCGTCGGCGTACACCTTCACGGTCGCGCCGAGCCGGTTCAGGTTCGAGACGCACGGCCCGCTGCCGCTCACGATCACGCCGTCCTTCAGCTCGAACGCGAGCGTGCCGTTGGTCACGGTCAGCGGCGCGCTCGTGAGCGCGAGTTTCGTTATGGTCGCGGTCTTGGTGGCCCGCGTGAAGACGAGATCGCCGGTCGCGGTCATCGTCGGTTCGTCGATGGCGAGGCCCGCGCCGCGGAACCGGATGTTGGTGAGGTCGAGGCCGAGTCCGGCAACGGTGACGCGGTCGCCCGCGAAGGTCACGCGCCCGCCGGCTTTGAGGGTGCCGCTGATCTGGTACGGCGGCACTTTCGTGAGCGCCGCGGCGCGGGCCTTCCAGCGCGCGAGGTCGCCGCCGGCGCTCAGCTCGACGCTGCCGCTCGTCAGCTTCTCCACGTCGCTAACGGGTTCGAGCAACTTCACCGAGAGGTCGTCGCCGTTGGCGGTGAGCTTCGCGCTCGCGGCCGTGAGCGCGACCGGCGCGCCGGGCTTCCAACTGCCGGCGGCGGTCGCGGTCAGCGCCAGCGCCGGCTCGCGCAGCCCCTTCCCGGCGCGGTCGGTTACGGCGAAGTCCGTCAGCTTCACGCTGGCTTGCGCGGCGAACTGGCCGTCCGCGTCGCGCCGGCCCACGAGCACCGCGTTGGCCTCGCCGTCGAGCTTCACGTCGCCGAGGTCGACGAAGTCCGCGAGCCGCGCGCCGAGCCGGTTCAGGTACACGTTGGCCGCGACCTGCACCGTTTCCGGCGTCAGGCGGGCGTTTACCGCGACGCAGTCGGAGGTGACGACGAGCTTATCGAACGCCGGCAACTGCCCGCTGGCGTACCGCCCGGCGAACTCCACGTTCAGCGGTTGCTCCCACGCGATCACCTGTTCGGCGCGCTTCGCCTTCAGCGCCGTCGTCGTCAGCTTGCCGTCCCACACGACACCCTTGCCGTCCGCGCGGCTGGCGACCGAGGCGACCAGTTTTCCCTCGTGAACCTCGGTGCCGCTTTTCACGCTCAGGAGCTTCGGCAGCTTGGCCGCGAGCTTCGCGAGATCGACGTTCGCGCCGAGTACGACGCCCGGCTGCGCGAACAACTCTTCCGCCGGCCGCGCCGGGTCGAAGCCGCCCGCGGCCGACAGCGTACCTGCGTCGCACGTCAGGTCGAACTTGCGGACCTTCACCGCGCGCCCGGCCAGTTCCACGTCGAGCGGCAGTTCGAGCGAATCGAGCGCGAGTTCGTCGCCCTTCAGCCACGGCGCGGCGAGCGCGAGGCGCTTCACGCCCACCGTGCCCGACACCGCGAGCGCGTCCCTCGCGCGCGTCGCGCGGACGTTCGCGGTCAGCAAGCCCGCGAGCTTCAAGTCGGGGTCGGCGCGCTTGAGCAGCGGCGCGAACGCTTCGAGCGGCAACCCGCTGCACGCGAGCTTGACCGCCAGTGCATCACCGACCGACACTTCGGCGTCGATGCTCCCGGTGGCGGCGGTCAGCTTCACGCTGACCGGCTCCGCGCGGCTCGCGGGCACGCTCACGGTCGCCCCGATTCCTTCGAGGCTCGCGCTCGTGCCGGTCGCGCCGTCGGTGATGGTGAGCGTGCCGCCAGTGACGCGCACCGCGAGCGGGGTCCGCGTGGCCGCCGGTTCCTTCGTGTCTTCCAGATACTTGGCGAACGCGGCTTCGAGGTTCGTGGTGTTTTTCTCGCATACGACCGCGATGGTCGGGCCTTCGAGCACGATTTCGCCCACATCGGAGCGGTCGCGCGCGAGGTCGAAGAGCTGCTTCTGCGTGGTGAGGTTGGGGACGCGCACGAGAACGCGCCCGGCCTCGTCGGTGATCGTCACGTCGCGCAGTTCGACCGGCGAGAACCAGCCGAGCGACGCGCTCCCGATATCGACGGTGCCGCGCACGTCGGCCAGCGCCTGCCGCGCGAGCCGGTTCCGCAGCGCGGTCTTCGCGACGATGACCGGCGCGAACCAGACGCCGAGCGCCAGCAGTATCGCGAGCGGGAGGAGGCGCTTCAGCCAGCGGCGCAGGAACGACCGGCGCGGGGTTGGGGCCGCGGGCGCGGCGGTAGCGGCGGGCGGAGAAACCGGCGGGGGCGTGACGACATCGGCGGACATGGTGCCTCCTGCACGCGCGGACCATCCGTAGGTATCGACCATCCAAAGTGCAAGCCCCTATTTCCCAGATGACCTTCGACTTTCGGCATGGCATGTGCGCCGGAACCCTGGGATTCCCAGCGTTTCTGCCTCTTTCCTGCCGAAATGACCGAGGAACCCAAT
>VGZJ01000458.1 GCA_016872595.1 Planctomycetota bacterium
GATCATGAAGAAGGCACGATCCAAGAAGAAGCGGCCAATACTCATGGCCGACTTGGAGCGAAGGTATCGCGAATCACCTGGGTTTTAGCCCTCTCGCGGATCGTTGTTATTTTTTGCGCCTGCCAGATGTGACGCCTGCGGTGTCACCGCGACTCGCACTTCTTTGCGGGGTGGCGTGGAACGAAGCCACCAGCTATGGTGGAACAAGCCTCCACACAAGGGCGCGACGATGGACTCCGACGACAAGCTCCCCTTCGGTGAAGAGATCCCGGCGCGCATGGTCGAGAGCGTGGCCGGGCGGCTCGGCATGTGGCCGGTGAACGCGACCGTTTCGCGGGTCGGGCTGCCGTGGAAGCGCCGCCTGTCGCGCGCCGCGCTCATGGTCCCCAAGGTCCGCGAGTGTGAGAAGCGGTTCCTCACCCTGCCCGACTACCAGCTCACCGAACACAGCATGGCCCTGCGCGGCAAGGCCCGCGGCAAGTACGACCTAAACGGCCTGCTGCCCGAAGCCTTCGGACTGGTGTCGGTGGCGATCCAGCGCGTCCTCGGCATCCGCCCGTTCGACGTGCAGCTCGCCGCCGGCGTCGTCATGCACTTCGGCGGGCTGGTCGAACTGGCGACCGGCGAGGGCAAGACCGTGAGCGCGTCGGCCCCGGCGTACCTGAACGCGCTGTCGGGCAAGGGCGTCCACGTCACCACCGTCAACGACTACCTCGCCAAGCGTGACGCCGAGTGGATCGGCCCCGTCTACAAGAAGCTCGGCATGACCGTCGGCGTGATCCAGCAGAAGATGGAGGAGCCGGACCGGATCGTCGCGTACAAGGCCGACGTGACCTACGGCACCGCGGCCGAGTTCGGGTTCGACTTCCTGCGCGACCGCCTGAAGCTCCGCGGCGGGCAGGCGCAGGCCGCGCCGTTCTGGTCCGCGTGGCTCGGCGGCGGGCGCATGGACCCGCGGGTCCAGCGCGCCCTGCACTACGCCATCGTGGACGAGGCCGACAGCATCTTCGTGGACGAGGCCAAGACCCCGCTCATCATCGCCAACCCCACGCGCCCGGCGGAGCCGGAAGAACAGGTCGTGTTCAAGTGGGCCGACAAGCTGGCCCGCGACATGAAGCGCGACGAGCACTTCTTGATGAACGCCAAGAAGGACAAGATCGAGCTGACCGACGAGGGCAAGCACCTCGTGCGGTACTCGAACCCGCCCACCGGCAAGCACGCCAAGGCAATGGATAAGCTGCTCGAAGCGGTCGAGCGCGGGCTGCACGCCCACTACCGGTTCGCCCGCGATCAGCACTACATGGTGAACACCGAAAAGAAGATCGTCATCATCGACGAGGGCACCGGCCGGCCGATGCCGGACCGCCACTGGCGCGACGGCCTGCACCAAGCGGTCGAGGCCAAAGAGGGCGTGACCATCAACATGCCGAGCTCGCACGCGGCGCAGATCACGTTCCAGAACTTCTACCGCCTGTACGAGAAACTCGCGGGTATGTCCGGCACGCTGATCCCGAACTTTTGGGAGCTGCGCAAGGTGTACCGGCGGTGGACGACGAAGGTGCCGACGAACAAGCCGAGCAAGCGCGTCGTGCTGCCGGACGCCGTGTTCCCCACCGAGGCCGCGAAGTTCGACGCCGTGGCCGAGACCACGCGGCAGATGCTCGCGTCCGGCCGCCCGGTGCTGATCGGCACGCGCACCGTCGAGGCGTCGAAGAAGGTGAGCACGCGCCTCACGAAGATGGGGATCAAGCACCAAGTGCTGAACGCCGAGCAGAACGAGGGCGAGGCGGAGATCGTGGCGGCGGCCGGGCAACCGGGCACCGTGACCGTTGCGACCAACATGGCCGGGCGCGGCACCGACATCAAGCTGGGGCCGGGCGTGGCCGACAACGGCGGGTTGCACGTCATCGGCACCGAGCGCCACGAGGCCGAGCGCATCGACCGCCAGCTCATCGGCCGCGCCGGGCGTCAGGGCGACCCCGGCAGCGCACAGTTCATGCTCTCACTGGAAGATCAACTGTTGGAAGGGCTGGGGGTGGCGAAGCAGCGCGAGTTGCTCGAACTGGGTAGAGCGGGCGGCGCGCAGAACTGGGACTCGTTCGCGCCGCTGTTCCGCGTCGCGCAGCGCAAGGTCGAGGCCCGCCACTACCGCCAGCGCCTCGACCTGATGAACTACGACCGGCAGCGCCAAGAGATGCTGCAAGACTTGGGCGCGGACCCGTACGTAGATTAGCCCCCGGTCGCCGGCGACAGCCGCACGATCCGGGTGGTCCGGCGCGCCCGGACCGCCGCCACCACGAGGACGTCGTCGCGAGCGCGGGCCGGCACGACTCCAAGTGAGTGCGCGAACCCGCCTTTCCGCGCGTCTGTCCGAGTGGTAGAATCGGACAGCACGGAGAGGTGGCAGAGTGGTTGAATGCGTCGGTCTCGAAAACCGATTTACCCTAACTGGGTAACGAGGGTTCGAATCCCTCCCTCTCCGCTGTCGAGTCGGCCCGTGTGGCAAAAATGCTTGCCGCACGGGCCTTTTGCCTTCCTGGGGCCCCTCAGACGTTCCCGTTTGTGGCAGTTTTTGTGGCACTTTGTGGCAGGAGGGTTCTCTGAGGATGGCATGTCCAAGTCCAACTCGTTCCGCGTCGGCAAGGTGAGCGGCTATCTCCGCGGCCGCGTCTGGTACCTGTGTTACTTCGAGAACGGCAAGCGCCGCCGGCCCCGAGCCGGGGGCGAGCGGGACGCCGCCCGGCAACTGGCGGCACAGGTCAACTCCCAGCTCGAAACCGGCGCGCCCTCCGCGCTCTCGTTCGAGCTGATCGGCATCCCCGACCTGCGGACCCGCTGGCTCGAGCACCACGAACAGGTGCGGCGGTCCTCGGTCCAGTCGATCGCCCGCTACCGCACCGCGACCGACCACCTGCTCCGGTTCCTGGACGAGCACCAAGTGCGCCACGCGAGCCAGTTCACGGCCACCCACGCCGCAGAGTTCGTTCACTACCTGCGGACCATCCGGGTCTCCCCGAACGGCCACGCGAACACCCCCAAACGCCCGCTACTCGACAAGGGCGTGCGGTACGTGCTGGAGTGCTGCCGGGCGCTGTTCAACCACGCGGCCCGGCGCCGGCACCTGCCGCCCTACGTCGAGAACCCGTTCGCCACGGTCGAGATCGACCGGATCCCCGTTGAGACCGCGCGCGTGATCGAGCTCCTCACCCCGGACCAGGAGCGCGCGTTCCTCGGGGCGGGCGACGAGGGCGGGCGACTGCGCGTCGAGGTCCGCGCGGTCCGGGAGTCGGTACAGGGTGAAGAACCGCCGCGTCGGGGGCAGCTTGCTCTCGGGCGCGGGGACGATTTCCACTACCGCCCCGTAGCGCCCGGGTTTGGTGGCCTTCGTGACGATGCGGTAGTCGGAATCGTAGTAGGCAACGTTGCTCTTGTGCGCCCCGAGGCGTTCCCGCGCCCGTTCAGGTTGGGCGAACGGGAACGCGGGAAATGTCTCGCCGGTGAGGAGGAATCGCTCCGGAGCCGGTGCGAGTTGCGAGTAGACTCGTTGCGCAATAGCGATCGATGGCCTATTCATAGGGTTATGACGAATTACGAGAAATTGCGTCGGAAGCCGTTGTTGTTCCGCATGTTCACGGGGCT
>VGZJ01000459.1 GCA_016872595.1 Planctomycetota bacterium
GTCGGTCGGGCATTTCAAACGATCAAATCGACGAAACCCTGAAAATCACAGCAGTGTCTGCGTGCAGACGTGATGCTCTCTCGCGCGTCAGGGTGAGGTTTGTTACGAAGCGTGTTTCGCACGGGGAGGAGGTTAGGTACGGCTGTCGAACCTGCCGGCGAAGACCTCACGGCTGACGGCGGTGCGTGTATAGGAGCAGCGTTGGCATGTGGATACAGGGGCGCCGGATTTCCTCGCGACCATGTGCCACGCGCTCCGGATCAACTACCATCAGTTGTACACGACGAGAGAGGGCGGCTGATGACCGTACTCGGCCCGAAAGCCGCCTTGGTGAAGGAAGCGTTCTGACACCACGAGAACACCCGATGCGACTCTCCCCAACCGGTGCGGTACTCCTGCTCCTCGCGCTCGCTCCGGCCGCGCGGGCCGACGTGCGACTGCCCGGCGTCTTCGGCGATCACATGGTCCTTCAGCGCGACCGGCCGGTGCGCGTCTGGGGTTGGGCCGAAGAGGGCGAGAAGGTGGCGGTCGCCATCGACACGCAGCGAGCGGAGACGGTCGCCGGCAAGGATGGCCGTTGGTCCGTCACCCTCGGCGCGATGAAGGCTGGCGGCCCTCACAAACTGACCGTCCGCGGCACGAACACGATCGAACTCGCCGACGTGCTGATCGGCGAGGTGTGGTTCTGCTCGGGCCAGTCGAACATGGCCTACGGAGTCGTGAAGTCACTGAACCACGACAAGGAGATCGCCGCCGCGGACCACCCGAACCTCCGCCTGTTCACCGCGCCCAATGCCGAGAGCAAAGAGCCGCGCGACGACCTGAAGGCCCCGTGGCTGGTGTGTTCGCCGAAGACCGTGTCGTACTTCTCCGCCGCCGCGTACTACTTCGGCCGCGAGTTACAAGCGAAGCTGAAGGTGCCCGTGGGGCTGATCGTGTCGGCGGTCAACGGCACGCGCATCGAACCCTGGACGAACGCGGCGGGCGTGTCGTCGGTGCGCGAACTGGACGGCAAGGACGAGGCGAAGGACGGCGCGCTCTACAACGCGATGGTTCACCCACTGACGAAGCTACCAATTCGCGGGGTCATCTGGTATCAGGGCGAGGGCAACGTCGGCGATGGCCTGTGGTACTACCACCGCATGCGCGCCCTCATCCAGGGCTGGCGGAAGGCGTGGGGCCAGGGCGACTTCCCTTTCTACTACGTCCAGCTCACCCCGCTCAACTGGGGCGGCAAGCCGAAGGAGCAACACGCCGAGTTGTGGGAGGCGCAGGCCGAGGCGCTCCGCATTCCTAACACCGGAATGGCGGTGACCAACGACATTGGCAACATCGGCGACGCCCACCCCAAGAACAAGCAGGAGGTGGGACGCCGACTCGCGTCGTGGGCGCTGTCGCACACCTACGGCGAGAAGGGAATCGCGTACTCCGGGCCAGTGTACCGATCGAAGTCGATCGAGGGGGAGCGGATTCGGCTCCGCTTCGACCACGGGCACGGCCTGGCGTCGCGCGACAAGAAGCCGCTGTCGTGGTTCACCGTCGCCGGGGTCGATGGCAAATTCCTGCCTGCGAAGGCGGAAATCGACGGCGACACCGTGGTCGTGTCGAGCGGCGAGGTGAAGCAGCCGGTCGCGGTGCGGTTCGCCTGGCACCAGAACGCGGAGCCAAACCTGATGAACGCCGCCGGCCTGCCGACCTCGGCGTTCCGCACCGATCGGCCCGAGCCGCCGGGGGCGAAGTATCGCTTCTCCGAGGTCATGGTCATCGTCTACGCCGACTTCCCCAACCAGCCGGAACACCAACTCGCCCTAGCGAAGTACACCGCCGAGAAAGGCTTCAACTGCGTCGAGGCGGAACTCGACCAGCTCGACGTCTGCCGCAAGGCCGGGCTGAAGGTGCGCCTCGGCAGCATCGACTACAACAACCTGCTGAAGGCCGCGCCGAAGCTGAAGGACGACCCCGCGGTCTTCGGCTACTTCGTCTCCGACCGCCGCCAGCGCGACGCCTACCCGAAGTTCGCGAGGATCGCGCGCGAATTTGAGAAGGCCGACCCCAACCACCCGCCGCTGTTCATCAACCGGGCCGAGTACAACCAGTTCCCCGAGTTCGCCGACGTCGTCCGACCGATGGTGCTGGACTACTACCACTACCACTGGTGGCACCAGAACCACCCGGAGCGGTACTACGTGTACCTGCGGATGTTCCGCGATCTGAGCCTGAAGTACGACGTGCCGCAGATGCGCTGCCTGGGGTCGAACAACCCACCGGAGAAACTGCGACAGTCGATGTACGTGCCGCTGGCCTACGGGGTGCAGGCGTTCCACTTCTGGCCCCCGTGGTTCGTGACGTGCAAGATGGACAAGGACCGCAACGCCGTGTTGGAGAACGGCAAGCCGGTGTTCGGGCTGAGCGACCTAGCGAAGCCCGTCTCCGAAGTCGCGCATGAACTGAAGGCGCTGAGCCCGGTGCTGGTAAAACTGACGAGCGTCGGAGTGTACCACACCGACGCTACGCTCCCCATCGGCGCGGAGAAGGCTCCGGCCGATCACTGGTTCCGACCGGAGGGCGAGACGTTCCTCGTGGGCGAGTTCCGCGACCGCGCGGGGAACAGCTACCTGCTCCCGGTCAACCACGGGGTGGACAAATCGCGCGAGCTGACACTACGCTTCGACGACCCGAAGATTGGCGTCGAGGCGATGGACCGCAAGACGGGCAAGTGGCGCGCGCTGCCCGTCGATAAGGCGGAGCGCGGGTGCGTGCTCAAGCTCACGCTCGCGCCCGGTGATGGCGAACTGCTCCGCGTGATCGGCCGTTGACGGCCACGAGCGTCATGTGCAAGTAGTCTGTCGCGCGGCCAACGCAGCGAATCGTAGGGGGCTAGTCGGAGGCGGCGACGCGCGCGATTGTCTCATAATCGGGCCGCTCACGCCCGGCGGCGCGAGCGGCAACCCGGAACCGTCCGCGCCGCGCGCACCGGCTCGGCTCACTGCGGGCGGGTGACAGCGGGGTTTCGCTGAGTTGCGGTGGTGTACGTGTTCACGGTGTGGATGGCCGGCGGCGGCATCAAGAAGGGCACGACCTACGGCGCGAGCGACGACTTCGGGTTCGGCTCCGCGACGGACGCGGTCCACGTCCACGACTTCCAAGCCACGATCCTGCACGTGCTCGGCATCGACCACAAGAAACTGACGTTCAAGTTCCAAGGCCGCGACTACCGCCTCACCGACGTTCACGGTGAGGTGGTGAAGGGCATCCTGTCTTGATCCGCTCGCGGCCGCGCGGGGCGCGGTGCTGATCAGATCTACGTCGCCGACACCCGCGCGTCCGCCGCGGACGCCACGGTGGCGCCGCCGGTGGAGCTGGGCGCGAAGGCGAAGAAGCTGGCGACCTCGGTCAGCTCGGGGAAGGTGTACACCTTCACGTGCGGCCCGGCGCCCGGGCCCGCGCCGACGAGCAGTTCGGTGTCGCCGTCGCCGTCGCGGTCCCCGGCGCTCACGAACGCGCCGCCGGGGAACGCGCCGAACGGGGTCAGCCCCGCGACCTGCGCGCCGCCGCGGTACACGCCGACCACGTCGGTGCCGGTCGCGGCCCCGGTCACGATCTCGGCGAACCCGTCGCCGTCGAGGTCGCCGGCGCCCA
>VGZJ01000460.1 GCA_016872595.1 Planctomycetota bacterium
TCGGCGTGGTGAGCGCTGTGCCTGCCATCGGTCCCGCCTCCTTCCTCCTTGGCTCCAACACCAAGTAGGGGAGGCGTTTCCGTTTCAACTGTCAAGTAACTTCCACACTGGGTGAACTCCAGACGGTTGGTCCTTGCCGCGCGCCGCGGCGCGCGCGGATAATGGGGTTGAACTACCACCGGCGGGCCGACGCCGCGCCGCTCGCGAGACCCGCTATGACTCTCCGCACACGCGCCGCCGCCGCGCTGGTCGCGGTCGCGCTCCTCGACTTCTCCGCGCCCGCGCAGGGGTGCCCCGGGTGCGGGCCGCCCACCGGCCAGACCCTCACCAGCGAGGTCGCGCAGGCCGACTTCATCCTGTACGGCACGCTCGGCAACGCCAAGCCGGACCCCAAAGACCCGGCCAAGGGCACCACCGACCTCACCATCGAAGCGGTCGTGAAGTCGCACGCGCTGGTGAAGGACAAGAAGGTGTTCCAGCTCCCGCGGTTCGTGCCGCCGGACGCCAAGCCCACCAAGTACATGGTGTTCTTCAACGTGGTGAACGGCGACGTGGACCCGTACCGCGGCGTCGCCGTCACGCCCGACAGCAAGCTCCCGGACTACGTGCGCGGCGCGCTCGCGGTCAAGCAAAAGGACATCGTCACGCGGCTCCGCTACTTCTTCGACCACCTCGAATCGAACGACATCGAGATCAGCGGCGACGCCTACAACGAGTTCGCGTTCGCCGAGTACGACGAGGTGAAGCAACTCGCCCCGAAGCTGCCGGCCGACACGATCCTCAAGTGGCTCAAGGACCCGAACACGCGCGTCTCGCGGTACGGCCTGTACGGGCTGCTCCTCGGGCACTGCGGCAAGCCCGAGGTGGCGAAGGACATGCGCAAGCTCCTCGACGACCCCGAGCGCGGGTTCAGCAGCGGGCTGGACGGCATGCTCATGGGCTACACGCTGCTCGACAAGAAGGGCGGCTACGACCTCATCACGAAGCTCGGCACCGACCCGGAGAAAGAGTTCCTCGTCAAGCACGCGGTCCTGAAGACGCTGCGGTTCTTCTGGGAGTACCAGAAGGACGTGCTGACCAAGAAGCAACTGCACGACGCGATCTTGGCGCTCATGACGCACAAGGACATCGCGGACATGCCGATGGACGACCTGCGCAAGTGGAAGGCGTGGGAACTGACCGGCGACGTACTCAAGTACGCGACCGTGGAGTCGCACAACGAGTTGCCGATCATCCGCCGCGCGATGCTCAAGTTCGCCATCGCCGCGACATGGGCCGACCCGAAGAACGCCCCCGCCGCGGCGTTCGTGGACAAGGCCCGCAAGGACGACCCGGAGCGCGTGAAGCTGCTCGAAGAGCTGCTGCGCGACGAGATGAAGCCCCCGCCGCCCGAACCACCAAAGAAGTAACCGCACGCGGGGCGAAGATCAGAAGAGTTTGGACGGGGTCACAGGATGAAACCGGATGAGAACAAGAGCGCAGTTCTTGTCTTCTCATCCGGTTTCATCCTGTGATCCCGTCCAACCTCTTCTGCCTTCTGATTTCACGCTCTGAGGCGGTCGAGCGCTTCCTTGTACTTCGCCGCGGTCTTCGCCACGATCTCGTCCGGCAGCGGGGGCGGCGGGCTGTTCTTGTCCCACGGTTGCGTTTCGAGCCAGTCGCGCACGAACTGCTTGTCGAACGACGGCGGCGACGCGCCCGGCGCGTACGTCTCCTTCGGCCAGAACCGCGAGCTGTCCGGCGTTAGCACTTCGTCGATCAGGATCAGCTCTCCTGAAGGAAGGGTCCCCCACTCGAACTTGGTATCCGCGAGGATGATGCCGCGGCTCTCGGCGTGGGCCGCGGCGCGGCGGTACACGTCGAGCGTGCGCGCCTTCAGTTCGGTCGCGGTGGCAAGGCCCACGTCGCGCGCCATCTGCTCGAACGAGATGTTCTCGTCGTGCCCGGTTTCGGCCTTCGTCGCCGGCGTGAACAGCGGTTCCGGTAACTTGCTCGCCTGTTGCAGGCCCGGCGGCAGCGCGATGCCGCACACGGTCCCGCTCGCTTGGTACTCCTTCCAGCCCGAACCGAGCAGGTAGCCGCGGGCCACGCACTCGATCGGCACAACGGTCGTCTTCTTCACCAGCATCGTGCGCCCCTGCAGTTCCGGGCGCTGGAACTCCTGCGGCAGCGCGCTCAGTTCGGCGCTGATGAGGTGGTTCGGCACCTTGAGCCAGTCGAACCAGAACAGCGACATCGCGGTGAGGAGCCGGCCCTTGTTCGGGATGCCGGGCTTCAGGACGTAGTCGAACGCGCTGATGCGGTCGGTGGCGACGATAACGAGCTTGTCGCCGAGGTCGTACACGTCGCGCACCTTGCCCTTGCGCGGCGTGTGCCCCGGAACGACACTTTCCAACAGAGCTTCGGCGGGCATGACGGCTCCTGTGCTGTGAACGGCGCGACGTGGGGTGTATTGTAGAACCATGCTGAAGCACGAAGCCAAGCTGATCGACCCGGACGAGAGCGCCATCGTTGCGGCGCTGAAGGAAACCGTTGTCGCGGCGAACAAGCGGTGCCGCGCGCGGCTGCTCGACACGGACCCGGTGAAGTGGCGGAAGTTCCTTCGCGACTGCGCCGCCACGCCCGAAGGTTACGCGATGTTTCGCGGCGGGCGCGGCGGCATCCCCGCGACGCAGGTGCTCGCCGCGTGGTGGACCGACGCCGCGGGCCGCAAGCACGTCGTGTTGCGCGGGCGGCGCGTCGAGCACGACGAGGCCAAGCGGTTGCTTCACAAGGAGGAACTCGACGCGCGGCCGGCGCTGTGGCACGCCTACCCGGAGTACGTGTGCCGGCGAACCGTGGGCGACGACGCGCAGGTCGTGTGCGCGTGCGGGTGCGCCGCGGTGGGCACGCCGGAATCGCTGGGCTGGATGGGCGAGACGTGCGGCCCGTGCTTCGACCGTAAGGAGGAAGTGGGCGCGGGCGCGCTGCGCGCGAACCTACCCGGCGCGCTGTACGGCCACCGCGAACCGCTCGGCGCGGTGGCGTGCTCGCCCGACGGCACGCGCGTCGCGGCGATTGAGGGCGCGGACTGTGTGACCTGTTGGGACATCCCGGCGCGGACGCGCACTCAGATCCACTTCCCCGACCGCCAAGTGCGCGCCGTCGCCATCACATCCGACGCGCGCCGACTGCTCGTCACCGGCCTGTGGCTCGGCGGCGTCGGCGGGCTGTTCGCCACCTTCGACCTGACCGACCCGCCGACCCCGCTCCCGTCGCGCGAGGTGGAACCGGGCGGCTGGCAGGTGACGGCCCTTCCCGACCCGGCCACGGCCGTCGCGGGCCGCTACATCACCAACGGGCCGGCGTTCCGCCTTACGGTGGTGCGCGTGCCCGGCGGCGACGAGCTGCGCGCGACCAACGCCAGCACCGGGCTGATGAGCGCGTACGCTCTCTCGCCCGACGCCAAGTTGCTCGCCGCCATCGACCTCGACGCCCTGACCGTGCTGCGCGTGAGCGACCTCGGGCCGGCATACACCATCCCGATCAATCACTCGGGCGCGCCGCTGTTCCACATCACCTTTTCGCACGACTCGAAGCGCCTGATCGTCGCGGGC
>VGZJ01000461.1 GCA_016872595.1 Planctomycetota bacterium
CCTCTCCGACGACGCCGACCCGCGCGAAAGCCTCGCGGAGTGGGTCACGTCATCGGAAAACCCGTACTTCGCTCGCACACTCGCCAACCGCTACTGGAAGCACTTCTTCGGGCGCGGTCTGGTCGATCCCGAGGACGACATGCGGGCCACCAACCCGGCGTCGAACCCCGAACTGCTCGATGCCCTCGCCAAGCGTGTGGTCGCGGACAAGTTCGCCGTGAAGAAGCTGGTGAAGCTCATCTGCACGTCGAATGTGTACCGCCTCAGCAGCATGCCAAATGAACACAACGCCGACGACAAGCAGCACTTCGCCCGCTACTACCCACGGCGGCTGAACGCCGAGGTGCTGCTCGACGCCATCGACGCGGTGACGCTGGCCAAGTCGCAGTTCCGCGGCGTGCCAAACGGCACGCGGGCGGTGCAGTTGCCCGACAACCAGAGCGACTCGTACTTCCTGAGCGTGTTCGGCCGCCCGGACGGGGCCAGCGCCTGCGAGTGCGAACGGGCGTCCGACGCCAACCTCGCTCAGGCGCTGCTCCTGATGAACTCGGAGGAGTTGCTGGCGAAGATCGGCACCCCGCTGCCGGAGCCGAAGCGCGACCCGAAGGCCAAGCCGCCCGCGAACGCCGGACCGAAGGCGACCCCCGGCGAGCGGCTCAACAAACTCGTCGCGGACAAACGCCCGCACGCCGAGCGGCTCCGCGACCTGTACCTCGTCGCACTGTCGCGCGAGCCCTCGAAGGACGAACTGGCGACCCTCCTCGGCCATATCGAGAAGAAGGGAGACGACCGCGCCGCCTACGCCGACATCCTCTGGGCGCTCGTGAACACTAAAGCGTTCCTGTTCAACCACTAACCTTCGACCCGCCAACACCCACCCCTCACGGGAGACGCGAATGTTCTCGGTCTTCGGAACGGACCCCACCCGCACCTGCGCCGGCGTGTCGCGGCGCGAACTGCTCCGCGTCGGCGGGCTTGCTCTCGGCGGGCTGACGCTCCCCGGGTTGCTCCGCGCTCGCGCCGCGGACCGTGCCGCCACCGCGTACCGCGACAAGGCGGTGGTGATGCTGTTCTTGGTCGGCGGACCGCCGCAGATCGAGACGTTCGACCCCAAGGAGAACGTCCCAGAGAACGTCCGCAGTTGCACCGGTGAGGTGCAGACCGCGCTTCCGGGCGTCAAGTTCGGCGGCACGTTCCCCAAGATGGGCGCGCGGGCCGACCGGCTCGCGGTGGTGCGGTCGTTCGGCAGCACCGACGGCGGGCACAACCAGCTCCCGGTCATCACCGGGCGCAGCCCGATGAAGTCGCCGATGGCCGCGATCGTGGCCCGCGCGCTCGGCGCGATGAACCCGAAGACCGGCGTGCCGACGAACACCGTGATCGTCCCCGAGGCGATCCGCCCGGACCTCAAACTGAACAACCCGACCGGGCCGTTCCAGCTCGACTACGTGCTGAAGAACTACATCCCCGCAGGTGGCGTCGGCCGCGCCTACGACGCCTTCATCCCGATGGGAGCTGACTCGCTGCTGAAGAACCTGCAACTCCAGATGCAGCAGTCGGACTTCGACGACCGCAAGAGCCTGCTCGGTAAGCTCGACACCTTCCAGCGGGCGCTCGACAAGACCGGCGAGACCGCGGGCATCGACGCGTTCCAGCGACAGGCCGCCGACGTGCTTGTGAAGGGCATCGCCGACGCCTTCGACGTCACGAAGGAAGACGCGAAGACGGTGGCGAAGTACGACACCGGCCACCTCTTCCGGATGGAGGACTACCACAAGGACGGCAAGAACTACAACAAGCTGGTGAACCAGTCGCGGGTGACGAACCTGCTCGGCAAGCAGATGCTGCTCGCGCGGCGGCTCGTGGAACGGGGGGCGGGGTTCGTCACCGTCCTCGACTCGTGCTGGGACTTCCACGCCGACGGCAACAACCCCGGCTGCCCGCAGGGAATGGCGTTCCTCGGTCCGCAGCTCGACCACGCGGTCGCCGCGTTCCTCGACGATCTGAAGGAGCGCGGGCTCGAGGACAAGGTGCTGCTCGTCATCACCGGCGAGATGGGCCGCAGCCCGAGCAAGGGGAAGAGCGGCGGTACCGGGCACCACGCCGACATCACGCCGCTGGTGCTCGCCGGCGGCGGCTTGAAGATGGGACAGGCGATCGGCCAGAGCGACAAGACCGGGGCCAAGCCCGTTACGAAGGCGTACAAGCCCGAGCACCTGCTCGCGACCGTGCTGCACACGCTGTTCGACGCGTCTGCGGTGCGCACCAACCCGGCACTACTGCCGGCCGAGGTCGCCAACCTCGTCAACACCGGCCAGCCGATTTCCGAACTGTTCTGACCTCACCCCCGCCGGACCGAACCGAACACGAGGGACCGCCGATGCTCACGATCTTCGACCGCGGCTGCGCTCACACCTGCCAGGGCCGCACCCGGCGCGAGTTCCTCCGCGTCGGCGGGCTCGCGCTGGGCGGACTGACGCTCGCGGACCTACTCGCGGCGCGGGCCGCGGCCGGCGATTCGTCCGAGCCGAAGGCGGTGGTGCTGCTGTTCCTGCAAGGCGGGCCGACGCAGCTCGAGACGTGGGACCCGAAGCCCGACGCGCCGCAGGAGACGCGCACCCTCGGCGACACGATCCCCACCGCGCTAACGGGCGTGCGGTTCAGCGGGCACTTCCCGAAGATGGCCGCGATGGCGAAGGAGTTCGCGTTCGTCCGGTCGTTCGCGTCCGGCAACGGCGGCCACACCTATCAGGCGGTCACCACCGGCGGGAACGCGGCGAAGGCGGCGCTGAGCGCCGCGTACGCCAACCTCGCTGGCACCACGAACCCGCGCACCGGGCTGCCCACCAACGTGCTGGTGCTGCCCGAGGCCGTGTTGGACGGGCTGACGCTCCAGAACAACTTCGAGACCGGCGCGCTGCCGACGCTCACGCAGCCCGGCGCGCTCGGGCCGCAGTGCGAGGCGTTCAACCCGTCCGGCGGGTCGAAGCTCAAGCAGTCGATGAGCCTGACCCTGCCGCGCGAGCAGTTCGACGACCGGCGGAAGCTACTGGCCGACCTCGACGGGCTCCGCCGCGACCTCGACCGAGACCCCGCCGTCGCGCAGGCCGGCAAGTACCAGCAGCAGGCGGCAGAGGTCATCACCCGCGGCGTGACGGCGGCGTTCGACCTGTCGAAGGAAGACCCGAAGGTGGTCGCCCGTTATGACACCAGCAAGCTGTTCAAGCTCGAAGACGCCACCAAGTGGCACGACATGAAGCGAGCGACGAACCTGCTCGGCAAGCAGATGCTCCTGGCCCGGCGGTTGGTCGAGAACGGCGTCGGGTTCGTGACCGTGTCCGACTGCGGCTGGGACATGCACGCCAACAACAACAGCCCCAAGAACATGGAGGGGCTGAAGTGGCTCGCCCCCCAGGTGGACCACGCGGTCAGCGCGTTCGTTGAAGACCTGAAGCAGCGCGGGCTGTCCGACCGCGTGCTGCTGGTGGTGACGGGCGAGATGGGCCGCACGCCGAAGCTGAACAAGAACGGTGGCCGCGACCACTACGGGAACGTC
>VGZJ01000462.1 GCA_016872595.1 Planctomycetota bacterium
CGCCCCGTCGTCACACGGTGATGATGAAGAACGTCGCCGGACTCCACAACCGGATGTACGGGTAACGACCACACAGGATCGTCTGGCCGAAGTGCGACTGAACCAACACCTATTGCGCAACGAGTCTATTAACGGTCGCCGCCTCACGTTCACCGGCTCCGGCGGCGCGCTCTTCGGGTTGTTCATCGTCACCGTGTTGCTGTCGATCATCACCGCGGGCATTTATCTCTTCTGGGGCATGCCGAAGATCATCGGGTGGATCGTGGAGAACACCGAGTTCATGGACGAAGAGTAAGCCGAACGTGTGCGGCCCCCTCACGGCCCGCGGTAGCCGCGGGCCGCGAGCGCCGCGGCGAACCCGGTGCCGCGCGCGACCGGCGCGCGCGGCGTCACCTCGATGCACACCAGCGCTTCGGCCCCGTAGGGCGCTTCTACCAGAAGGCCGGGGCCGAGCGCGAGCGAACAGCCGATGCACTTCCGCCCGGCCCACGGCCCGCCGCTCATGGGGCCAACGTTGCTCACCCCGATCACGGTCACGTCGTACAGCGCCGCGAGTTCGCGGTAGGAATCGCGCCACAGCTTGCCGTACGGGTCGCGCGCGTTGTCGTGGTCCGCGTCCACGGCCCACGCCGACGGCGACACGATCACCTGTGCGCCCATGCGCGCGAGGACGTGCGACACCGCCAGCGATGAGCCGAAGTTGTCCGCGCAGATGGCGAGGCCGAGCGTGCCGAGTTCGGTTTCCACTACGCCGAGCCGGTCGCCGATGGAGTACAGGTCGAGGGCGATGTCGAGTTCGTTGAGCTTGCGGTGGTGAAGGACGATGTCGCCGGTCGGGGCGATCAGCACCGCGGCGTTGAAGAGCCGCGGGCCGGCGCGCTCGACCAACCCCGCGGCCACGAACACCCCGGCTTCGCGCGCCGCGCGAACGAGAACGTCGGCGTGCGGGCCGGGGATCGGCGCGGCCAGTTCGCGCGCGGACGGATCGGTCCACCCAAGATCGAGGCACTCCGGCAGCACGACGAGCCGGCACCCTTGCGCCGCCGCTCCGCGCACGGCGTCGGCGGCCCGGCGCAGGTTCGCCCCCGGCGCGCCGCCTTCAACCAGTGTCTGCGCCATCCCAACGCGATAGCTCACCACGACTCCTCTTTCGGTGACTCGACCACATCGCCCGGCTTCGGCGGCGGGTCGCGGAAGAAGATCAGGAACACGGCCAGCACCGCGCACGAGCCGACCGCCGGGATCAGCCAGATGGTCTTCCAATCGTGCAGAACCGTGCCCGCGGCCGAGTCGAGCTTGTTCGCGGACATCACCATGCCGGCGAGCAGCGTGCCCACGAACGCGCCCACGCCCCAGAGGATAAAGGCGATGAAGCCCTGCGCCGCGCCGCGCATCCGCTCGTTGGCCTCGTCGTCGACGTAGAGTTGGCCCGCGATGAACAGGAAGTCGTAGCACACGCCGTGCAACAGGATCGCCCCGAAGATGAGCGCGGCTTGCGCCTCGACGGGCGCGCCCACGCTGTTCGAGAGGAGGAAGTATCGCGCGGCCCACGCCACGATGCCGATGGCGATGGTCAGCTTGTACCCGAACCGCCACAGCATCACCGGCAGCAGGAACAGGAACACCACGTCCGACACTTGCGCCAGCGTCATGCGGGCCGCGGCGTTCGGCCACTCCAGTTGGCCGAGGTACACGGCCATGTTCACGAAGTAGAAGTACAGCGGGACGCAGATCAGGAACATGCACACGATGAAGATGGCGAAGGAGGGCTTCTTCAGGAGCGCGAGCGCGTCGAGGCCGAGGACTTCGCCCACGCTCACGTTCGCGCCGACCTTCTTCGGCGGGGTGTGCGGCAGCGTGAACGCGAACAGCCCGAACACGACGGAAATCGCGCCCGCGAGGTAGAACTGAACCGGCGAGCTTTCGCCCTTCATGACGCTGAGCGTGACGCCCCCGGCGATCCACCCGACCGCGGAGAGAATCTTCACCCGCGGAAAGTCCTGCTTCGCGTTGGCAAGGTGGTGCAGCGAGAGCGAGTTGCCCAGTGCGAGCGTCGGCGCGAAGGTGGCGCAGTACAGGATGAGCAGGGGGTAGAAGGTGCCGAACGTGTCCGCGTGCGGGATCGCGCACAGGATCACGCCCCCGACGAGGCCCAGAAAGCCGAGCAACTTTTCGGACGCGAAATAGCGGTCGGCGATCAGCCCGACGAAGAACGGGGCGATCATGGAGCCGATGGCGAACGCGCCGTAGGCGAGGCCGATCTGCTGGCCGGAGAACTGGAGCGTCTTGGCGAGGTACGCGCCCATGCTGGCGTACCACGACCCCCAGATGAAGTACTGGAGGAACATGAACGCGGAGAGCTGAGCCTTCAGCGCGGTCTGGTTCATCGGGCGCTCGCGTGCGGGGGGTGCGAAAGCCGGAAGCATACCCGCGGGCGCGCCCGAACGCTACGGCCGAAGCTGGCTCAGCGCGTGATGCCGAGGGCGGCGCGGAAGTCGGCCAGCGCGCGGAAGTAGCCTTGGCTCGCGCCGATGGCCGTCAGTTCGGCCTCGAACGCGGCCTGCTCCCGCAGGGTCACGCGGAGCACGTCGCTGCGCCCGGCGGCCAACTGCGCGCGCTCGGCGCGGGCCACGAGCCGCGCCAGTTCGACGCGCTTCTGCGCCTGCTGCGCGAACTCGTAGGCCCGCTCCAGAGCCGAGAACGTGTCCTGCACGTCGGCCCGCACCACGTCCTCGGCTTGGCGCAGCTGCTCGTCGAACTGGCCCACGAGGGCGCGCGCGGCCAGCACGCGCCCGCGGGCGTCGCGCCGCTGCGCCGGGAGCGCGACCGCCACCCCCGCGCTCAGCGTGGTACGGTCGAGGCCGTTCGGCCCGGAGGTCGAGCTCTTCCCCGGCCCGGCGTCCTGCGCCGCGGCCACCACCGCGTTTACCCCCGGCAGCATCTGGTTGTCGGCGAGGCGCAGCTCCACCGCGGCCTTGTCACGCAAGAGTCGGAGCCGCAGCGGTTCGGGCCGGTTCTGGAACGCGGTCGCCAGCGCCTCGTCGAACGCCTCGGGGTCGAGCGGCCGCGCGTCCGGGAACGCCGGCAGGCGCTCCGGTCCCGCGAGAGTCGGCCGGCCGCGCTCGTCGCGTAGGAACAGCGACAGCTCGATAGTGGCCTGTTGGAACCCGCGCTGGGCCTGCACCAGAACCCCGTTGCGCATGGCAATGTTCTGCTGGTTGTCGATGCGCTCGATGTTGGCGACCGGGCCGACCTCGACGCGCTTCTTGATCTGGTCGTCGCGCTCGACCGCGAGCGCGACGAGCGCCTCGACCGCCTTGAGCCGGTGCCCTGCGGCCACCCAGTTCCAGTAGGTGCGGGCCGCGGCCCGGTGGAAATCCAACCGCTGGCGCTCGATCACGGGTTCGGCCAGCGCCACGTCGAGCCGCGCCTGTTGGAGGTTGGCGCGCGGCCGGTCGATGGCCCGGTCGCGCAACAGCGGGACCGACGCCCCCGCGCGGAACTCGCCGCCCTCCGCGGTCTTCGCGCCGAGGTTGTACGTGGGGAAGTCGCC
>VGZJ01000463.1 GCA_016872595.1 Planctomycetota bacterium
CAGCGCCGCCGCGAGGTGCCCGATCAGGGCCGCGGCCTCGCCCGGCGCGAGCGGCCCGGTCGCGCCCACCACGTCGGCCAGTGCCGCGCCCTCGGCGCGGGGCCACACGAGGTAATGGAACCCGTTGGCCGAGTCCACTTCCAGCAGCGGCGGGACCGCCGGGTGGTTCACCCGCGCCAACTGGGCGCGCGCGAGCTGCTTGGCCTGCTTCGCCTTCCACAGGCTGCGCAGCGGCAGCACGCGGACCACGAACGCGCCCGGCTTGGTGGCGTGCGCGGCCGTGTACAGCGGGCCGAACGCGCCGCGCGTGGCGGTGCCGGTGAGCCGGTACGGGCCGAGGGCCAGCAGCGCGCACTCGCCGCGCAACGCCCGATCGGCTTGGAACGGCGTGAGCGCGCCGCGCCGCACGAGGTAATCGGCCAGCGCCACCGGCCCGACCCCGGTGAACTCGGATAGCAGTTCGGTCAGCCGCGCGGGGTCCACGACACGGTACCGGGCCAACTCGTCGGCGAGGGCCGCGGCGTCAACGGTGTTCGTGGCGAGGGGGAGCGACATAGGCGCACGCCGGGCGGGAAAACACGTACCGGGAGCATAGAACACGATTCCGCCCGCGCCGACCGAAGCGGTTGCGCGGGTTGGGCAAGATGCCCGGCCCGCGGCCGGGGTTGACCGCTGCCACCGCCCACGCTATTCCCGCGCCCCTCGTTCCTCACAATTGGCGCGTGAACCGATGCGGCGGGCGTGGTGGGCCATCGCGGGGTGCGCGGCGTGTGCCGCGGCGGTCGGGTGCTTCACCCGCGCCGCCCGCGCGCCCGTCGGCCCCACCGATCCCGTCGTCCGCTCGCTCGCCCCGGTCGTCCCGACCGACGGCGCGGTGGTCGAGACCGTGCTGCTCGAGCGGCCCGTCGGCGACCGCTTCCTCGACCGCGACCTCTGGGCCGACGCGCTCCCGGTCGGCGGGCAAGAGGCGCGCGTCCTCCTGAACGAGAACGGCCTGCGCGCCGGTATCCTCGCCGGGTCGCTCCCGCCGCGCTTTCAGGCCATGCTCGAAACGGACGCCGAGGCCCTCAGCGCGCGGCGCATGACCTTCTCGCTGCGCAAAGACGAGGTGCTGCCCACCAGCGGCCCGCACCCGCGGTGCGCGTTCGGGGTGCTCAACGACGTGGCCGGGAAGCGCGTGCCGCTGGCGTTCGAGCAGGCCCGGTGCGGGGTGCAGGTGCGCCCGGACCCGGCCGGGCCGGGGCGCGTGAAGGTGACGTGCGAGCCGCACGTCCAGCACGGCGAGCGCCGCAGTTGGCTCCGCCCGTCCGCGGACGGCACCGGGTTCGTGAAGCACGAAGAGGTTCCGCTCGCGCGGTTCCCGGCGCTGGCCTTCGACGCGCTGTTGGGGCCGAACGAGTACCTGCTGATCGGCTGGGACGCGGCCCAGCCGGACACGGTCGGTGCGGCCCTGTTCGGGGTGCCGCACGCGACCGGCACGCGGCAGCGCGTGCTGGTGGTGCGGGCGCAAATGACGACCCCCGGCCCGGCCCCGGACCTGCCCCCGCTCGGCGGCGCGCGCCGCGCCGCCATCGCCGCCGAAGCCGGCCGCCCCTCGCGCTGACCGCGCGCTCTTGTGCCCGGCGTTCCACTTCAGTTAGCATCGCACCCCTCGCCCAGCGCAGGAGGTGTACGACATGGCCCGCAACAGGATGTTGAGCCGGTTGGTTCTGTGCGCCGCAGCGGTGGTCCTGCTCGGCGCGGCCCAACCGCCGAACGAAGGGCCGCCCGCGCTGCCGCCGGTGCCCACAACGCCGCCCAGCGCGCAGCCAACGGAACCGCGCCCGAACGATCCGTTCGTGCCGCTGCCGGCCCCGATCCAGCCACAGGCCGCGCAGCCGCGGCAGTTCAAGTTCAAGATCGAGCCGAACACGCCGGTCAAAGACCTGCTCCCGGTCGCACCGAAGGTCGCGCCGGTCACCGGGCCGGTGCTCACCGACGACCTGAAGGCGGTTCCCGAAATCACGTTCGCGGCCCCGAACGAGAAGCGCGACCCGACGGCCGCCGCCGCGCACCAGATCGCCAAGATCAACCACATGAACGCGAAGAAGGCCGACGCGTTCATGGCCGCGCTGATCGAGGCGCGCCCGGAGTTGGGCGGGATGCCGTTCGCGATGGGCGACGACTGCCGCACCAGCGGCGACCGCCTCAAGCACTTCACGCAGGCCGCACAATCCGTCCGCACCGCGCTGGGCGGCGGCCGCGTGCAACAGGCCCCTAACGCCCCGGTGCTACCGTCGTTCCGCTCGTCGAGCACCGGGCAGGCCGGCGGCACGCCGCAAGCGGCGCAGACGTTCCGCACCGCGCCGACCACCAATTTCATCCCCACGGGCGACGTTCAACAGGTGCTGTTCATCGCCGGGCAGGAACCGTTCTGGCGGCAGTACACGGAGCTGTGCGATCTGGAAGACTCGGCCACGCGGCGCGACAAGGCGACCGCGGAGCACGTCACCGTGGCGCGGGTCGCGGCGCTCACGCAGATGCTCGCGGTCGAGTCGCCGGAGATTCGCCTCGGTCTCGTGAAGTACCTCGCCGGCGTGCCGCACGTCGACGCGACCAAGGCGCTCGCGCGTATGGCGATCTACTCCGCCGAAGCGGACATCCGCGACGCCGCCGTCACGTCGCTGAAGGTGCGCCGCGAGAAGGACTACACCGACGTGCTCGTCAGCGGCCTCAAGTACCCGTGGCCGGCGGTCGCCAAGCGCGCGGCCGAAGCCATCACCAAGCTCGAACGCACCGACCTGCTGCCGCACCTGCTGGCGATGCTCGAAGCGACCGACCCGCGCTTGCCGTCGACCAAAGAGGTGAGCGGCAAGAAGGTGATGGCGGTGCGCGAGATGGTGAAGATGAACCACCACCGCAACTGCCTGATGTGCCACGCCCCGAACGGCTCCGGCACGCCGAACCCGAACGCGCTCACGGCCGAGGTCGCCATTCAGGGCCAACCGCTGCCGCTGCCGAGCGAGGGCTACCGGCAGTCGTCGCCGGAACTGATGGTTCGCCTCGACGTGACCTACTTGCGGCAGGACTTCTCCGTCGCGATGCACGTGAAGGACGCGCACCCGTGGCCGGAGGAACAGCGGTTCGACTTCTTCGTGCGCGAGCGCGTGCTGACCGACGCCGAAGCGACCGCGTACCGCGAGCAGCTCGCGCCGAAGGAAGCCGGCGTGCTGTCGCCGTACCACAAGGCGGCCGTGACCGCGCTCCGCGAACTGACCGGCAAGGACGCGGCCCCCACCGCCGAAGCGTGGCGCAAGCTGTTGGACACCCCCCGCCGGGATTAGGATGAAGAGGATTGGCCACAAGAAGGCACAAAAGCCACAAAGAAAACAACGATCCGCGAGAGGGCTAAAACCCAGGTGATTCGCGATACCTTCGCTCCAAGTCGGCCATGAGTATTGGCCGCTTCTTCTTGGATCGTGCCTTCTTC
>VGZJ01000464.1 GCA_016872595.1 Planctomycetota bacterium
GGTCGAGCCGTGGAACTCCAACTTGATCTCGCGGTCGAAATCCACACGCAGGGGGTCATTTCGGCGGTCACCCATTGGGTTCCTCGGTCATTTCGGCAGGAAAGAGGCAGAAACGCTGGGAATCCCAGGGTTCCGGCGCACATGCCATGCCGAAAGTCGAAGGTCATCTGGGAAATAGGGGAGAAACCGGGTTCCGGGTCCGGCACCGGGCCGTGGGTTCCCGCGGGCCTCGTGCCGGTCGCGCCCGCCATTCCCGAGCGACTCGGGCGGTTCGAGATCCGGGCGCTCTTGGGCGAGGGCGCGTTCGGGCGCGTGTACCTCGGTTTCGACGCGCGGCTCGCGCGGCAGGTCGCCATCAAGGTGCCGCGCCCCGAGGGACTGACGGCCGAGTTCCGCGAGCGGTTCTTGCGCGAGGCCCGCGCGACCGCGACCATCCACCACCCGAACGTGTGCCCGGTCCACGAAGTCGGCGTCGTGGGCGAGTTCCCGTTCATCGTGATGCACTACGTTGAGGGGACGACGCTCGCGGCGGTCCTCGAGCGGCACACCGGCCCGCTGCCGCCGCGCCACGCGCTCGCCATCGCGCGGAAGCTCGCGCTGGGCACCGGGGCCGCGCACGCGCGCGGGGTGACGCACCGCGACCTGAAGCCCGCGAACGTGCTGTACGACCCGGCCTCGCGCGAGGTGCTCATCACCGACTTCGGGCTGGCGCTGCTCGCCGACGAGAGCCGCCGCACGGCCGAGGGCGCGGTGTTCGGCACCCCGGCGTACATGTCGCCGGAACAGGCCCGCGGCAAGGTCGCGGAGGTCGGCCCGCACTCCGACGTGTACAGCCTCGGCGTCGTCCTGTACCGGATGCTGACCGGCGACGTGCCGTTCCGCGGTTCGGTGTTCGAGGTGATGATGCAGCACGCCGAGGTCGCCCCGCGCCGGCCGTCGGCCCTCAACCCGGCGCTCGACCCGGCGCTCGACGCGGTCTGCCTCACCGCAATGGCGAAGAAACCGGGCGACCGCTTCCAATCCGCCAAAGTGTTCGCCGACGCGCTCACGGAGTTGCTCCGCACCGACGGGCGCAGCGAGTCCGACGCGGAACTGCCGTTCGCGACCATCTTCCGCAACCCGAAGCTGCCGCTGGCCGACGAACTGCCCCCGAACCGGCCGGTCGCCTACGAGATCGTGAGGTGCCCGCGGTGCGACGCCCGGCTCCAGATCGCGCAGGGGCGCACGGACCCCGTCG
Source organism: Planctomycetota bacterium (assembly GCA_016872595.1). Classification (GTDB taxonomy): domain Bacteria; phylum Planctomycetota; class Planctomycetia; order Gemmatales; family Gemmataceae; genus Gemmata. The sequence goes on from VGZJ01000464.1 coordinate 1,238, forward strand.
ATTGCCAACGGTGCGATTGCAAGTTCGCGGTCGCGGCCGGCCGTCAGGCCGCGGGCCGGTACGCCGAACCCGTACAGGTGGTGACGACCGACGCGCGCCCGGCCCGCGTGCCCACGGCGAAACCGAAACTGCCCCCACCCGCTCCAAAGGAACCGGGCGTACCCCCGCGTCGTCGCGGACGGCGGGTACTCGCGCTGGTGTTGCTCTTCCTGCTCGCCGGCACCGGCGGGGCCGCGTGGTGGTACTGGACCGACATCGAACCCGCTCTCGCGGACGCGCGCCAGCGGTTGACCGGCGTGAACTCGGCCACCGGCTTGAGTACCGTGAAACCAGCCGAGAAGGTGCTCGATCCGAAGTCAACGAACAACGAGCTGAAGAAGCCGCCGGAACCCAAACCGCCGGAACCGAAGTTCGACGCTAAGAAGTTAATCGGCGTGTGGGAGCGGACTCAGCCCACAACCCCATCGTTGTTGTGGGAGTTTACCAGCGACGGCAAACGCTACGTCGGGTCTACAGCCAAGTCAGGTTCGGGGTATCCCTACACCATTGACGGCGATCAACTCACGATCACGATCACGAGCAAGTTTACGTACACAGTTTCCAAACTCACCGACGACGAGTTTCAGGTGAAGACTTCCGGGGGCACGCTGTACGTGTTCCGCCGAGCGAAGCCGAAGGAGCCTGAACAGCCCGTGGCACAGAAGTTCGACCCTGCCAAACTGGTTGGCAAGTGGGAGCGCTCCGGCAAGACAGAGCCGATCCTCTGGGAGTTCGTGGGTGACGGCAAGCTAGTGTGGTCCACCAGCCCAACGATCTCCCGCAGCTACAAAGTGACAGGAGATCGGATTCCCTGCGATCTCGTCGTTACGTCAGGAACGCTGACGGTCAGGTACACACTTACGAAGGTGTCCGCCGCCGAACTGGAGCTTAAACCCACCAGCGGACCGGCGCTCACGTTCCAGCGGTTGAAACCATAGGTCGGTTCCGCGAACCCACCACCCACACGTTTCACGCCCTCCGTACAACGACGGCATTCGCTTTCGCCACCCGGCGCGCTCGCCGTGCCGCTCCCGATTCTGACCGTACGGACGCGCGCGCCCGTCGGACGTAAGACAAGGCGCACCGCGGTGATGACAGGTGCCGGATGACCGAACCCGAGTCGCTCGACGACCCCGAACGCGCCCCCGGGCCGCCGCTGCCGTCGCGCGGCTCGCTCGCGGACGGGTACAGTCCCGACCGACCGCCCCGCGCCGAGCACTGGGACGGGCGCGCGCCCGCCGACGAAGCTCCGCCCACGCAACTCGGGCAGTACCACATCGAAACGGTTCTGGGGACCGGCACGTTCGGCCGCGTGTACCTCGCCCACGACCCCGCGACCGGGCGGCGCGTCGCGATCAAGCAACCGCACGGCAAGGGGCGCGACCCGGCCTACATCCCGTACTTCTTGCAAGAGGCGCGGGGCCGCGGCGCACATCGACCACCCGCACGTGTGCCCGATCTATCACGTCGTCCCCGACGGCGACCGCTCGTACATCGTGATGCGCTACGTCAGCCGCACGCTGCGCGACCTGCTCCCGCGCCCGGGCGCGCCGCCGCTGCCCGCGCGCACGGCGGCCGTGTGCGCGCGCCAGATCGCGCTGGGGTTGGCCGCGGCACACGACAAGAACATCATCCACCGCGACCTCAAGCCGGAAAACGTGCTGTACGACGAAGACGGGAAGAAACTGCTGATCATCGACTTCGGCCTCGCCCGGACTCCGGTGAGCGCGCTCAAGTCGATCTCGGACGAGGCCAAGGAACTCGGCACCCCGTACTACATGCCGCCGGAGCAGTGGGGCTCGACGCAGTTCGGCCCGATCACCCCGGTCGCGGACATCTACAGCCTCGGCGTCATCCTGTATGAACTGCTGACCGGCGGGCGGCCGTTCGACGGCACGCGCCTCGAACTGATGACCAAGCACTGCCTCGACGAACCCGTGTGGCCGTCGATGCTGCGCCGCGACATCGACTCCCATCTGGAACAGATTTGCCTGAAGGCGCTGAAGAAGCAGCCGGCCGACCGCTACTCGTCCGCGCGCGTGTTCGCCGACGCACTGGCCGGCTACCTGCGCGGCACGAGCGTGGAACTGATCGAGGCGATCCCGATCGACGAGCCGCCCGCGCTGCCCCTGCCGCCCGTCGTGCCGCCGGTGCCGCGCGCGCCGCGGCCCGCGCCGGTCCCGA
>VGZJ01000465.1 GCA_016872595.1 Planctomycetota bacterium
CGCCCAGACCAGTTGCTGCAGGGCCGCGTCCGGGCGATCCTTGCGGCGCTCGAGGTACGACTCGAAGAGTTCGTACTCGTCGGCGGCCGGCGGGCGGGACAGCACGGCCCAGACGGCCTCGGTGATCCGCACCTTGCGGTCGCTCGCCTTCTTCAGTGTCGGGAGCAACTGGGCACCGATCGTCTTGTTGAGGCCGGGGTCGTTGCTCAGCCGCATCGATTCGTTGACCGGGATCGGCATGTCGTCGCGCGGGTACTGAATGAGACTCTCGTGCGGTTTCGCGGCGTTCTCGAGGGCGGTCAGAGCCTTCTCGCGGGCCTCGAAGGTCTTGTCCCGGCCGATCAGCGCCGGGTTGTTGGCGAGTTGGAACGATGCCGCCCACTGCGCCGGTGTCAGTGGCCGGACGGACGCCACCGCGAACAGCTCCGGGGCCGGCACCGGGGTGCCCTTCCACTCGCTGCTGCGGCCGTAGGCCTTGGCGGAGACGAGCCCCGCGAGGAGCCGCTTCAGGTCGTACCCGTGGGTGATGAAGTCGCGGGTCAGCCAGTCGAGCAGTTCGGGGTGACTGCCGGGGTTGTTGGCGTGCATCTGGTCCACCCGCATCACCAGCCCGTGGCCGTAGAAGCGAAACCACAGTCGGTTCACCATCGCCCGGGCGAACAGGTCGCGGTTCTCCGGCTTCAGGGCCAAGTCTGCCAGCTTCTCGCGGGCCCGGAACTTCGCCTGCGGCGGCAGCACCTTGTCCTTCGCGTACGCCTTGCCGAGTTGCTCGATGGCCTTCGACTCCTCCTGAATCGCCTTCGCGAGATCGGCGGCCGGTTCGCCCTCCCGCTCGACCGTCTTGCCGTTGAGGAACAGCAGCTTGGCCGGGCGGGCGGCGCCGGTCTTGGGCTTGAACTCGGCCGGCTTCACGAACCGCCGGTCGAGGAGGTTGCCTTGGAAGTCGTAGGACGCGGCGAAGAACTCGCGCATCCCGAAGAAGTAGTCCTGGGTGAGCGACTCGAGGTACGGGTGGTTGTGGCACTGGGCGCAGCTGATGTTCAGGCCGAAGAACACGCTGCTGACGTCCCGCGTGAGGGCGTCGCGGTCCCTGAGCCGCCGCAGGACGTACTGTTCGGGCTTGGCCGGGTGCGGCATTTCGCCGGCCCCGAGCAGGTCGCGGAACATCCGGTCCCACGACCGGTTCTCCTTGAACGCCGCCAGAAGGTATGTGCGCACGCTCCCGCCGTCGCCGTTGTCGTTGCGCAGGAAGGCGTCGAACTCGTTCGCGTTGTGGCGGATGAACTCGGGTGACGCGACCAACTCGGCGACGAGCTTCTCGCGCTTCTTCGGATCGGTCGAGTCGGTGTACTCCCGGACCTCGGCGGGGGTCGGGATGCGGCCGGCGAGGTCGAGGTAGAGCCGGCGGACGAAGGTCGCGTCGTCGGCCTGCGGCGCGGGCGTGACCTTGGCCCCCTGTAATTTCTGATCGACGTAGTGGTCGATCACGTCGGGGACGGGGCGGTCCGCCGGAAGAAGTTCGGCACCCGTTGTGGTGTTCGCGGTGACTCCGACGGCGAGTAGCAGGGCCAATCGCCACGGGGCGATGAGAGGCGTGTTCATTGGGGGCCTCGTTGGGTGAGTCGCCAGCAGAACGCCTTCTTGCGGCCGACCGCGACGAGCGTGTCTGCGGTCGCGTTCAGCGCCATGTCGAAGAGGGGAGTGTTCGAAACGATCTCTTGAAGCACCGACGCCTTCTCGGTGTCGAGGATCACGACCTTCTTCCCCTCGCCCGCACCGGTCGCGGCTACGAGCCACGGCTGTTTCGGGTGGAAGGCGATGGCCTCGAAGAAGGCGTTGACCTTCACCGGGATGTCTTGGGTCATTTTCCCGGCCTTCCAGTCGAAGACTTGCGCGAGAGCCTTGCTGTTGGTGATCGTGGAGGTGTCGCCGGCGATGTTGCCCGCGAGTGCCAGTCGCGTGCCGTCCGGCGAAAACGCCAGTGCGCGGATTCCGCCGTAGGTGTGGCCGTTGGTGTCGGCGGTGTAGAGGTTCGGTGCCCGCACCTTGGCGATTTGTTTCCCGGTGGCGGCGTCCCACACGATCGCGGTCCCGGTCTGGTCGCCGGTCGCCAAGTGCTTGCCGTCGGGCGAGAACCGACAACAGTAGAGCTTGGAAACTAAACCATATGGCGTCAGCTTCTCGTGGCCGACCAGTTCGTGAACGAGTTTGCCGGATTCCGCGTCCCACAGCCGGCCGACCATGTCGTCGCCGGCGCTGGCGACCAGTTTGCCGACCGGGGATGCGGCCACACTGCGAACCCATTTCTTGTCGTGCGTTTCGAAGCCGCGCACCTTCTCGCGGGTTTCGGCGTCCCACCAGATCAACTGGTGATCCGAACCGCCCGAGACGAGGTACTTGCCCGCCCGCGCCAGTCCGCTCACGTAGCCGGTGTGGGCGGCCCACGTGACCGGCATCGGCTTCGCCTCGTCGAAGTCGATGAGGCAGAGCTTTCCGTCCGAGCCGCCGGCGTACGCCTTGGCCGTACCGGGAACGGCCGCCACGGCGAGGAGGTCGCAGCCCACGCCGACCTCACGGACCAGTTTCACGTCCACCACCGGTGCCGCGGGCGGCGCCGGATCCTTCTTCGGTTGTGCGTTCATGGAGATGTCTTCTCGGCCTGTGTGTGCGGTTATGCGAGGACGGCGGCGACCGGCTGGGTGCCGTAGTCGGTGAGCGGCACCGGGCGGCCGTCGCTGTTGGTGATTTCCTTCTGGTGGTCGATCCCTACGGCCTTCATCACGGTCGCGAAGAACTGCTGTAGGGTGACCGGATCCTTCGCGATGTTGCCGCCGTCGGCCGTGGTGCTGCCGTGGACCACGCCCGGCTTGATCCCGCACCCCGAGAGGGTCACACTCATCCGGGCGAAGTGGTCCCGGCCGTTGTTGTTGTTGATCCCCGGCGTCCGCCCCATCTCGGAGAAGGTGACGACCAGCGTGTCGTCGAGCAACCCGCGGTCCTTCAGGTCGTCGAGGAGCACGCTCAGGACGTGGTCGAGTTCGGGGACCATCTCCTGGTGGAACTCGAAGTTCTGGCCGTGGTGGTCCCACCACCCGCGGTTCACGCGCACGTACGGGACGCCCGCCTCGATCAGGCGCCGCGCCACCAGCGCCTGCTCGCCGAACGGCGTCGAGCCGTACCTGTCGCGCGTGCTCTTCGACTCCTGATCGATGTCGAACAGTTTGGCACTCTCCATCAGCCCGCGGACACGGCCGTACGCGCCGCCGTGGCTGAGTAGGACGCCGTCCCGCTCGCGGCCGGTGCCGAACCGTCTGGCCAGTTCCGCCCGCAGCGCCTCGCGGTCGCGGTGGTCCTCGTCGGTCAGCCCGTCGGGCAACTTGTTCGCGGGCGGGGCGAGGCGGTGCTTCGAGCCGGGGACCGAGAACGGCGGCTTCGCCGGAACGCTCTCCGGGG